>CAZHMG010000016.1:0-40774 GCA_964533575.1 uncultured Thermoleophilia bacterium | reverse complement strand
GATCACAGCTTCTTTCTCGTTTCTCAGCATCTCGACCTCTCAGTCGCAAACAAAAGAACCCGCTCCCGAATGCGGAAGCGGGCCACGGTCAAGTGTCTGGCTCGTCTTTCGCCTCGGAAGGAGGATCCCTGCGGATCCATTACGCTCCATCTGGAGCACCAACCATCATCGGCCGCGGCGCCAAGCGCCGCGTGCGGCAGTATATGACTCCGGAGGCGCGGCCGCAAGCGGAGGACGTGCCCCGCCCCGGCAGTCCTCAGCTCTCGAAGAGATCGCGGGTGCGGGCGCCGTCGAGCTCGATGCTCGGGCCCATCGTGGCCGCGATGTGAACACTCTTGATGTACTTGCCCTTAGCAGCTGCCGGCTTCGCGCGAACGATCTCGTCCAAAACAGCGCCGTAGTTGTCGAGCAACTGCTCCTCGGTGAAGGACTTACGTCCCACGCTCATGTGGACGATCCCGGAACGGTCGGTGCGATACTCGACCTTGCCGCCCTTGGCGTCCTTCACTGCCTTGGCTACGTCGAATGTGACAGTGCCGGACTTGGGGTTCGGCATCAGGCCGCGCGGACCGAGGATGCGCCCGAGCTTGCCGACCGTGCCCATCATGTCTGGCGTCGCAATGGCGATGTCGAAGCTGAAGACGCCCTCCTGGATCTGTTTGGCCAGATCGTCGGATCCCACGATGTCGGCGCCGGCCTCCTGGGCCTCGCGCGCCTTGTCGCCCTCGGCGAACACGGCGACGCGAACCTCCTTGCCGGTTCCATGCGGGAGAACCGTGGTGCCGCGCACGATCTGATCAGCGTGGCGCACGTCGACGCCGAGACGGAAATGGACCTCGATCGTCTCGTCGAACTTCGCGCCTGGAAGTGACTTGAGGAGCCGGACGCCTTCGAGGGGGGAGTACAGGCGCCCCTGCTCGATAGAGCGCTTGGCGGTGGCGTACGTCCGGCCGGTGTTCTTACCCATGTCGTTACCTCCTGTGGTACTGACGGCGACCTGGTCGCCTCCCACACTGCGGCCGGACTCGACAGTCAGGCCTCTTTATGGATTCCGGTCAGTCGCCAAGCTGCGGCTGTGGCGACAAGGACCTACGCGCGTCGGTCAGTCAGCAACCTCAACGCCCATGCTGCGGGCTGTGCCCTCGATGACCTTCATCGCGGCTTCGACATCGTTGGCGTTGAGATCGGGCATCTTCGTCTCTGCAATCTCGCGCACCTGCGCCCGAGTTACCGTACCGACCTTGGTCCGGTTGGGCTGGCCCGAGCCACGATCGATGCCGAGAGCCTCGCGAAGCAGGACGGCAGCCGGCGGGGTCTTTGTGACAAACGTGAACGAGCGATCCTCGTACACGGTGATCTCGACCGGCGTGATTGTCGAACCTGCGCCCTGCGTCCTGGCGTTGAATGCCTTGCAGAACTCCATGATGTTGACGCCGTGCTGACCCAGCGCCGGACCAACCGGCGGCGCCGGGCTGGCGGCGCCTGCCGTGATCTGCAACTTGATCTTGGTGAGCACCTTTTTCGCCACTGCTTGCCTCGCTTACTGCCTGATTAGGATGTCTTCTTGACCTGGTCGAAACCAAGCTCGACCGGCGTCTCGCGACCGAAGATGGACACCATGACCTTGAGCCGGCTCTGGTCCACGTTGACTTCGACGACCTCTCCAGAGAAGTCGCTCAGCGGACCGGAGGTGACGCGCACGTCCTCGCCCACAGCGAACTCGGCCTTCTGTTTGGGCCGCTCGACGGAGGCGGTGTGGAGAATGCGGTCGACCTCGGCGCGCGTGAGCGGTACCGGCTTGTTCTGGGCGCCGACGAAACCGGTCACGCCTGGAGTGTTCTTGACCAGGGACCACGTGTCGTCGGTGAGCTGCATCTGCACCAGCACATAGCCTGGAAAGACACGCCGCTCGCTCGAGACCTTCTGGCCGTCCTTCGTCTCGACGATCTGCTCGGTGGGCACGACGATCTGCCGGATGCCCTCCTCCTGATTCATCGAGGTACGACGATGCTCGAGATTGGCCTTGACCTTGTTCTCGTGCCCTGAGTAGGTATTGACAACGTACCAGCTATACAAGCTCGACTCCGATCACGTGAGGACCTCTACCACGAGGTCGACGAACCGCGAGAAGGCGGTGTCGAGCACAAGCGTATAAGCGGTCATGATGGCGACGGCCACGAGCACGACGATGGTCGACTGTACGAGTTCCTTACGCGTCGGCCATGTAACCTTGCGCAACTCAACCCGCACGTCATGCAGGAACTTGCCGACGGATCGCTTGTCGCCGGACTTGGAGGCAGCCTTCGCCTTGGCGGCACCCTTCGACGCCACGCTCCGCGCCGGCTTGTCGTCGGTTCGCTTGCCTGTCGCCTTGCCGGCCTGCCCTGGCTTGCGGGCGGGCGTACCCTTCCCCGGCTGGGCCTTGTCGTTGTTGACAGCCTTCGCCACTCAACCGCTCCGATGATCGATGGCAGGGCTGGAGGGACTCGAACCCCCGACCCCCGGTTTTGGAGACCGGTGCTCTACCAATTGAGCTACAGCCCTAAGGACACAGAGGAAACGCTTTAGCGCGTTTCCTTGTGCACAGTATGGGTACCGCACCAGCGACAATGCTTCTTCAGCTCGATGCGGTCCGGATTGTTCTTCTTGTTCTTGTTCGTATGGTAATTACGACGCTTGCACTCCTGGCAAGCAAGCGTGACCAGTTGGCGCACGGTCTCTCCCTTTCAGACGGCAGCTTGTAAGGATACCAACCGTCCACCGCGAGGGTCAATGCGTGCGCCCGCAGCGGCCGACGCAGGGCATCCTCCGCGCCGGTCAGGACGATGAAGTATAGCAAAGTGCGGAGGCCAGGCAAGCGCGCCGGCCGGCTGAGCTGGCGGACGTGGTAGCAGCATCCGGAACCTGGCCGGTGAATGCGCTCGCATGAGCCTGTGATAAGGGATGCTGATAGGGTTGAACCCGACGGCTGAACCACAACTGAGCCGAAGGAGCAGGAGATCAACGAAGAGCGGCGCCCGGTCCATGGGCGTGAGGAACCGAGGCACCAGGGGTCCCCGGCCACGCCGGTGCCACCCCCTTTCACCGCGGGCGTCAGACTGAGACTCGATCCGCTTCAGGGCGGTTCCACCGCTGCTGATGAGATCAGTCAGGGGGGCGAGCGCGGGTCACGAGGCCAAGGCCTGCTGCCTCCCGTTAGTTGGGACTGGAGACACGCCATCGCCGGGCTCCTCCTCGGTTTCGGTCCGTCAATCCTGCTGACCACCATGGGCACCGGCTCTACGAGCGCCGGCCAGTCGGCAGGGGAGATCTCAGCTGCAACAGCAGCCGCACTGCTCGTCACCTCTGCGCTCATGTACGTGTGGCAGGTAGGTTCAGCGTGGTTCTTCTCCCTTCGCGGCACGAACGACGGCCTTGGGGCATGGGGCTTTCGCAGGCCGACACTCGCTTACTTCTGGGTTATCCCCCTCGCCTTGATCACGGTCTACGTCGTCGCCTTCATCCACGACGTGCTCGTCAATCCTGAGCAGCAGGCGCTCCTCGACCATTTTCCGCGGACGCCTGCCGGCATCGCACTGCTCGCCGTCCTGGCCGTGGTGATGGCGCCGCTCTTCGAGGAACTCTTCTTCCGGGGCTTCCTCTTCCGCGGTCTGGCGCGTTCATGGGGATGGCCCCTTGGGGCGGTCGTGTCTTCAGCCGTGTTCGGGGCCGCCCATATGCAGCTCACGGTATTCGTTCCGCTGTTCGCGCTCGGCTTCGTCCTGGCTTGGACGTACGAGCGCACAGGATCTCTGTGGACGCCCATCTCGCTCCACGCGGTCTTCAACGGGATCTCCGTGCTCGCGTGGGCGCTGACGTAGCCCGTTCATGAACCTATGCGGACGCGGCGCCGCTAACGCAGCAGCGTCGGCTTGCGCAGGGCACTACAGCGGCAGCTCTCATCGTCGGGCAGATCCTCGAGGGCGGCGAGCAGGATGCGGCCGATGAGATCGGCGTCGTCGCGGAAGATGCGCGCGAGCACATCGTGTTCCCACTCGCGCACCACGCCCTCCCCGTAGTTCACGACGACGTAGAGTCCGGCATAACAGGCGCCGATGTCGCGTGCCAGCCAGACCTCAGGCACGAAACTCTGGCCCACGATGTCGCCCATGGTCTGGAGGAGGCGAACCTCGGCGACGGATTCGAAGCGGGGGCCCTCCGTCACCACATACGTGCCGCGCGTGAAGAGACGCCGACTGGGTGCCAGTCGTCGCGCGGCGCTTGCGATCGCCGCGCGACCCGTGGCACACGTGGGATCACGCATGATCAGAAGGTGCCCGCCGACCACCACGCCGTCGCCGTCCCGGTCGGTCGTTCGATCGACGAAGTCGTCGGCAACAACGAGGTCGCCTGGATCAAGCAACTGATTGAGGCTGCCCACCCCGGCATCCGAGAGAATCCGCTTCACGCCTGCTCGATACAGGACGTGGAACACCTGGCGGGAGGCGCGACCGCGACTCACCCCGTCGCGCCACCCGTGCAGGCGGACGTGGAGCACGTTGCGTCCGCCGAGCTCGAAGAGCGAGAACGGCGGGCTCTGTCCCCATGGCGTCTCGAAGACCATCCCCTGCTCGAGCACACGCACCCCGCTGTGCAGTTGTCCCGGGAAGTCGACTGCGAAGGTTCCCGATCCGCCGATTACCGCGCGTGTCGCCGGTGGCACGGGTACAGCCATCCTAAAGCCCGCCCAGCTCGGAGGTGATCCGCAGCACGGTCATCTGCACGTGATCGCCCGCGTCCGACGTGTATCGGCTGAGCGCCTGGTCGAGACTCGCAGGAAATCCGCGCACTTCGCCCAAGATCGTCTCCCCCGCTGTGACGTTGTCCCCCGCCGCGACCTTGACGCGTGCGATGTGCGTGACGATCAGGAGCAGTGACGGATCGCGGGCGAGCTGGATATGGAGTTCGACGTCATCGTGACGATCGAATATTCGGTACTTCTTGACTGCGACAACTCTCCCGTCGGCTGGGCTGACCACCGGCGAACCCGGGACCGCCCCCACATCGAGCCCGGAGGTCGCGGATCCACCATCACCTTCCATGATGTAGTACTGCAGACCGCCCCCCCCAGCGAAGATGTCGGCGAGACGCTGCCCCAGAGTCCCTCCGCTGACTCGTTTGCCGCTCGGTTGGAGCGAAACGGCAGCGCTGTTGTCGACTGAGTGGAAGGCCACCGCGGTTGTCGCATCCCGCGCCACGGGCAGGAGCAGCTCGATGCCCTCGACGCGGGCGACGACGACCTGTTCGGAAACGCCGGGGCTGGCCAGAAGGCCGGGAGCCCCGGCCTTCTGGGGGACCGCAGCCGGCTCACGGCCTGGGATCGAGTAAGCGGCCCAGACAGCGAGGGCGATGAGAGTGGCGACGAACGCGAGGGCGACGATGCGCCGGCGTCTGAGCTTGTCGCGACGCTGCGCCCGCGCGTGCCGCCGCTGGGAAGCCGGGATGGTCTGCATAGCACCGATGAACTTACAGGGTGGCGCGGTGGAGCCGCAAGCGACCACATGCGGTCGCGTGCGCTCCTTCTGGCCATTTCCCCGCCTCCTGTCTCCTGTTCGGCATACACAAATCCGGCCATCACTCTCAAGTCCCCCGATCGACGCCCGATAGCCAGCGATGCAACCGGGTGGAGTCCGCGAGCATGAACGGCATAGCCGAGGAGCCGGGGATCCAGTCACCCGGACAGGAGGACATGATGAAGAGAATGGCATTGATCGTGGCGCTCATCGCCGCTGCCGCCATCTGTTTCGGGACACTCCCGGCTGCGGCGTCCGCCCTCACCCTCAACAAGTACGAAGCGCAGATCCTGAAGCTCGTGAATGCCGAGAGGGCAAAACGCGATCTTGCGCCGGTCGGCATCAACGGCAAGCTGACGAAGGCAGCTCGCGCTCACTCAGCCGAGATGGCGGCGAAGCGGTACTTCGCCCACAACTCGGCCAACGGCGAGAGGTGGAGCTCACGCCTCATCCGCTTCGGTTACACGCCCTCGGGTTGCCGGTACTGGAAGGTTGGCGAGAACATCTTCTGGGGTGGAGGCCTGGCGGCGAGCCCGGTGAACGTCGTCGACCGTTGGATGGCCTCGACCGCGCACAGGCAAGTCATCTTGACAAGGGCCTTCCGTGGGGCAGGCATCGGCGCGGTTCGCTGTGACGCAGGCTATGGCAGCTGTAACGGGCCCGTCTGGTTCTTCACCCTCGATCTGGGGCGCCGAATTCTTCTCTAGATGGCGTGTCACCAGCCAGCCTAGCCCCTGCGGGTCTCCCGGAGAAGGTCTGCCCCCCTCTGTCAGCTTGACCGGCCTGTCCGCTGCCCTGCGCTGGACCCGTGCCCGGCACCAGAACGCGACCTGCATCTGTCGCGACCCCGCCCTAGTCCCGGTGAACGGGTAGGATCCCGATTATGAGCAGCCCATCGTCTGACGCCGTCAGCCATGCCCGCTTGCGGGCGCTGTTCCGTCAAGGAGGGCACGACCAGATCGTGGCGGTGGCTCACGAAGCTGCCAGGAGCGGTCGAAGCAGTGATCTGCCTGAGAGGATCGCGCCGGCTCTCCGCGCCGCCTTGCAGGCAGCCGGCATCCGGGGACTCTACGGCCATCAGGCCGCAGCACACGATCTGCTTGAGGCCGGGAACAACGTCGTCGTCAGCACCGGCACCGCGAGCGGCAAGAGCCTTTGCTACCAGCTCGCCATCCTGGACACATTCAATCGTGACGCGCAGAGCCGGGCGCTCCTTCTCTTCCCCACCAAGGCCCTGGCCCAGGATCAGGTCCGCAAGCTGGAAGCTCTCGCCGACGGCCGGGCTTTGCCTGCGATCTATGATGGCGACACTCCGCCGCAGACGCGCTCTCTCGTGCGCCGCAGCGCAACCATGCTGCTGAGCAACCCCGACATGCTGCACGCCGGCATCCTGCCCAACCACGAGCGGTGGGCAGAGTACCTGCATCACCTCGACTACGTCGTGCTGGACGAAGCGCATGTGTACCGAGGCGTCTTCGGCTCGCACGTGGCGCAGGTCCTGCGCCGCCTGCGCCGCCTGTGCGAGCGCTACGGCAGCAGGCCCCAGTTCATCCTCACCTCCGCGACGATCGCGAACGCCTGCGCGTTTGCCGAACGACTGGTCGGCGTGCCGTTCATCGCGGTCGGGGAAGACCAGGCGCCGCGGCCGGAGCAGACACTGGTCTTCTGGAACCCGCCTCTCGTTGACGCCGCGCGCGGGGAGCGTGCCAGCGCGCTCACGGAATCGGCGTACGTGAGCACGGAGTGCATTCTCGCCGGCGCCCGGGTGATCACCTTCGCGCCGACGCGCAAGGCGGCGGAGCTGGTCTACGGCCACGTTCGCCGCCGGCTCGAGGACCGCAATCCGGGGGCAGCCGACCGGGTGCAGCCATACCGCGCCGGCTACACGCCCCAGCAGCGGCGGGAGATCGAGCGCCGCCTGTTCGAGCACGAGCTCGAGGCGGTGATCGCCACGCAGGCTCTGGAACTCGGCATCGACGTCGGCGCCCTTGACGTATCCATCGTCACCGGCTTCCCCGGCACCGTGACGAGCCTGCGTCAGCGGTGGGGCCGGGCCGGACGTAGGGGGCACGGATGGGCCGTGCTGATCGCAGGCCAGGACGCCTTGGACCAGTACTTCATGCGCAATCCTGAACTCCTCCTCGCCCGCGCGGTGGAGGAGGCGATCATCGACCTGCACAATCCGCACATCTCGCGGCCTCACCTCGAGGCGGCGGCCTACGAACAACCGATCACGGCGCGAGACACGGCCTACTACGATGAAGAAGGCCTGTTGCTCGCGGAGCGAATGGAGCAGGTCGGCCGCTTGCGGCGGCGGGGCGACGGCCTGGTCTGGGCGGGGGCACATGCTCCCGCGGCTCAGATCGGTCTGCGCACCGCCTCAAACGAGCAGTTCGTGATCGCCGAATCGAGCGGCGGCGAGATCATCGGCCAGATCGAACGGGAACGCGTCTTCCGCTTCGCCCATCCGGGCGCCGTCTACCTGCATCTCGGCAAGGCCTACCTCGTGCGATCCCTCGACCTGCAGAACCGCAGTGTGCTCGTCGACGACTTCGACGGGAGCTACTACACGCAGGCGAAAGTCGACAAGAATATCCTCATCGCAGGACAAGCTGCTTCGAGATCCTTGCCGGGGACCGCACTCTTCTTCGGCGAGATCGAGGTCACGGAACAGGTGATCGCCTATCAGCGCCGCGACATTGTCGATCAGCGCGTCATCGACAGCGTCACCGTCGAACTGCCGGAGCAGGTCTACACGACACAGGCCTTCTGGCTCGCCATCGCGTCACAGGTACTCGAGGGTGCGCTCGCCTCTTTCCTGGACGAGGACCAGCTGGCCCTGCCGGGCGCCCTCCACGCGGCGGAGCATACGCTCATCGCCTTGATGCCGCTTTATGCGACCTGCGACCGATGGGACATCGGCGGGCTGAGCACGCCTTGGCACTGGCAGACAGACAGCGCTGCCATCTTCGTGTACGACGGCTATCCGGGCGGCATCGGCTTGGCGCGACGCGGGTACGACGCCTTCGAGGGCCTCGCCTCCGATGCCCGCTCCTTGATAGCCGACTGCCCGTGCGAATGCGGCTGCCCCAGCTGTGTGCAGAGCCCGAAGTGCGGCAATCTGAACGAGCCGCTCAGCAAGAAGGGCGCCATGGCCCTGCTGCAGACGCTCCTCGACAAGGAGATGAGCGGCGAGATTGGACGGTAGCAGGCGCCGCGGCGGTCGGAGGAACACCGCGGCGCCATCTGCGCAGACGCGCTACGCGGCCGCCTTGATCTGACGCTGCACCGAAGCCGCAGCGGTGGATCCTTCGGCGACCGCCGTTGCGATCATCCGCACCTTGCCGGGATAGGCTGCGAAGTCCCCGACCGCATACAGGCCCGGCCTGCTCGTATGCATGGAGGAATCCACATCGAGGTGAGGTCCCCGGACATCGAGGTTCCACTGTTCGAGGTCGCGAAGGTCCGGCACCTGCCCAATGGTGACGAGGAGCAGGTCCGCCGGCAGCTCGATGCTCTCCTCGTTCCCGAGCCTGACGACAACTCCGTCCAGGCGCTCATCCCCTCGAAGCTCGACGATCTCGCCGCAGCGCACGATCGTGATGCCGGACTCACGTACGAGATTCTGTGAATACGCGCAGGCGCTGAAATCCAGCCGGCGATGCACGAGCGTGACATCAGCCACGGCGCGCAACGACAACGCGGCATCCAAGGCCGTGTCCCCGCCGCCCACCACGACGATGTGACGAGCATCGATCGCCTCGATCGGCGGCAGCCGATAGGTGACTCCCTTGTCGGTCAAGCGCTCTTCGCCCTGCAGCCCGAGGCGGCGGGGCGAAAAGCGCCCGAGTCCAAGCGCCAAGATGACGGCGGGCGCGGTCGTCTCGCCCGCAGGCGTCCGGAGTACGTACCCCTCCGGCCCCTCGCTGACTGATTCGACCGGCTCCCACTCACGTAGCTCCGCGCCAAAGCGCTCAGCTTGTTCCGCGAGTCGCACCGCGAGTTCGCGAGAGAGAATGCTTTCCTGCGCAGGGAAGTTCGTGACTGGTTTCCCCGGATAGAGGTTGACCAGCTGTCCTCCGAAGGTCTCCGCCTCGAAGACGACGACGGCGAGTCCGCGCATGGCGGCGTACATGGCCGCCGACAGCCCGCCAGGGCCTCCGCCAACGATCGCGACATCGTACTTGCCCATCTGCGCCTCCAGAGAAATGCCTGCACCTCCGAGTCTTCCATCGCTTTCGCGCAGGTAAACGGCTCGGAGTCGGCATGGGCGGTCCTCCTTGTGAGAGGAGCAGCGGGTCCGATATCCTCGCGCGACACGCCGACAGGGAGGCCGAGATGTCCCTCACAAGCACTCCCGGCGCCCGTCTGCGCGCCGCCGTTGCCGCCGAACGACCGCTGCAGGTCGTGGGAGCGGTGAATGCCTACCATGCCATCATGGCCGAACACGTAGGCTTCGGCGCGCTGTACCTCTCAGGCAGCGGAGTGGCAGCCGCCTCATACGGCCTCCCTGATCTCGGGCTGACCACCCTCACCGACGTGCTGGAAGACGTGCGGCGCATCACGTACGTGAGCGACCTGCCGCTGCTCGTGGATGCCGACACTGGCTGGGGCAACGCCTTCACGATCGCCCGGACCGTCAGAGAGATGATCCGGGCCGGCGCCGCCGGCATTCACATCGAGGACCAGGTGCAGGCGAAGCGTTGTGGACACCGGCCGGGGAAGACCATCGTATCGACGGACGAGATGGTCGATCGCATCCGGGCCGCCGTGGACGCCCGCACCGATGACTTCGTGATCATGGCCCGCACCGACGCGCTCGCATCCGAGGGCCTGAATGCCGCGTTGGAACGAGCGGCCGCCTACGTCACCGCAGGTGCTGATATGCTCTTCCCCGAGGCGGTTCACAACCTGTCCGACTACGAACGCTTCACCAGCGTCGCCGGCGTACCCGTGCTCGCCAATATCACCGAGTTCGGACGAACGCCATACTTCACCACGCGGCAGCTGGCGAATGCCGGTGTGGGCCTCGTCCTGTATCCCCTCTCCGCGTTTCGTGCCATGAACAAGGCCGCACTGACCGTCTACGAGACGATCCGCCGGGACGGGACGCAGGAGCAGGTTGTCGAGCTCATGCAGACGCGTCGGGAGCTCTACGATTTCCTCGAGTATCACGCGTATGAACAGAAGCTGGACGAGCTGTTCGCGAAAGGAGGGTCGCACGATGTCGATACAGAGTGATCAAGCGGCAGTCGCTCCAGTGGGCAAGAAGTCAGTAGGACTTTCCGGCGTCACCGTCGGAACCACCGCCATCTGTACCGTCGGCCATGGTGGTCACGATCTTATGTACCGCGGCTACGACATCGTCGACTTCGCCGGTGTCGCGGACTTCGAGGAGATCGCCTTCCTGCTCATTCACGAGCGTCTGCCGAATCGCGTCGAGCTGGCGGCGTACAAGGAGAAGCTGCGCGAGTGGCGCGGCCTGCCCGCCGGGCTGCGCGCGATCCTTGAGGGCCTGCCGGCGTCTGCACACCCGATGGACGTGGTGCGAACCGGAGTCTCCGCGCTCGGCTCGCTTGAGCCCGAAGAGACGCCTTTCAGCGCCATCCAGGCACGCGAGATCGGCGACCGTCTGGTGGCGTGCCTCGGGTCCATGCTCCTCTACTGGCATCACTACACGCATCATGGACGGCGGATAGACACGGAAACGGATGACGAGTCGGTCGGAGGCCACTTCCTACGTCTCCTGCACGGTCACGCCCCCGGGGATCTGGCCGTGGACGCAATGCGCGCCTCACTGAACCTCTATGCCGAACACGAGTTCACGGCGTCGACCTTCGCGGCTCGCGTCGTCACCGGGACGGGCGCGGACATGTATGCCGCTGTGTGCAGCGCCATCGGGGCGCTGAGCGGGCCGAAGCACGGCGGGGCCAACGAGGCTGCCTGCGAGATACAGCAGCGCTACGCCTCGCCCGACGAAGCCGAGGCGGACATTCGCGAGCGTCTGGCACGCAAGGAGATCGTGATCGGGTTCGGACATCCCGTCTACACCACCTCGGACCCGCGTAATCGCGTCATCAAGGACGTTGCCCGAAGACTGGCGGAGGCGACGGGCGACATGCGCACGTTTGAGATCGCGGAGCGGCTGGAGTCGGTGATGTGGGAGACGAAACAGATGTTCGCCAACCTCGACTGGTACTCCGCCGTCTGTTATCAAAGGCTCGGGATTCACACCCGCATGTTCACGCCGATCTTCGTCATCGCGCGCACAACCGGCTGGGTGGCGCACGTCATTGAACAGCGCAACGATGGCAAGATCATCCGTCCAAGTGCCGCCTATGTCGGCCCTCAGCCGCGAGCGTGGGTGCCGATCGAGCAGCGGACCTGAGAGGGGAGATGGCCGTGGACACGCACCGCGCCGACAGCAACGTCCGTCCCGAGCCGGATCGGGAACTGCTCGACATCGCGGACTACGTCCTCGACGACGACATCGATAGCGACGAGGCCTACGAGACGGCCCGCAACTGCCTCATGGACAGCCTTGGTTGTGCCCTCCTGGCATTGGGTTTCCCGGCCTGCACCCGGCACCTCGGCCCATTCGTCGAGGGGACCGTGGTGCCGAATGGGGCCCGCGTGCCGGGCACGCAGCATCAGCTCGACCCGGTCAAGGCCGCGTGGGACATCGGCGCAATGGTGCGCTGGCTCGACTTCAACGACACCTGGCTGGCCGCCGAGTGGGGGCACCCCTCGGACAACCTCGGAGCGATTCTGGCCATCGCGGACTGGCGGTCTCGCGCCGCCGTTGCCGCCGGCGGGGACCCCCTGAAGATGCAGGACGTTCTGACGGCCATGATCAAGGCGCATGAGATCCAAGGATGTCTGGCGCTCGAGAACGCGTTCAACCGCGTCGGACTCGACCACGTCATCCTTGTGAAGGCGGCATCGACCGCGGTCGCAGCCCAGTTGCTCGGCGGGTCAAGGGACGACATCGTCAACGCGCTGTCGCATGCATGGATCGACGGGCACGCGTTGCGCACCTACAGGCACGCGCCGAACACAGGTTCCCGCAAGTCATGGGCAGCCGGAGACGCATCGTCGCGCGGCGTGCGCTTGGCCATGATGGCTGTGGGCGGCGAGATGGGTCTTCCTTCGGCACTGAGCGCACCACGCTGGGGCTTCTGCGATGTGCTCTTCGGCGGCAACCGACTGGTGTTCCAGCGCCCCTACGGCAGCTACGTGATGGAGAACATCCTCTTCAAGATCAGTTTCCCCGCCGAATTCCACGCGCAGACGGCGGTCGAAGCCGCCCTGCAGTTGCACCGTCTGGTCAGGGACCGGCAGGATGAGGTTGACCGCATCGAGCTGCACACACAGGAGTCGGCGATCCGCATCATCAGCAAGGATGGACCGCTGCATAATCCGGCCGATCGCGACCACTGCCTCCAGTACATGGTCGCAGTGTCCCTCATTTACGGAGAACTGACCGCGCGGCACTACGAGGACGCCCTCGCTGCCGACGAGCGCATCGACGCTCTGCGCTCGAAGATGACGGTGCACGAAGACCCGAGGTACTCCCGGGAGTACCTCGACCCCGAGAAGCGATCGATAGCCAATGCAGTACAGGTGTTCTTCGCTGACGGAACCAGCACACCCAAGGTTGAGGTGGAATACCCGCTCGGGCATCGCCGCAGGCGCGCCGAGGGCATCCCCCTTCTCGAGTCGAAGTTCCTCGCTGCTCTATGCTCGTGTTTTCCCGAGCCACACGCGCGGCGCGTCCACGATCTCTGCCTTGACCATGAACGTTTGCTCGGGACATCCGTCAACGACTTCATGGATCTGTTCGCCGTCTGACCGTGGGACGGCGGGAAGACGGTCACGACGCCGTGGCGCGAAGGGCATTTCCGTCCACCTTGGCGTGATGCCGCACCTGCTCTCGTAGCGTCCGCGGAATAGAATATAGCGATGGCTCCCCACTACATCAGCGTCATCGGCGCCAGCCGCTGCACAGAGAAGGAGGCCGCGCGCGCCGAGGAGCTCGGGCAGCTTCTTGCCGAGCACGGCCTGATCGTGGTCTGCGGGGGCAGGAACGGCATCATGGAAGCCGTGGCCCGGGGGGCGAAGCGCAAAGGCGGCGTAACGATCGGCATCCTCCCGGAATCCGACCGCAGGCGCGCCGCGCCCGACCTCACCTTCAGCGTCTGCAGCGGCATCGGCCATGCGCGCAATCTGAGCGTGGTCTCGAGCGGCGACGTCGTTATCGCCATAGGGGGCGCTTGGGGCACGCTCAGCGAGATTGGGCTGGCGCGCACCATCCGCCGTCCCGTGATTCTGCTGGATACTTGGGCCGTCTGCCCACCAGACGGCGGCGACCTCGATGGTCTCGCTTGGGCGAGCACACCGGCTGAAGCCGTCGAGCTCGCCCTGCGTTGCCTCAGATGAGGACGGCAAAGGGCCTCCCCGTGTTCACGGGGAGGCCCTTTGCCGTCCTCATCCTAGGTTTGCGCGAAACCTCAGGATAGGCGTGCAGCGACGTGGTTCATTCGCCCGGAACGACGAGGACCGGACACTTCGCGTTGGCGACGACCTTGTCGCAGATGCTTCCGCCGCCGAACAGGCCGGTCAGAACACCGACGCCGCGGGCTCCAACGACGATCACCGCTCCCGGCAAACCTTCTGCGAATTTCATGAGTTCCGAAGCCTCATGCCCATGAAGCACACGGTACTCGGCACCCTCGGCCCGATACCTCTCCTCAAGCGATGCGGTGCCTGCCTCCTCACCCCCGACCATCGCGCCGGGGACAACGTGGATCACGTGCAGCTTGCCTCCCGCGAGGCCGGCGAGGTACTTGGCCTCTTCGAATGCCTTGTTCGCCTGCTCTGAGAAGTCAGTCCCGAATACTATGTTCTGATACGCCGGCATGATCCACCCCCATGTGATCGTTGCGCTGCCCGGGAGTCCCGTCCCCGTGACGGCGCCTTACTCGCCACCCATTCCATTCCCCCCTCGCCGGAAGATCACACTATCTTCACCGTTGGGTGATCACGAGAGGATGCAGGTGCCACAGCGGATGAAGAAGCCACCGCAGATCTGTCGAATGTCATCCCTCCGGGCCCGCTCTGATGCTGCCAGGATGCATTTGTCCCCTGCTATAGTCAGCGTCTCCAGTAACCTCGTCGCCGAGTGCCGGGAGCTCCCCTGACCAAGAGCGATCGCAGACTCAAGCCTGTGGCCGCGAAGCTTGCTCCGCCGCAAACCGATCAAGTGTTCCTGCGGCCAGAAACGCTCGCGGCGATACAGCGAATCCGCATGTCTCGTCTCACCCTTGTCTGTGCCCCCGCCGGGTACGGGAAGACGACGGCGATTGCGGCGGGATGCCGCATGGCTGGCGCTGATCCGATCTGGTACCGGTTCGATGTCCTCGATCATGACGCGCTGGCATTCCTCGGCTCTCTCACCGACGCCCTCCGGCTTCGTCTCCCCGAGTTCGGGCAACCGATCCTCGAGAGACTCCGCTACTGCCACGAGTCTCCCATCTCCGTTGATCAGCTCGCGGCACTGTTCATCGCCGAGTGTGTGGAGCACGTCCAATCAGACACCCTGATCGTCTTCGATGACTACCATGAGGCCGCGGACTCCTCAGAGCTTAACCGCGCCCTGGACCGCCTTCTGGCCAACGCGCCCGCGAATCTGCGCTTCGCGGTCCTGTCCCGCTACGACCCCGCCTTCTCCCTGGGAAAGATGAGGCTGGCGGGGCAGATCAATGTCATCGGCGTCGAACTGCTGCGGTTCGATAGCCACCAAGTGATTTCGGTACTCGAGTCCCGTGCGGGGTGTCGCTTCGAGCCAGAGCACATCGAACGTCTTGTTCATCTGACAGAGGGCTGGCCCGCGAGCGTTGTCCTGGCCGGCCTTGCCTTGGACTGGCTCGACCTAGATTCGCTCGAGCACGCACTCGCCGATCCGAGGATGAAGCAGGACATCTACTCGTATCTGGCGGAGCAGGTCTACCGCAACGAGAACGACGGAACACGGTTCTTTCTGGACAGAACATGCTGCCTCGAACACGTCACTCCCCACTTGGCGAATCGGATCGTGGGCATCGAGGACGCCCACACGTACCTGCATCACCTGGCGGAGAATCGTGTGTTCACATTCGCCTCAGAACCCGGCGCCTACCGCTACCACAACCTGTTCCGGGAGTTCCTCCGGCATCAATTCGTCTACAAGCACGGCGAGGCCGCGTTCCGAGCGCTCCAAGCAGCGTCGGCCGAGGCACTGGAGGCGGCTGGCGACGTTGAGATGGCGGTTGAACTGTTGTTCACGGCGAACGAACCCGCTTTGGCCCTGGAAGTACTAGCGAGAGCTGGAGAGCCGGGATTGGACAACTTCCGTTCAGAGTCCCTCGCTTCCTGGCTGCAACGCCTGTCAATGGAGATGCGCACAGACGAGGCATGGGCCCTGCTGTTGTCATCGCAGGTCCATTTGAGGGCGGGTCGACTGGAAGCAGCCGTGCAGGACACAGACAAAGCAGTCCATGCATGCGAAGCGCTCGGAGATGGATGGGGTCTCTACCACGCCCTTTCAGCTCGTGAGAGCGCGTATTTCTGGATGGGCGACGTGGACGAGCAGATCGCGACATGCGAGAAGGCTCTCATATCCGCGGCGAATGATGCTCAGCGATTTCACACACTCCTCAGTCTCGGTTCGGCAGCCGTGGACAAACGAGACTGGCAGGGAGCCGAAGCCGCTCTCGCCGCCGCCGACGCATTAAGCGCTCACGCCTCCCCTGAAGAGCGAGTAAGGGCACGGGCGATTCGCGCTCTCGCGGCTTACACTCAAGGGGATTATCGGGCAGCCCATATGCAATTCCCCCAGGTCCCATCGCAAGGGTTCACCCCTATTCTCATGACCAGCATGCTGAATGCGCGGGGGCTGATTGAGACCGGATTAGGAAGATACGAATCGGCACGCGCACTCTACGGAGAAGCTCTGGCAATCGCCAAGAGGTATGCGCTATCAGTGGCGGAGCGGATGGTAGAGGACAATGTCGCAGTTGCCCTTGGCGCGCAAGGCTATCTGGAGGACGGCCTCGCAATCGTGAGACGTACAATCGCAGCCTCTCATGCCACAGGCATCGATCCGATTCTGACAGCGTATGCACTCAGTGCTGAAGCCACTCTCCTGAGACGCCTAGCCAGAATGGCGGATGCACTCCCACTGTACATCAGTGCGACGAAGATCGTCTCAATGAAACGTGATCCGTATGTGGCCTTGGATCTCGCAGCCAACCTCGCCTTCACGAAGGCGCTGGCTGGCCATGGGGACGGTAGTGAGCTACCTGGTATCGCGCGTGTTGCGCAAGGCATGCAGTTGTCCTTCGTGGCGCTTGCAGCAACCTTGTTCGAGGCAATTCTGATGGCGGACGCGAGGCCGCAGGATTCCCGGAGCATCTTCGCCGAGTGTCTCCCACAACAGTTGCGGTTGGGTCACATTGATCTCCTAACGCAGGAACTCGGCTCGCGTCCCTCCGCGGCCGTTCTCGCCGTGACAGCACTGGACAGCCCCCAAGACCTTGCGTCGCTGCTTGAGGCGCTCGCCGTGCATTGGCGTTTCGCGGACGTCTTCAAGCACCTCGCGAGGACCAATCCACACTTGCTTGCAGGAGCCTTGGCCGGCGCATCCCGTCGCAGCAGCGATGATGTCCTTCGTGAGGTCTTGAACATTGCTGGATCAATTGGTGGAGAGGAGATGAAGCGAGGAGTCGCGCGCGTACGACAACTTCGGCTTCTCACACACGTGGATTCCGGACCTTCAGTCGCAATAGCCGTTCTGACGCCAAGAGAGCGAGAGGTGTTGGCGCTCATGGCGAACGGTCTCCGAAATCCACAGATTGCCGAACGCTTGTTCCTAACGAACGCGACGGTCAAGACGCACGTCAATCACATCTTCTATAAGTTGGGCGTCAGTACGCGCGTCCAGGCGATCTTGAAGTACAAGGAGTCGGAGACAGCCGGTCTCCGGGCAGACGAAACGCGAGTGCAGAAGCTCAACCCTGCTGACTCGAAGAATCCAGCCTAGGTATGATTCGCCCCAGCGTCCTCCTGAATACGCTGTCCTCAATCTCGGCCAGCTTCAGGAGGGCAGTATGGAACCACCGGCATCAGTCATCCACATCAACTCGACGACCATGAGCGAGCGTAAGAGAACCGTCATAGACATCCTTCGGGAGAACACAGGCTTCGTATCCGGTGAAGCGATCAGCGAGACGCTGGGCATCTCGCGCAATGCGGTACACAAGCATGTCAACTCACTGAGGAAGCGCGGCTACCGCATCCTGGGAATATCGAGACGCGGCTACAAGCTCGAACAGGAGCCGAGCACGCTTTCGATGACCTTGGTTGCGGAACTAACGAAGCAGAGCGCACTCGGCAAGTCCTTTCGACATTATGACGAGATCGAGTCCACTAACCTCGAGGCGAAGACACTCGCGATCAGCGGCGCCCCTGAAGGGACAGTGGTGGTAGCCGAATGCCAGTCGGCGGGCCGAGGTCGGCTTGGGCGACGCTGGACCTCCCCACCCGGGAAGGGCCTACTCTTCTCGGTGATCCTGCGGCCCGAGATGGAGATGAGCCAAGCACACATGCTCACGCTGGTCACAGCAGTCGCGACCGCGGAAGCGATTGATGAGCACAGTCAAGTCGGCATCAGCATCAAGTGGCCAAACGACCTCTTCATTGGTGACAAGAAGGTTGGCGGCATCCTGATGGAGGTGGCCGGGGAACAAGACAATGTTGACTGGATGGTGGTCGGGATCGGTATCAATGTGAACACCGAGTTCGTCGAGTTGCCTGTCCCGCTGAGGAGGACCGCAACCTCTCTCAACATGGCGAGTGGCCAATTCGTCGATCGCAGCGCGCTTCTCGCCGCTTTGCTGCTATCGCTGGAGCAGCATTACACACGCGCTGTGACCCAAGGATTCGATCATGCCTTGGCGGCCTTTCGCCAGCGTGACTTCCTGCTCAAGAGAAGCGTGAGCGTGGAAACAAGAGAAGGACCGGTGATCGGTAAAGCGGCAGGAGTCGACGAGCACGGGGCTCTTCTTGTGGAACTGCCAGAGCGCCGCACGCGCCGCTTTCACTCGGGAGACGTGACACTTCATACCTGACGACTCGAACCCGCACTAAACCAAATTGACAAGTGAGGGGCGCTCAGGCTAGATTGTCAACCACCATCCTGCATGGAAGGTTGACAAATGACTGGGCTTTCCACACGCGAGATCAGCTACATGGCCATGTTCACGGCGCTCATCGCTGTGGGGGCCTTCATCGCCATTCCGCTGGGCCCCGTGCCGTTCACTCTGCAGTCCATGTTCGTGCTTCTTGCCGGACTCGTACTCGGAGCGCGGCTCGGGGCCCTGAGTGTCTTGGCGTACCTGGTGCTGGGGCTTGTCGCGCCGGTCTTCTCGGGGGGCACCTCAGGGCTGGGCGTGCTATTCGGCCCGACTGGCGGCTACCTCGTCGGCTTCGTCCTCGCGGCTCTCGTGACTGGAGCCATCGCCCACGCCGGGAACCCAAGGGTCATCCGATACATTGGGGCTGCACTCGCCGGCCTGGCACCCATCTACATCGTCGGCGCAGCGTGGCTGGCTATCAGCCTGCACACTACTGAAGTAGCAGTCATTCTAATCGGCGGCGTTCTCCAATTCCTGCCATTCGACATCATCAAGGCCATCACCGCCGGTCTGATCTCCTTGAGCTTGGTCAGGTCGCCGCTGGGTCTTCCCTCAAGCCTGCAAGACCGCTCAGGTCGGCGAGGGTCTGACCGCGCAAGCGCAAGTTGATGCGCCCCAGTTCGAACTCACCCCTGAAATCTGTTGCGCTGCCGTTGCGGTAGGCAAGGCTCTTATCGCAGAGCACTTGGGCCAATGATTCGACGTACTTGGCCTCCAGTGTGACTCCAGCGATGGCTCGAAGCTCTCTCAATGCTTCGAAGGAACTCAAGGCCGCTCGGTAAGGGCGATCCGATGTCATCGCATGGTAGGAGTCTGCGACAGCAAGAACCTTGCTCAATTCGGGGATGCGCTCGGCATTAACACCCCGAGGATACCCGCTGCCGTCGAGGCGTTCGTGGTGATAAAGGACGATATCGGCGATTCCCTGATATGCCGCGAGATGCGACAGGACCTCCGCTCCCTTGGCAGGATGTTGTCGAATGAGCGCCCACTCCTCGGCCGTGAGCTTGTACTCCTTGCGCAGCACCGCATCCGGCACGCCCACCTTGCCCAGGTCATGCAGCAAACCAGCAAAGTGGACGCTGTTGCGCTCGTCCTGTGAGAGTCCCAGGTTGGTCGCGATATCCCGACAGTACATGGCGACCGCCGCCGAATGCTGCGCCGTGTACTCGTCCTTGCTGTCCAGCAGGACAACCATGGCAGCTGCCAGGCCGATATTCATCTCGAGATACCTGTCCGTTAGCTCCGTCTGCACCGCTACGTGTTCCTTCTCGCGCACAAGGAGCTTGAACATGTACTGCGCCGCAAAGAGGGGAATGAACAACAAGACGACGGCGCCAACACCGGCAGTTGCGTAGACAGCCGCTACTGTCAGCCCGAGAGCCGTCAGGATGGCGAGCGACCGGAGGAACGGCATGGTTTCCACCCGCCAGAAGACGCCGAGCGACTGACGGTATCTCAAATAGGCACCACCGCCAGCGGCACTTATGCTGATCGACTCGTGGACCACGTTGGCGACCAACCCCGCAAGCAGCCACTGCCATGTGGTTTCACCGATCGAGACTCCAAAGGCAGTCATGATGCCGGCGAACGCAGCCGACGCCGCCAATGCGGAACAGATGCTGTTTGCCGTATTGAACGCGACGAGATCGGCCGATTCCTCACGCCAGAAACCCCACAAGCCGACAACCGCCGCAACCAGCAATGCAGGCCACAAGCCAAGCATCATTATCGCTAACAGAACCGGGAGGTTGCTAGCGGCGAGTGTAAGTCGGCTGGCAACCGAAACACTCAGTTCCTCAGCGATAACAGCAAGGACGGCGAGGACCAGAGTATTGATCAGGGTTTCCCTCAGCGAGAGGGTGACGGGAACCCCAATGGAGTAAACCATCGCGGCAATCGAACACGCGAATGCTGCCATTGTGTAGACGATGAAAGTTCTCGAATACATCGCTGCCAAGGGTCAGCCCAACTTAGTTGCATCGCGTGGGGAACATCATCGTCACCACGCAGCCAACCCTTAAGCTCTCGGCAATGCAGAAGCGGGTGGCTCAGTGCATTCTACAGCTGCCGCCAGCGCTTGCCATCGCCGTCACCACCGCAGCCAACGCGATCACGAGCTTCTTCATCGCATCCCGTCCTGTTCCTTCACATCGAGGGAGTGAAGAGGAGCGGCCATCAGTGAAGCTTCATACCCTTGCGCACAAGGCCCTCCTCAAGTCCTTCAACCCGCTCGCCGATAACAAAGGGTTGACGATTGCTCAGGGACCGCACCCTACTGAGGATCGCGGGAGCCTCGAGCGTGGTCTGGGTGGACAAATCGGGGAAAGCTGCTCGCTGCTGTCGCCGCAATGGACAACGCGTTCTGCCCCAGGCTTCCGACCCGCCCTCCTCGCGTAGCAATGGCGTAAGCTCTCTTGCTCAACGAGCACCCGAAGAGTGGCACGATCAGCGCCTGTGCCGGGCATGGGGGGCGACAGCATCGAGATGGATCAGTCAGCTACGCGAAGGATGACGCGTTATCGCTCCCGGTCATTAGCGCGGAACCGCAATTACTTGCTGCTGTGGGTGGGCCAGTTTGTCTCTCAGATGGGAGACCGTTTGGCCATGGTCGCGTTCCCGGTACTTGTGTACACGGCGACACGCTCGACAGTGAGCACGGGACTCGTCCTCGCGCTGTACACATTGCCGTATGTGCTCTTCGGGACCTTCGCCGGGGTTGTCATCGATCGGTTCAACAGGCGAAACGTCATGGTCTTGGCCGACGTGCTGCGCGCAGCGCTCATGGTTCTGGTTCCGCCGGTGGCTGAATGGTCGCTCCCGGCGGTTTACGTGCTCAGTTTTCTCGCGGCATCGGTCGGCGTGTTCTTCGACCCGACCAAGCTCGCCATCCTTCCAGAGATCGTGCCGCGAGAGAAGCTGATGCGGGCCAATTCCCTCTTGGCCACAGGCGACAACCTCACGGAGGTCGTCGGCTACGCGCTGGCCGGAGCGCTCGTGGCCGTCGTTTCAATCACCGACGCCTTCCGTGTTGACGCGATCACATTCCTCGTCTCAGCGGCGGCTCTTCTGCTGATGCGATACAGGCCACCGGCGCGCGCTGCGAAGCGGGCCGCGCGTTCCTTCAGACGAGAGCTGCGCGAAGGCCTCAGCTACCTGCTCCACCATCGAGGGCTGATGGCCAATACATCCATGGTGCTCGCGGCGGCGGCTGGACTGGGCGCGGGCTATCCGCTGACGTTCTTCCTGGCTGTCGAGGTGTTTGACGGCGGCGCCAAGGCGTTCGGCTTCTTCGAGGCCGCGATCGGCGCCGGCTATCTGCTCGGCTCCATCGCCGTGGCGGCATTGGCCCTCCGGCTGCGGAAGGGGCTGGCGATGACGGTTGGACTTGCGATCATGGGCATCTCCATCATCACCATCGCCGTCATGCCCGGCGTTCGGGCTGCCATGATCCCATTCCTGGTCGTGGGCGCAGCCAACGCCGTCGTCCTCATCGCGATCGACACGTACGTCCAGGAGGTCGTTCCCGAGCGCCTGCTGGGGAGAGTGTGGGGAGCGCGTTTCGCACTGACCCAGGGAACATTCGCGCTCTCCGTGATTGTCGGCGGCGCTTTGGCCGCGATTGTAGACATTCGCCTGCTCTTCGTCGCGGCGGGCACGCTCGTGGCAGTGCCCGGAATTGTCGCACTGTTCGTGCGTCAGATCCGCGACGCTTGATCGACTCTCGCAACTCAGCGAAAGCTCGCTTGCACGGGTGTAGCCTAGATGAAGGAACATCATGATCCCATCTGGCGAGAGCACTGAATCATCCGGTGGCCTGCCGGCCTTCGACCCCACATCCGGCCCTGAGCGCACGAGCTGGATGCAGCTGGCCATAGTGTGCGCGGCCAGCTTCATCGTGTGGTCGGGCTTCGGCGCGATCCTCCCGTACCTGCCGATCTTCCTCAAGGATCAGGCACACACATCCATGCTTATGATCGGGGTCATCGCAAGCATGTTCTACGTGGGGACGCTGCTCTTCGCGTCTCCCCTGGGCTGGCTCAGCGACGCGATCGGCCGCAAGCCGGTGATCGTCACCGGGGTCGCGCTGTATGCGGCGACCATGCTCCTCTTCACCACCACGCTCGAGCCGTCGTGGTTCATCGTCTTTCGCCTGCTGGAAGGAGTCGGCGCCGCTGCCGTCGGGCCCGCAGGCCAGGCGTTCATCGCCGACATCAGTCGGCAAGACGAGCGCAGCAGAGCATACGGCATCCTGACAACGGCCCAGTTCGGCGGGCTGATCGTCGGCCCGGCCCTCGCTTGGCCGATATATCACGCCTTCGGAGAAGGGACTCGAGGGTTCTACGCAATCTTCTACGTCGGCGCGGCTGGAGCGGCCATCGCCACCCTCGCGCTGCTCGCCTTCATTCGTGAACCAGCGTCCACAGTGCGGCGTCCGGCATCGCGGAGGGGGTCGGATTTCGTCCGCCCCCCATATAGGGAGATTCTTTCGCCCCCGATCCTCGCCTTCGTGCTCATCGCCTTCACGAACCATTTCTCCATGGGAGCTTTCGAAGTCATCTGGAGCATCCGGCTGAGGGATCTGGGCGCCTCGCTCAGCTACATCTCTCTGACGTTCATCATGTTTTCGGTGCCGATGCTGCTCTCGTTCGCGGGAGGGATCCTCGCCGACCGGTTCAGCCGGTTCACGCTCATGTTCATCGGCTTCACCATCGCCGCCCTGGCGTGGATCGGCTACGGGACGACCATCAACTTCCACCTCATCCTCGTCGTCAGTGTGGTCGAGGGCCTCGCAGTCGCCTTCTCTTATCCCGCCAAGCAGGCGTTCCTCATGCAGGTCAGCCCTGTGCATTGGCGCGGAACCGTAGTCGGCATTGAGAATACGTCGATGCAGCTTGCCGGACTGATCGGCACGCTCACGGCGCCGGTCCTGTATGGCTGGATGTCCGGATACGTTCTGGCACTGGCCGGCTGCCTGAGTCTGCTGGGACTTGCCATTGCCGCTCCCGTGCTGCATGGAGAATGGCGCCGATTGCGAAGCTCCGGAGACGTTTCGGGTGTGGACGGACACGAATCGTCTCACTTCCAGCGGCGTACCTCGTGATAGCGCGTATCGCGCTGCACAGGAGTGAAACCGGCAGCTTGGATCAAATGCACCATCTGGGCGACATCGCACTGGTTGCGCACGCCGGCTGCCGCTACCACATTCTCCTCAATCATGGTCGATCCCAGATCGTTTGCGCCGAAGGCCAGCGCGATCTGCCCAAGGCGGAGCCCCTGCGTCACCCAGGACGCCTGAATATTCCTGACGTTATCCAGGTAGATTCGGCTGACGGCGAGCAGCCGAAGGTAGTCGAGGCCGGTTGACGCAGTGTGACCGGCCTCGAGTTCGGTGTTGCCGGCTTGGAACGTCCATGGGATGAAGGCCGTGAAGCCGCCCGTCTCATCCTGCAGATCGCGGATGCGCCGGAGGTGCTCGACACGTTCGGCCGGCGTATCCAGGGAGCCGAACATCATTGTCGCCGTGCTCGGCATACCCAAGCTGTGCGCAACGCGCATGATCCCCAGCCAAGCATCGGTCGGTATTTTGTGTGGGCTGATGGCGCTGCGCACTCGGTCGACAAGCACTTCAGCGCCGCCGCCGGGCAACGAATCCAGGCCGGCGGCATGCAGCCGCTCCAGCGTCTCTTCGACACTCAGGCCGCTCACAGCCGCGATTTGGGCGATCTCGGGCGGTGAGAGCGAGTGGATGTGGATCGGGTACCGCGCCTTGATGCCACGAAACAGCCGCTCGAACCACGTGACGTCCAGGTCCGGGTGCAGTCCGCCCTGCAGCATGACGGCCGTGCCGCCGAGCGCAAGGGTTTCCTCGACCTTTCGATAGACCTCATCCGCCGCCAGCAGGTATCCATCCCCACTGCCCGGCTTCTTGTAGAAGGCGCAGAACCGGCAGCCTGACACGCAGTAGTTGGTGTAATTGACATTGCGATCAACGATGAACGTCACATCGCGGGAGGGATGAAGTAGGCGACGGACCCAGTCGGCTCGAGAACCGAGCGCCAGCAGATCGCGTGAAGCGAGGAGGTCGAGCGCTTCGTGGTCGCCGAGGCGCGAAAGAAGCGGCTCCCCGCCGTTGACGCACGAGCACCGACTCACGGCCGTGCCTTCGGGGCCAAAGGGAGCGTCATGCGAACGTAATCGAACCCCATGCCGGTGACGTCCCTGCAAACCGGCAATCCGTCGACCATCTCATCCCCAGACTCCAGCACAAAGCCGATGCGCCTGTGAAAGGCGATCGAGCCGCCGTTCCACGCCCCGGTCTCGGCAACAACGCGCTCGCGGCCACGCGCCCGAACGAGCGCGGCGAAGCGCTCATACATTGCCCGGCCTACCCCAAGCCCCCGAGCGTCGCGGCGGACGCCGGCGTAATGGACGTAACCGGCATCCGGGAGACGCTGCGAGAGATAGCCGGCAAGAAAGCCGACGAGTTCGCCATCATCCTCGACGATGATGCTCGTGTCGCCGAAATGCTCGAACAGCTGAGGGCAGACGCCGTGGACGATGTGAAAGCCAGGCCACCAGTCCTCAATGGCCTGCACCACCGCGTGTGCGTCGCCCGGCTCCGCCTCCCGCCAGGTCAGATCACTGAAGGCAGGGGGAGCAACCGAAGCGGCGGCTGTGACAGGGGCGGCGTCTGGGACGGGAACCAAGCCGGCTGATGGATCACTCACCAGTGCGATGTCGTGGAATGCGAGGCCAGGAGTCCGCGAAGGCGCCACAACGGCTGCCTGAACGCCTCGCGGCGCAGGTGTGAGCTCGGCCGTGGAGAGGTCAGGTATGACGGCAAGCTCGCCAATCGCCGCGGCGCGCCGGTAAAACTCCTCCAGGCCCGCGCGATACTCCGGCGTGAATCCGAACTTGAGCTTCTCGAAGTAGTCGGCCAGGAACTGCCGGCTGAACTCGTAGCGCAGGGCCGCAGCCGCGGCGGTCTCCAGCGGGTTGGCGGCGCATTCGTCGCGTGACGCGAGGAGAGATGCGCCTACCGCGTTTGCCGCCGCGGGCCGTCCCGACACGAATCCCTCCCGCGCAGCACAGACCGCGAACACCATGGGCAGCCCGGTCAGCTCGTACCAGGCGGCGCCCAAGTCGACCTGATGGGGAAAGACCTCAGCGCGCAGGACGTAGAGCGCCTCGTCGCCGATCAGCATCAGAGCGTCGAAGTCGGCCAGCACCTCGGCGAGCGATCCCTGCCGCAGGCAGAACTCGGGTTCCATGCCCCATGCCCGGCACAGGATATGCAGCAGGCAGACGGAGGTCGCGCTCTTGGCCGTGACCGCGATGCGCTGCACTTCGCGGAGGGGCACGCGGGTGAAGAGTTGGACGGAGTCGACCGCCCCGAACGAGCTGATCGAGACCCGCGGCAGAAGCACCAGCTCATGTGCGTGCCGTGCGAAAGCGATCGATGAGGGCAGCGCGACGTCGATCTCACCAGCGACCAGCATGGCGTTCAGGGCCGCCGGGTCGCCCTCGACGATTGTCGCCTGGAGACCACGCGCAGCGAGCTCGCGCTCCAGATGATGGTACAGCGGAAAGCAGTTGACGAACTCGATGCGCCCGACACGCACCGGCGCCGCTGCGTCAGTCCTCGCCATCGTAGCGCTGTACCACGTTGTACAGCGTGTCTCGCTCCACCGGGACGCGGCCGGCGGTGCGAATCACGCGCACCAGCTCAGCCCTGCTCAATTGCTGCCCGGTATCGACTCCGGCCGCGTGGCTGATCTTCTCCTCGACCACCGTCCCATCCAGATCATTCACGCCGAATGCCAGAGAAACCTGCGCGAGCTTGAGACCGATGTTGATCCAGAAGGCCTTGACGTGACGGAAGTTGTCCAGAACGAGGCGCCCAACGGCAAGCATCTTGAGATCATCGAAGCCGGTGGGGCCCGGAAGATCGCTGAGACCCGTGTTCGCCGGCTGAAACGATAACGGGATGAAGGCATTGAAGCCGCCTGTATCGTCCTGCAACTCCCTCAGCTGAATCATGTGGTCGGCCAGCTCGTCCACGGTCTCGACGTGCCCGTAGAGCATTGTCGCATTCGACTTCAGCCCGACGCCGTGCGCTGCCCGCATCACTTCCAGCCATTCCTGCCCGCTGATCTTGCGCTCACAGATCAGGCTGCGGACGCGGCCGCTGAACACCTCCGCGCCGCCACCCGGCAGCGAGCCGAGGCCCGCCTCTTTCAGCGCCTCGAGAACGTCATTCACGGTCGCGCCTTTCAGGCGGGCGAAGTGCGCGATCTCGCTCGCCGTGAAGGCCTGGATATGCACCTGCGGCGCAAGCTGCTTGAGGGCACGCATCATCTCCAGGAAGTAGTCGAGCGACAGATCCGGATGCTCACCGCCGACGATGTGTATTTCACTGATGTTCCCGGCAAGCGCATCTCGCGCCTTGCCGACCACTTCGTCGATGGTCAGTGTGTATGCCCCCTGGTCACCCTCGTCGTGACTGAAGGCGCAGAAAAGACAGCGGTTTCGGCAGACGTTGGTGTGATTGATGTGACGGTTGCTGATGAAGAATACGTCGTCGCCGACGACGCGGGCCCGAGCGTAGTCAGCCATAGCGCCGATGGCCAGCAGATCGTTGCTCTGCAGGAGCGCGCGAGCTTGCGCGGTGTCGATGCGTTCCCCGGCCTCCACGCTCGCCCATACTGTATCGAGATGCGAACGTGCCGCCAGCGCGGCGATGTCGATGGGTATCAAGAGATGAACTCCACGTGCTAGCTGTATCGTGCAACGACCTGAGCGGCGACTTCGGCAAGCAGTTCGCGCTCCACAGGCCCGGGACACTGCTCGAGCTTGGAGTGAGCCGCATCAATGTATCGCATCGCAGCCGACCAGGCACGCTCGAGCGCCTCGGTTGCGGACACTGTCTGCAGCACGGCCTCCACCTCCGCCATGCTCAAGTCGTCACGGACGAGCGCAACGGCCAGTGCAGGTTCGGCTTCGAGAGCAAAGAGAAGCGGGAGCGTGATCGTGCCGTCGCGAACGTCGGCGCCGGCACGCTTGCCCGTCTCAGCCTCGTCGCCGCTGCAATCAAGGATGTCGTCGAAGATCTGAAAGGCCAAGCCTATCAGGCGGCCGTATTCGGTCAGAGCCTCCTCAGTCTCGCGAGAAGCCCCCGATAGGTGAGCCCCGAACCGGCATGAAACGGCGAACAGATCTGCCGTCTTGCGTTCACATCGCCGCTCGTAGTCCGCTCGAACGAGGGTGACCATACGCGTTTGGTCGCGTTGCATGACTTCACCCTCAGAGAGGTTGACGGCCGCCGCGCTGAGTGCCGCCACCGCCTCGCCATCGTCGATTCCCGCAACCTCGCTGAAGGCGCGTGCGAGCAGGAAGTTGCCCGCCGATACGGCCACGTCCACGCCGAACTCCTTGACGATGGTTTGTCGCCCGCGCCGCAGGTCAGCCGCATCGAGGACGTCATCGTGAACGAGCGTGGCCATGTGTAACAGTTCGACGGCGCCCGCAGCCCGCAGGACACGCTCGTCGAGCGGCCGGTCGCTGCGAGCACACAACAGAGTCAGTAGCGGTCGCACACGCTTGCCGCCTGCACTGAGCGTTGCTGCACACGCCTCTCCGAGGCGCCCGGGAGGTTCCGTCGCCACTGTCGTAAGCCGGTCCTCGACCAGATCCAAGCCAGACGCATATCGCCGCCGCGCGCCTGCCGTAAGGCGGATGAGAGAGCCCGTCCTCATGCCTTTGACGCAGTTACGGAACCAACGTGTATAGCGACACAGTCCAGGGCCAGCAGTCGATAGCGGACATGGTTCAACCCAGCATGACGCATGATCGCGGCGAGCTCTGGTGCCCGAGGGAACGCCTCAACCGACGCGGGCAGGTAAGCGTACGCCTCGGCGTCCCCCCCGACGATACGACCGAGAACGGGGACGACCCGCTCCAGCCACAGGCCGTACGCCACGCGTCCGGCCATAGTCTGGGCGAACGTCATCTCCAGACAAATCACTCGCCCGCCGGGGCGAGTGACACGAATCATCTCCGCGATCGCGCCCCCAAGGTCGTTCACGTTGCGAAGGCCCCAGCCAACCGTTACGGCAGCGAACTCCCCATCCGCAAAAGGAAGGTGGAGCAGGTCTCCTCTTACGAACGATAGCGATTCACGAGCAGCGTTGCCGCACCCGGAGGCCTTCGCGTGGGCACGCCCCAGCATGGCCCGAGAAAAGTCCAGACCTACAATACGGCACTCCGGATGCATGTCCGCGAGCGTAATGGCGAGGTCACCAGTACCACAGCACACGTCCAGGATGGCATCGCCCTCGCCCACGTCGGCTTCCGCGGCGGCCATTGCCCGCCAGCGCCGATCCAGCCCAAGCGTCATGATCCGGTTCATCGCGTCGTAGCGGGGAACGATTCGATCGAACATCCCCTCGATGCGACCCGGATCGCGGTCCACGTGGCTACGGTTCAGCGCGCGCCTCCGTCCCACGGCGGGAAGAGCGTTTGCTCAAAGCCGAGCGACAGGAGTACCTTCCCCACAACCTGATCGACGGCATCCTGCAGCGTCTCAGGCAACGAGTAGAACGCCGGCATTGCGGGAAGGACGACGGCGCCGGCTTCGGCCAACTCGAGCAGACGCCGCAGGTGGATGACGGACAGCGGGGTCTCCCGCGGCACCACCAGCAGCGGTCGCCGCTCCTTGAGCGCCACGTCGGCGGCACGATGAATGAGCGTACGAGTCGTGCCGATCGCCACATGGGCGACGGTGGCGACTGAGCACGGGCAGATGACGACGGCATCTGGCGCGCTGCTGCCGCTGGCGGGTGGCGCAGCGAGATCGTCGGCATCGTACACCTCAGCCTCCACGCCCGCCCTCTCGAGAAAGGCGGCAGTCACCTCGGCGCGGCCTTCGCCGTTCAAGCCGAGCTCATGACGCACGACCAGCAGGCCGGTGTCCGAGATGCACACCTGGAGCTTGCACCCGGCCGCCGCCAGAACCTCCAGCAGGCGCAAAGCGTACGGTGCGCCGCTGGCGCCGCTGATCCCGACGAAGACTCTGCTGGGATGATTCAACAGCGACGAAGGCGTCGAGGCCAAGGCAATCGAAAGGCGATGCGAGCGATCAGACAAGCGGGCTCCTGATGGGTGGAGTGGGCCGAAAGCCGAGCGGGGTCATGCTCAGCGGTGAGCCGCAATTCTACCACCGGCCCTGCCCGCGATCCGGCTACGTCGATCCTCATGACCACAGGACGGCGGCAATGACAACGGCGCCGTACAGGAGTCCGACAAGGCCGTTGACCGCCATGAACCTCATGCCCACCCGGTCCAGGCCTCGACGGGCGATGTCGACGTGCGGCCAGGCCAACACCAAAGCAACGGCGGCAAGGCCAAGCCAGTAGATCCAATTCAGGCCGGACAGCATACCGACGGCGCCGAGCAGAACCACGGTAGCCATATGCGAGAGCGCTGCGATGCCGAGAGCCCGGCGCTCGCCCACGGCGACAGCCATCGAATGAACCCCGTGCGTCTTATCGAAATCCGCATCAAATATCCCGTAGATGACGTCGAAGCCCCCGACCCAGAGGCCGACGGCCACGAACAGGAGCCAGGCCTGGGGGGCCGCTTCCCCGGTGACGGCAACCCAGGCCGCAGCCGGGGCGAGCCCCAGGGTGAGTCCGAGCGCGTAATGGCAGAACCACGTGAAGCGTTTCGCATACGGATAGAGGATGAAGGCGGCGACGGGAATAGGCCAGAGGTAGCGGCAGGGTGGCGAGAGGTTGAACGCCGCCACAACGAGAGCGGTGAACGAGACGAACGTGAAGATCCACACTTCCTTACGCCGCAGCCGGCCCGCTGGCAGCTCTCGTGTCAGGGTCCGAGGATTGCGAGCGTCCAAGTCGGCATCGATGAGCCTGTTCAGCGCCATTGCGGCACTGCGCGCGCCGATCATGGCGATGGTGATCCAGAACAGATCAGACCACGAGGGCGTCTCGGAGACCGCGAGGAAGGCGCCGGCATACGCGAATGGCAGGGCGTAGACGCTGTGCTCTATCTTGATGAGCCGCGCAAAGAGGACGAAACGGGACGCTGAATCAGCGGAGGCCGCATCGGTTTCGCGCGCCGGTGCCCCGCCGGCCGCGCTCACGCGAAGGGGAGGCCGAACTCGTTCCAGCGCTGCGTCACCCGGTCGCGGATCGCCGGATCCATCGCGATCTCGTCCGGCCACGCGCGGTCGTGGCCCTCTTCGGCCCACGTCTTGGTCGCGTCGATGCCCATCTTGGCGCCGTATCGCGGCAGCGGGCTCGAGTGATCGAGGACGTCCAATGGACCGTCGACGATGATGCAGTCCCGGCGCGGATCGACATTGTTGAAGACGCGCCATGCCACTTCACTGTAGTCGTGCACGTCGACGTGCTCATCGACAATGACGACGAACTTGGTGAACATCATCTGGCCCATTCCCCAGACCGCATTCATCACCTTGCGCGCCTGGCCGGGATAGTGCTTGCGGATGCTGACGATGGCGCAATCGTGGAAGACGCCCTCGATGGGCAAGTCCATATCGATGATCTCGGGCTGCACGAGCCTCAGCAGCGGCAGGAACAGCTGCTCCGTGGCCTTGCCCAGATATGCGTCCTCCATGGGTGGGCGGCCCACGATCGTCGCAGGGTAGATGGCTCCCCGGCGGTGATGCATCGCGGTCAAATGGAACACGGGATAGTCGTCGGCCAGCGAGTAGTACCCCGTGTGATCGCCGAAAGGACCTTCACGCCGCCGCTCCGCTTTGTCCACGTAGCCTTCGAGGACGATCTCCGCGTCGGCCGGCACCTCGAGGTCGACGGTGGAGCACTTCGCCAGCTGAACGGGGGCGCCGCGAAGGAAGCCGGCGAACATGAACTCGTCGATGCCCGGTGGCAGAGGAGCTGTCGCGGCGTAGGTGATCGCCGGATCGGTGCCGAGCGCGATTGCGACCTCCAGCCTGCCCTCCGCCTCGCGGAAGTTGGCCGCTCCGTCGTGATGCAGGTGCCAGTGCATGCCGGTCGTCCGGGAATCGTAGACCTGAAGCCGGTACATGCCGGCATTGCGTCGCCGCCTTGCATCCTTCGTGACGACGATCGGCAGGGTGATGAATGGGCCGCCGTCGCCCGGCCAGGTCGTGAGGACGGGCAACCTCCCGAGGTCCACCGGAACAATCTCAACCTCCTGCCAAGCCGCCTTCCTGACGATGGCCGGAGCGAAGGAGGCCAGCTCGCGGAGTTGGCCGAGAGCCTTGACCTTGCCAAGGACCCCCGCCGGGACCTGCAGATCGATGAGGCCCGAAATGCGGGCCGCGAGCTCGTCGAGAGGCGCACCGAGCGCCAGCTCGAGGCGACGGTGCGAACCAAACTGGTTCATGAGAACCGGCATGGTCGCGGTAGCCGTGTCGCCCTGCCCCCCGTCCCTGTGGCGCGGCTGTTCGAAGAGCAGCGCCGGGCCCCGCGCCTTGCTCGTCCTGTCTGCAACCTCAGCCATCTCGAGGTAGGGATCGACCTCCGCTCGCACACGCACCAGCTCTCCTTCACGTTCGAGCAGAGCGATATAGGCGCGAAGGTCCAAGCTACTGGGCCACTGCGCCGAGCAGGGGCGTTTCCGGTGCGGCGAATGAGACAGGCTCCGGGACCGACGGCGATACAAGCCCGCGCAACTCAGCCTCCAGAACATCGGCGCGCCGCAGTGCAAGGTCGGCTGCAGCGGCGCACGCCAGCGTACGGACGGCGGGATGGTGGCCCTCGCGCATCGCCGAGTCCAGCATGTCGAACAGGCGCGTGACCGATGTGAGGGAGGCACAGGCGCGCAGGGCGACCAGCGCCCCAACGGCGTAGGCCCAGAGCGCGTCATCGTCCGAGAATGGAGCTCCGTTGCTGCGGAGGCTGGAGCACGACGCCATGAGCCGCGCCAGCACGTCGACCGAGGCGACGTCGCCGTTCGCCGCGATCAGATGAAGACCCCGAGCGTAGAGCACATCCCCGGCAAGCAGCGTCTCCTGCTGAGTCCTCGAGGACAATGAGCACACTCGACCTTCGCGGTAGTGAACAAGGTAGCCCTCGTAGATGAGCTCCATCGCGGTCACGTACTGCTGCGGGATCGCCGCATCCAAGGCCGCAAGCAGCGGTCCCCACCGCAGGGTGGGCGAGCTCGTCGTTGCCCGCCCGCACGTCTCTGCCACAGCGCACAGATCACGAGTCACAAGTTCCATGGCAACCATATCAGTCGCCTCGCTGCAGGTAGAACGTCAGGGACATGAGCTCGCTGGAGAGATCGACCTGACGGACCAGACAATCCGCAGGGGCGTGTACCTTGACTGGAGCGAAATTGAGAATGGCCCGGACGCCGGCCGCGCTGAGACGGGCGACCGTCGCTTGGGCCTCTCCGGCGGGGACGGTGACCAGAGCTATGTCGACGTTCTCACGCCGGCACAGATCCTCGAGCTCCGACATTTCCCGCACGGTTCCCTCGCCGTAGCTTGCGCCGACGACCGTCTCGGCGCTGTCGAACATTCCGACGAGACGGAATCCCTGCTCGCCGAAGCCGCGGTATCGAGCGAGCGCGGTCCCGAGCAGACCGGCGCCAACAATCACCACTCGCCAGGTGCGGTCGAGCCCAAGACAGCGATCTATCTCCGCGACCAAACGATTGACGTCGTACCCCACGCCGCGTGTGCCGAACTCGCCCAGGTACGACAGGTCCTTACGGATCTGCGCGGCATTGAAGCCGACGAGGTCGGCGAGGTCCCGCGAGGAAACCCGCACAACGCCCTGAGCCGCCAACTCGCGAAGCTTGCGTAGATAGAGCGTGAGGCGGGGTACGGCGACCGCGGGAACATCGCGCCTGTCGACGCCGAAGTCCATGCTCACGCCCTTGTGGTCAGACAACAAGAAACCCTCACGGCGAACATGATACATACTATGCGCAGCCAATGACGGCGCCGCCACCGCGACGCCGAGCACGAGGAGGTGGCCCATGACTGTGACGATTCGCCACGCCGGTCCGGGTGATGAGCCGGATGTGGTATCGCTCGCCCAGGAGCTTGCCCTCGCGATGGACACTCGCTGCATGACGGACGAACACTACGTCCGCCGCTACCTCGCCTCTCCCGATACCACTGTCCTGCTGGCCTCGGACGAAAGCGAGGTGATCGGCATGGTGAGCTTCTCGACGAGGCCGGGACTGCTGCACGCCGGCGATTCCGGCGAAATCGAGAGCTTCGTGGTCCGCCCGGAACGGCGCTGCGAAGGGATCGGCACGAAGCTCCTGCGAACGGCGATGCGTCTCATGCAGGACGCCGGCTGCGTGGAGATCGCTGCTGGCGTAGAGGCCGAGAATATCCGCGCCCAACGGCTCTACGTCGCTTCAGGTCTCACGGCCGCCTCCATGCGCCTGGAGAAGCGCTGCTGACACGTTCTCTTGAATGAGCCGCGTCAGCTGAGCCAGCGAGCGATATCTGCGGCAAAGTAGGTGACAATGATGTCGGCCCCGGCACGCTTGATCGCCGTCGTGGACTCGAGTACAACCGCCCGCTCGTCACACCAGCCATCCGCTGCCGCGGCCTTCAGCATCGCGTACTCGCCGCTGGCGCTGAGGGCGGCGAGGGGGAACTTCGTGTCCTGTTTCACGGTGCGGACGACGTCAAGATAGGGCAGCGCGGGCTCGACCAGGACGATGTCGGCGCCCTCTTCGATGTCGAGCAGGACTTCGCGAACCGCCTCTTCGGCATTCGCGAAGTCGAGCAGGTAGGTGGCCCTCGCGACGCCGCTGGACGTGCCGTGCATGATGGCGTCGGACGGGCCAGAAAAGGCCGTGCCGAACTTGGCGGAACCAGCCATAATCGCCGTGTCGATGAGCCCCTCGTCGTCGAGAGCGTTGCGGATGGCGGCCACGCGACCATCCATCATGTCGCTCGGCGAGACCATGTCCGCCCCACTCTCGGCGTGGGTGACCGCCGTCTTGGCAAGGAGCTCTAGCGTCGTGTCATTGACAACCTCTCCATCCTGCAGCACACCGCACTGGCCATGCTCCATGTAGCTGCAGAGGCAGACGTCGGTGATGACGAGCAGGTCCGGGAATTCGTCCTTGATTGCGCGTACCGCCATCTGCACAACGCCTTCGGCGTCGTACGCGCCAGTCGCTGCCGCGTCCCGATGCGAAGGAATGCCATAGAGCAGCACCGACTGGACCCCGACGCGAACGACCTCGCGGACCTCGCCGAGCAGATTGCGGATCGAGAGCTGGAAGCAACCCGGCATCGCTGGGATTGGCTCCCTGATGTTCTCGCCGGCGCAGACGAACAGCGGCAGGACGAGGTGCTCGACCTGAAGCGTGGTTTCGCGCAATGCGCTGCGCAGCGCGGGAGTGCGGCGCAAGCGCCTCATGCGGTAACTCGGATAGTACATGCTGGCGGATCCTTTCCGGCGGGCGCTCCAAGGTGGGGCGGCGCAATCCTCCCCCGTCGACCGGTCATTGACAAGGGGGCGTTGCCGACTGGTGGACTAGGCCACCGCCAATTGCAGGGCTCGCTGCACGACTTCAACGACGGAGGCCCGCTCACGAAGCTGACAAGGGATGACGGGCACGCCGCCATCAAGCCCGAGGATCGCCGCGACTTGAACGGGGTCCAGTTCGTCGTCGGCCATCGAGACATACGTGCCCACGACCAGTGATGAGCCCCCGATTCTTCGCACGAATTCGAGATCGAGGCGAGTCGCCCGCAAGCTGTCTGCATCGTTGGCGTTCGCCAAGACGATCCAAGCAGTGCCGTCTGCCGCGATGCGGCGCCAGACTTCGTCAGGCGCCGACGCCGCAGCGGTGAAGACGAGCACGTCCACGCCGCCGTCACCCTCGCCTCCGAGCCTCACCTGACCGGCGAGCATGGGAATCTCGATCTCCTTCTCGTCAATCAGCTCCACTCTCAGCTGATTGACGAGGCCGTCATTGGTGAGCGTGTTCAAGAACACCTCGTTGTAAATGTCGATTGGGCCTCGCACGGCCACGCTCGCCGTCCTGTCGATACTCTTGAGCACGGGATCGCCGACGGTGATCAGGCCTTTGGAGTAGAGACCGTACATGACCTTTGCGCCGTGAAAGCGGTCCAGATGAGCATCGCGGAGAACGGTACTGATGTCAGCGCGGCCGTCGATCCGCGCGACCGCCCGCCACTCCCGGGGCGTCAGGATGATATCCCCGGGATCGCCGTTGTTCGGAGGGCAGGCCAGGCGTGGAATGCGTTCCATGGGACCGATATGCTCGACGAACAACTCCCACTCATCGATCCGCCGGCATCCCTCCATGATCACGTTCTCGACGTGCATCTCGACGAGGATGTCCTCGTCCGTGACCTGCTCATCGACGCGGAAGTCAAACTCGCCGTCGGGCCATCCGAAGAAGTCGAAGGCGGCGTCCTGGATCTGCTCGCGGACAGCATGTTCGAGGGAGACTCGATCGAGCACGCCATCCTTAAGCAGGATGGCGCCGATGCGCTGGTTGTCCATCCCCTGCTCCTGCTCAATCAGTCCGAGGCGCAGTTGCTCAGGCGTGATGATCCCGTCGCGCACCAAACGCTCGCCGAGGGGCAGATCCTGGGGCACAGAGAAGGCGTAGCAGATCAGGCCGCCACGGAAGTAGATTCTGCCCCATGCGTCGTCGCGCCGGATGGTGAGCGCCCCGCTTTTGGCGCTCATGTTCACCAGCTGAAGAATGTTCGGCAGACTGAACTCTTTGAGATTGCCCCGGAGAAGCACCTGTCCCTCGCTCTGCAACGGCGCGTTTCCGCGGAGCCGCCTCGCTGTCATCGTCAACCGCTGCCGTTCCTCAATCCTATGTCAATCGGCGCGAGCGCGAGGCACGGGCCGGCGCAACCTACTGAGCTGGCGTGGGCGGAATGACCAGGTCGGCACGAGTCAGGAGCCGGCGCCCCCAGGCAAAGTACTTCTTCCAGTACTCGGAATTATCGAGAGAGGCCAGAGTCACTCCGTCACTCGAGCCGGTGGAGTGAATGAACCATCCATTGCCGAGATAGAGACCGACGTGGTAGATGGAGGCAATGCCTGACGCGGGACCGTTGTATCCGAAGAAGATCAGATCGCCGTTCTTGAGCTGCGCGCGAGTGATGCGCGGGTCGGCCATCTTGGCCATGGCACCGCCGCCGCGCTCGTTGAGCGTGATCGGATAGCCGAACTTCATCTTCATGACGTAGAAGGCGAAGCCGGAGCAGTCGAACCCGCCCGACTTCTGATAACCGTACGGCGAGTTCTTCGTGGGATACTCGCCGCCCCAGACGTACGGATACCCGATGTACTTGAACGCGAAGGAGGTGATCTCCTTCTGACGAGGACTGAGCTTGGGGAGCGTTATGGTGGAGAAAGCCCCCAAGCCGCTGAGTTGCCACGTTGAAGCCGCGCCGTAGCCTCGTTCGAACATGTTCGCGACTTCCGCTCGGCTCACTGGCTGACCCGGAACCACTTCACGCCCGTCGTTGGCGCTGGCATGGTTGACCCTTAACTGCAGGTGGCGTGAAGCTACGATCGAGGGCAGATATGAGGGCGCCTTCACCTTCCATGAGGGATTCGGCTCCCAATGGCCGGGGCGCAAGGTTGAGAGCAGGGTCCACGAGTACGACGGATAGCGCATCTTGAGCCAGCGCACGATGAGCGTCTCGACGTTGGAGGCGATGACAGTCTTGTCGGGCCTGAAGTTGCGTTGCGCGTCCAGACTCATGAGCTTGTATTTCAGCGCCCGCTGAATGTATGCATAGTACGGATGGCCCTTTGGGACATCGTTGATCTGGACCGCCGTGAACTCGGCCGACTGACGGCCGGCGGCGATCACAAGGGTGCGCGCCATCTCGGCCCGCAAGATGGCCTTGCCAGGGCGGAAGACGCTCCCGTAGTCATCCAGCAAGCGCGCTCCGGCAGGACCCCGATCCGTGACCGACGAGATGGCTTTGTACGCCCAGTGCGTCTTGGGGACGTCCGTGAACGTCTTGGCGAGCGCCGACGTGGGAGCGACCAGGGCGACGACCAGCGCCAGGAGCGTCAGGCCGGGGACCGCGAGCCGGCGGCGCAGCGAGGTGGACGGTGAGTGCTTCGATACAGGCATGTCTGCCTTTCCATCGGCACGGAAGCGCGCGGACTCAAGACCTGCGTCCTGATTCATGCGCTCGAGAGGCCGAGCCCAGCCCTGTGACTCTCCTCGTGCGTCGCCAGATGATATGATTGTCTTTCGGCCGGTGGTCGGGCTGTCGTGAGGGGTCTGACCGGAGCACGCTCAGGAGGATCAGAGCCATGCCACAGCCAGCGCGAGATATGCGGCGCTCCCACCCCACACCCCTGAAGGCCATACCCGCGCTTCTCCTGCTTCTCGCCCTGGCTCTGCTCCTCGCCCTCCCCTCGACGGCCGCGGCTTCGTCGCAGACCGCGTTCACGATCACAGGCAGAGGCTGGGGCCACGGCATCGGCATGTCCCAATGGGGCGCCTACGGACTGGCCCAGCATGGCTTGACCTACAAGGCGATTCTGAAGCACTACTACACAGGCATAGGCTTCTCCTCGATCGACAACTCCCAGCTGCGCGTTCGATTGAGAAGCGGCGTGAACACCGTCAAGCTCACCTGTCCGAACGACTTCACGGTGAGAGGCAGCGCTGCATCATTCACGATTCCCGGCGGCACCGCCGCCACTGTCACCTACGTCAATTCCAAGTACCGGGTAACCGCGGGCAACTGGTCGCGTGACTTCACAGCCGCCGTCACCTTCGCCCCAACGCAGGGCTCTCTCACGATGATCACCGCAACGGATCTCGGCAAGGGGGGCAAGTATCGCGGCGCAATCCGCGTGATCCGGTCCGGCACCGACTTCATGGTCATCAACCAGGTTCGCATGGAAAGCTACTTGCGGGGCGTCGTACCTCACGAAGTCTCCCCGTCCTGGCCAAAGGAGGCGCTCAGAGCGCAGGCGTGTGCTGCGCGCGCATACGCAGAGCGTGCGCGCCGAAGCGCGACGGGCGCATGGGATCTGTACACGGACGTACGATCCCAGGTGTACAGCGGTACAGCTCTCGAAGACCCGCGGAGCGACGCGGCGGTAGCGGCGACGGCCGGCGTCGTGCCCAGCTATCAAGGCTCGCCCATCCAGGCCTTCTATTTCTCCAGTTCGGGCGGAATGACCGAGAACATCGAACTGGCGTGGGTGACTCAACCCAGCCCTTATCTCAAGTCGGTCAATGACCCCTACGACTCTAACGCTCCCCTGCATAAATGGGGGCCGATGCGCAAGACGCCGTCCTCACTCGCCACCGCGCTCGGATCGGCTGTGAAAGGCTCGCTCGCCGCGATCGTCCGTGTCGAACAGGGCAAGTCGCCTCGCATCGTCAAGGCAGCCATCATCGGCAGTACGGGCACCACCTACATGCACGGCAGCGCCCTGAGAGTTAAACTGGCGCTCAACAGCGCTTGGGTCACCTTCAAAAGCATGTCCATCGCGCCTGCGGCGCGTGACGCCGTGAAGATCACGAAGGGGACCGGCGTGACGCTCTCCGGTCGCGTCTACCCCGTGCTGGCAAGTGGGGCAACGGTGAAGCTGATGTACAAGAACGGCGAAACTTGGCGCAGCGTCAACGTTACGACGGTGCGGCACGTACGGCGGTTGCCCGACGGCTACAGCACCCGGTACTCGTCATATCGGACCACCGTCACGCCCGGCCAAACGACGCAGTACTATTTCGCCAGCGGTACCGCAAAGTCACCGACGACCACGATCGACGTACGGTAGAGGGGATGACGCGGCGCGAGGTCTCGACCGCTGTGCGCGCTCATTGATCGCCCGCCCTCAGCTCCAGCAACCGGCCGCCGGAAGACGACTCATGTTGCCGTGAGCCGGACCACCTGAAGCACGATGAAGAGCACCGTGATACCGACGATCGCCCTCCAATCCACGCTGCCCCGTTGCACTTTCGGCGTAATCAAGCCGATGATTCTCAGGTAAGGCTCCGTCAGGAAGGCGAGCGTTCGCTGAAGCCCCCACAGCGGCGTACGCTCCTTGGGGCCTATGCGGGTGAGAATCGTGCTGAACAGGATCATCACCATGTAGATGGTGACGGCGAGAAAGGCATAGCGAAGAGGGCCGCTCATAGGGGACTCCTTGACTGGCAGGGGACTCCCCGATTCTACAGGCTAAGCGCGAGCAGCGCGCACTCCCGGCAGGCATACAGGTCATCCGCACAATCATGCGCGCCTCCTGCCTCGCCGCACCCGAATGGCCATTGTCCTTGACCGCTTGGGCAAGCATGCACGCAGCGCTTGCGTGCCGACGCGGCCGGCTTCCGTCCCCGGTACGTACCCTTTCGCGCCGAGCCGGCCCTCGCGTTCAGCAGGTCCTCGAGTTCTGGCAGAACCATTGTGCGGGAGGAAGCCGGTAGGGCGCGCTCATGGCCGGGCGGAGGACGGCGAGCGTCCCGGAAACGTAGAGCTGATGGGTCCGGAAACGACGACGGACCGCCATGAGGCGGCCCGTCGGAAGACTTCTTGTCTGCGAAATCAGCGCTTGCTGAACTGCGGCTTCTTGCGGGCCTTGTGGAAACCCGCCTTCTTGCGCTCGACCTTGCGGTCGTCGCGCACCAGGAAGCCGGCGCGCTTGAGCGGGGTGCGCAGCGTCTCGTCTGCATCGCAGAGCGCGCGGGCAATGCCATGACGAACGGCGCCTGCCTGGCTGCTGATCCCGCCCCCGAAGACGTTGGCCTGCACGTCGAACCTGCCGCTCGTGTGCGTGGTCTCGAACGGCATGAGCGCCACCGTCTCCAACACCTTGCGGCCGAAATACGCGTCGATTTCGCGTCCGTTGACGAGGACCTTGCCGGCACCCGGCGTGAGGATGACACGGGCGACGCTGGTCTTGCGCTTGCCGGTCGCGCGATAGGTCACTGCATCAGCCACGCCTTACTCCT
>CAZHMG010000015.1:0-41039 GCA_964533575.1 uncultured Thermoleophilia bacterium | reverse complement strand
GCCCGCTCACGCTCATCGCCCTGCTGTTCACGATCTTCGTGATGTTCAGCCTCAAAGGCGACCTCATCGTCGAGCTGCCTCTGGATGTGCTCCTCATCGCCATCCCACTGTCTCTGTACTTTGTGATCATGTTCTTCGTGAGCTTCTTCATGGGCCGCAAGATTGGCGCCGATTACTCGAAGACGGCGACGCTCAGCTTCACCGCGGCGAGCAACAACTTCGAGCTCGCCATCGCCGTAAGCATCGCCGTGTTCGGGCTGAACTCGGGCGAGGCGTTCGCCAGCGTCATTGGCCCGCTCGTCGAGGTGCCGGTGCTGATCGGCCTCGTGAGCGTGGCGCTCTGGCTCGGGCGCAAGTACTGGCACGTGACTGACGAACCGATACCCGCGGCGGTGGCCGAGGGCTGCGCCGAGGTTGGCTGTGATCCGCTGAAGGAGCGCAAATGAGTCGAGCACCTGAGTCACGGATGGCCGACCACGTCGGCTTCTTCAAAGCCCTCGGCAACCCGATCCGCGCGCAGATCATCGAGTTCCTCCTGGCCGGGGAGCGCTGCGTCTGCGAGATGACAGGCCCCCTCGATGTGAGCCAGCCGCTGGTGTCGCATCATCTCGCCCTGCTCCGTGATGCGGGCCTGGTGCGGATGCGCAACGAGGGGACGCGCACCTACTACTCGATCGACTGGGAACGATTCGACGCCGGCCTCGGCGGCTTCACGCGTGCGGTGGAACATCTGCGGTCTGGGGCCCGTGCGATCGACACAGCCGAGGACGCCGGCGCGGCGCGTCGCCGATCATCAGAAAGCGCCTGTGCCGGCCAACAGAAAGGATGCCCCTCATGAAGCTCGAGATCCTCGGCTCCGGATGCGCCAACTGCCAGAAGCTCTACAAGCTGACCGAGGAAGCCGTCCGCGAGCTGGGCGTTAACGACGCCGAGTTGGTGAAGGTGGAGGACTTCCCGACCATCGTGGCCTACGGCGTCATGAAGACGCCGGCCCTGGCCATCGACGGCAAACTGGTCATGAGCGGCAAGGTACCCTCCCAGGCCGAGATCGTCAGCTTGATCACGACGGCGAGATCAGCCTGACGATGGCGAAACAGCGGTTGCACCATCTCCTCGTCGCGCGCAGTCTCCGGCCGCGCGGCTCTCATCGCGGCTATCGTGATAGCCGCACTGCTCGCGGTCGCGGCCTGCGGCGCCGCCGGCGAGTCGCCTGGCGCCGCGAGCGCCTCGTTTGGCGTCGCCTCGCCGCCGTCTTCCGCGACGAGCGAGGCATAGCCGTGGGTCACCTTCGTCGAATTGGGCTCCGACTCTGCGTGCCCTGCCGCGAGATGCGACCGGTCATGGACGGCATCGCCCGCACCTTCGGCGATCAGATCGAGATCGTGTTCCACGACGTCGCCAAGGACTCCGCAAAGGGCGCAGGAGTACGGCATCCAGTACATCCCGACGCAGGCGTTCCTGGACGAGACGGGGACGGAACTCCATCGCCACGTCGGCTTCTACCCACAGGAAGAGATCGAGGCCATGCTCGTCGAGCATGGCCTCGAGAAGCGCGCGACTCCCTGATCCCGCCCGATGCTCGAGCAGATCCTCAGCGGACTGAGCAGCGCCCTCAGCCAGTCACTCGGCTGGGCGCTGCTTGCCGCCTTCGGCTGGGGCGTCAGCAGCATCGTGCTGAGCCCCTGTCACCTCGCCAGTGCACAAACGGGTCTGGCTGATGTCTGTGGTGTGAACACGGCTTGTATCCGTGCTCGCTGTCGTTCCCGCTACTCACTGTGAGTGACCATGAGGAGGTGCGGCAGGATCGGCAATACCGGTGACGAGGCATTCCTCTACCACGTGCCACGCCCCTTGATTCGTCCGCAGCCAGCGGACTCACTTGGCGAGCGCCACGACCGCCGCTGGCACTGCCGTCTACGCCTTCGACGAGGCCGCACCTGATCCGCGATGACCGACGTTGGCACAACGACCTTCGTCATGATGCGCTGCGGCGTGCTCACCTTCTGATCCGCCGTCGATCCGCAGGCCTGCGAGCGCTGGCATGAGATGCCCGCGGCTGCTGGTTCGGGCGCCGAGACGGGTCCCTCGTCTGCGCTGGCCTCGATCCTAACGAGGTGAGTCGCTGAGGCTTGCTGTGTCAAGTGTCGCGCAAAGGAGACGATGAAGGACGAGACGGCAGCCACGATGGAGAGCTTCGAGGGGAGCCCAAGGAGGCTGGCGACGGCGTCAAGCGGGCCAGGCATCGAGGGGAGAGCATGCGGTCATACTGGGAGGTCTTCGAGTACGACGGTCCGGACTGGGCGGCGCGACTGGAGCGCGACTGGCTGCGCATCTACGCCGCGATGCCGCTGCGCTCGGTCTTCCACAGCCACCACGCCCACCTGCTCTACGCCCGTCACCTCATGGCCCCCGGCCATCGCCTGCGCTACTTCGGTCTGCACGACGGGACCCAGGTGCGCGCCCTCTGCCCACTCGAGGCGACGCTCGACTACGGCCTCGGCATCCCGATGAGGGTCTGGGCGACACCCTACGACTTCCACCACTGGCCCCTCTCGGACGTCATCTGCCCTGAAGATGAGGCACGGGCCGCGCTCATCCCGCTCCTCGCCGACTTCCTTGCGAGGAGCGGCGAACGCCGCCCGCTGCTCTTCGGTCCGGTCCCCACGAGGGCGCAGCTCTGGAACGGCCTTGAGGACCTGCCCGGTCAGCGCTTCTGCGCCTACCAAGCCGACGTCTTCGACGTCTTCGACTGCACGCTCCCCTTCGATGAGCTTCTCGGACGGTGCTCAGGGAAGTTCCGCCAGAATCTGCGACGGCAGGAGAAGAGGCTGCAGGCCCTGCCGGGCGTACGCTACACGTGTGCCGCCGCCGAGCCCGACCTGTCGCGCGAGTTCGAGCGCTTCCTGACCCTCGAAGCGTCCGGCTGGAAGGCCACTGCCGGCAACGTCGTCAAGTTCCAGCCCGAGGTGGCCGCCTTCTACCGCGGGCTCCTCTCGCTCTCCGACGCCGGCGATCACGCGATGATGCTCGGCATCTCGACGGAGGGACGCTCCATCGCCAGCCAGTTCATGGTCCGCACGGGGGGGCAGCTCACGTTCGGGAAGACGTCCTATGATGAGGAGTACGCGCGACTAGCTCCCGGCCTGGAACTCTTGCGACACCGTCTGGAGCAGTGCTGTGCCGACCCGGAGATCGGGCTCCTCAACCTCATCGGCTCACCAGCATGGCTGCAGCGCTGGCAGCCTGAGAAGGTGGCCATGGGCCGGGCGTGCGTGCACACAAGGGGCATGGGGAGCAGGGCGCATATCGCGGCAATGTCCTTCAGGTACGGTCCCGCACGGCCGATACTGCAGCGGGTCCGTGAGGAGCGAGACAGGATGCGACCTACGCGGCAAGGGGATGGCGCATGAACTGGCACCAGCGAGCCTCCTGCTCTGTCCTGTCTCCGAGCATTCGGCTCACTGAGACAATCATGAGGAGTGGCTATCACATCCATGGGGCGACTGACGCAACCACATGGCATGCGCTCCTGTCGTTGGCTGCCGATCCCCACATCACACAGTCGTGGGCGTGGGGCGAAGCGAAGCAAGCGTCGGTGGACAGGCGGACGCGGCGAGTCCTGTCCGATATCGGCGGCTGGCGTGTACGCAGAGTCATCGTCAGCCGCGACGGTGAGCCGGTGGCGATCTGCCAGCTGCTCGACAAGGTTCTCGCGGGCGTCAGTGCGGCCTGGCGGGTCAACCGGGGGCCACTCTTCCTCGACGCTGATCCGGGCGAGGACACGCTCAAGGGCGTGTACGGGGCGCTCAGGCAGGTGTCTCTGCAACGGCGCCGTCCTCTCGTGATCGCGCCGGCTCTGCGCGACTCTCCCGAAGCCTGTCGTCTGATTCGCGATCTCGGCTATCGACCGAGACGGGCATCGGGCTGGTGCTCAGACCGGGTTGACCTGCGACCGGAGGAGCAGCAGATGCACAGGACCCTGCATCGCGATTGGCGCAGGGGCGTGCAACGGGCGGAGAAGGCAGGGGTCGAATTCCGCGTCAGCGAATCGATCGAGGATCTCGAGTGGATCATCGAGCGGCACGTGCAGCACCGGATGGAGCTGCAGTTCGCAGGGATGCAGCCGACGCTCCTCAGAGCGCTTCGCGCCGCGGCGCCGTCCGACGACTTCATCGTCAGCCAGGTGCTGCTTGGCGGAGAACCAGTCGGCGGTGTGGTCACGTTGCGGTTCGGCAGGGCCGCTGAGGGTCTTGTCTTCTGGGTCGGGCAGGAGGGCCGTCGCGCCGACGCCGGCCGGTATCTCGACTGGCGCACCGCGCTTGAACTGAAGCGCCGGGGATGTGAGTGGCTCGACTTGGGTGGCAAGCGTTCCGGCGCCACCGAACAGTACAAGGGAGGCATGGGTGGGGTGGCGTACCGTCTGCTCAATGAGTGGACTGCATGGTGAGAGAGCGCAGGCGGTCCCAGCCCCCGTGCTGCGGCACGCGCTGAGACTGGCGTTTCGCACAGGCAAGTTCGCCAAGGCGGCGCTGCAATCGAACAAGACCTGCTCCACCCTGCTGTACGACCTTGCGAACGTGGAAGGCTTCAGCGACCTGGCGTCTCACGAGCGCATGCTCGCGGACGCGGTGCGAATGGATTCGTACGCGGCAGCCATTCGCCGCTTCATCAAGCCGGGCGATGTGGTGGTCGACCTCGGGACCGGCGTCTGGCGGCTGACCCCGCAGCGCTCGGACACCTCGACCACGCCGTTGCCGGCGAGGACCTCAACTAGTGCCTTGTCAGGATCTCTGCAGAGTGCCGAGGAGGTGAGCGTCTCGTGCGGCCGGATCTCGTTGTAGAGCGCACGGTACGCCGTGATCTCCTCGGCTAAGTCGGCGGTGGTGTTGATTTCGCGCCCGGGCGATGACTGAGAGGGCTCGAGGCGGACTCAGGACGGTGTGCGCTTCTTCTGTATCCCCGGGGCGTCGGCATGCGTGATCTGGCGTCGCAGGCGGGACATTGTCGCCGGGGCAGCCTCCGCGGCAGTAGGGTGAGCCATAGCCCGTTCCCCGAACCAGCGGCTGTAGGCGCGCACGAACGGCACCGAAGTCAGCCCGTGGAGCACGACGCTCAAGGCCACGGTGACCACGACAACGGCGAGCAGAGTGTCCTGCTCGGGCACGCCGCGCTCGATCGCCAGCAGGGCGAACACAACCGAGGCGAGACCACGGGGCCCGAACCACCCAATGAAGGCTACCGTGGGCGTCTGCACTCCCCGTCTCCACAGTGCCACAGCAACCGGCAGCATGCGTACCACGGTGAGACTGAGCGCCGCGTACAGCACGACCTGCCAGGTGAGGTGTGGAACGACGGCACTGAGAGCTATGGCGCCGAAACCGACCCATGTGACGGCGGCGAGCAGGCTGCCGGCTTCCTCGGTGAAGAGGGTCGAGGCCTGGCCGCGTTCTGCTGAGACGCTGCCGAAGGTCAGGCCGGCGACGAATGCGGCGATGAATCCACTCCCGCCGAGAGTGACAGCAACGCCGTACGCCAGAAGCGCAGCGGCGAGCGGGAGAATCTGCCGCCACTCGCCGCCGATCCAGGAACGGCGTTCGGCGGCTCGAAGGAGCCAGCCGCCCAGGAGTCCTGCAACCACGCCGGCTGCCAGGCCCCAGCCGATCTGAACGGCCACGTTCATCACAACGGCCGCAGTGACGCCCGTCGTGAGTTCGGCGTTGGCGACGTCCAAGGCCACAAGGAAGAAGGGAACTGCGAGCCCGTCGTTGAGCCCGCTCTCCACATCGAGTGCCTGTCGAACGCGGACGGGCACGGCCGTGTTCGAGACTACCTGCTGGCCTAAGGCGGCGTCGGTTGAGGCCAGCATGGTGGAAAGCAGGGCGACCGAGGCGAGCGCCATGCCGGGGAAGATGAGCGCGCCGGCGCCGAATCCGGCCAGCAACGTCAGAGGCAGACCGATGAGGAGAAGCCGGATCGGCCATCCGAGTTCGCGCCGCAGGGATCGCAGATCAAGACGGGCCGCGTCGCCGAAGAGGAGGAGTGCCAGAGCCATCTCGACCACAAGCTCTGCCTCAGCGCTCTCGATGGAGAGGTCGAGTACGCCGAGCACGGATCCGCCGAGAATGAACCCGGCGGCGACGAAGAACATCGCCGAGGTGATCCCGCGCCTGTCAAGCGGCCTGGAAACGGTCGCCCACATGAGGAGGATTGCAGCGATGGCTGCCAGATTGCCCGTCTCACGCCTCCTTCTCGCGGATCAGTGCCATATGCGTGCACATCGCGCGTCGGGCACGCTATCGTGCCGACTCGTGCCCTCGCGCCACCCTCGCGCCTATCGGGGCTCGCCGTTGGCAGGCTTTCCAGTCACCTGCCTGGTGACCCTTTGGAAACACAGAATACCCACTGCCGCTTTTGTGGGCCAGACCGGCGCGGCCACAACCACCCCCGGAGGTGGCAGTCCGGCGGGCGCCCTGCGCGTTACGCCTGCGCGGTCGACCTCCGCCTTGGGCTATCCCTTGTCGATGGTCAGGAGCTTGCGGATCGCCGCCGGCTCCTCATGCACTGCTGCCAATTCGATTCTGAGGTGGCCGATCTCCATCGTTGGGTCGACCTGCTTCTCGGGCGTGGGGATCAGAAAACTGGCGAGGATGCTGGCCAGCACAGCCGCTCGCTTCCCATCGAGGAGCTCGGCATCGTCCACGTTCTGGGGCCTGCGGCGCCCCATCCCGGAAGGAGGCCGCCAGGCCGTCAGGCGCCTGCGGGACCGACGCTGCGGCGGATTGCGGCGGCGTCGGCCCGCATGCGCCGACCATCAGGGTGCCGGCGTTGAGTCGGGAGAGACGGTCAGGCTCTGGACTGCCGAGCTCATCTTGTTGCTCAGCTCCGACAGCTCGGCCGCCAGGCCGTCGATCTGCGACTGGACGGCGTTCCGCCTGGTGGCCGATGTTGCGACGCGCTTGTTCAGAGCGGCGGCCGTCTTGGTGACCGCCGCCTGCGCAGTCTGGATGCCCTTGACGGCGGCCGCCTGCACGGCCTCGAGGGCAGCGGGTGGCGTCAGCGCTGCGAGGCTGGCCGCCTCGGCACCCAGCTCAGCAGCGAGAGCGTCGAGCTGGCTCGCCGATGCCGTCCAGGTGCTGTCCGGCTTCGTGCTCAGACCCTTCACTGCGGCCGGCAGCGAGGTTGCGGTGGCCACGACCTGCGCGGTGATCGGCTGCACCTGCGCCTGATACGCCTTCAGCGCGGCGAGACGACTGGCGAGGCTGCTTTGGGAGGCCGACGGCGACGGCGTTGTGGTCGCGGTTGTGGAGGACGTGCCGCCACAGCCGGCCACGGTCAGCACGACCATGGCGGCCACAAGCATGGCCGACACTGCAGCCCCTCCACGTCCAATCCTGGTCTTCTCCACGATGCGCTCCTTTCGTTGCTGTGAGCTTGGAGCTGCGGCGCTCATGGGCCGACCGCAACAGTCGATTCGAATGAAGGTGTCGGATACCTCCGGAGGCGGGTCCGTACTCGCGGTGTTCCCGTCGCCTTCCTGGTGACCCGTTGGAAACACAGAATACCACTGCCGCCTTCGTGGGCCAGCCCGGCGCGGCCACGACAACCCCAGAGGTGGGCAAAGCCGCGGCCGTCCGACGCCTGCGCGATCGACCTTCGCGGCACCGGCACGAGCGCGCACGGCAGGGAATGGGCAGCATCAAAGTCGCGTGGCCGGCGCCGCACTCGTCCCGGGCACCCCGCCGGCCCCGTCTTCGCGACGTGCATCTGCTATGGAGGCTGGTCGGCATCGGGAAAGCTGTGACCACGGGAAACCACGATGGGGACATGGAGGGGCCCGAGATGGTGTACCGTTGCGAGCGTGACCGAGACCGAACACACGCCGCACTCAGGTGACATCGTCAAGGTGACGGTTGAGCGTCGGGCGGCGACGCCGATCGCCGGCGCGATCGCCGGCATCCTCTTCGCCGTTCTGTTCAGTGTCAGCGTGACGATCCTGAACAACACTGTTGCCGAGGTCGCCGCGGACACCGGCACCTGGCTCGAGGCCGATTCCGCATCGTTCAAGTTCGCGCTCGGGCTCCTTCCCTTCGCCGGACTCTTCTTCCTCTGGTTCATCGCCGTGGCGCGAGAGCGGCTGGGCCGCTTCGAGGACCAGTTCTTCTCAACCGTGTTCCTCGGCAGCGGGCTGCTCTTCCTTGCCATGGTGTTCGCAGCCGCCGCCTCTGCGGGCGCCATCGCTGCCGCCTATGCCAGGGCGCCGGCAACGTTCGCGGGCAGCGACACGTACCTCTACGCCCGTGCGGTCGTCGGGCAGATCTTCGCTGTGTATGCCCTGCGCATGGCCGCCGTCTTCCTCATCTCCCTGGCCACGCTGTGGCTGCGCACGGGGGTGATGCCCAAGTGGATGGCGTTGCTCACGTACGCCGCGGCGCTCATCCTTCTCTTTGTCTTCACGCAGGCCTCTTGGGTCATCCTGATCTTCCCGGCGTGGGTCTTCCTCGTGAGCGTCTACATCCTGGTGGCCCATATCGCCGCAGGACGACCGGCGGGGGAGCATTGAGGCGTGACCTCCGGGCGCCATGGCCCTCCATCGATGCGGGCGGATGAGGGCGACGAGCGCGCCTGCAGAAGGACGCAGCTGAGCGGATCGAGAGCGTAGTGACGGGTGGTGTGCTGGCCCGCAGAAGTCATGGCGTCGGGAATCGGTCAACGACGGCATCGATGTTTATCGGGTCGAACGACGGGAAAGTACCGAGGCAACCACAGGGCCCGCGTGTAGAGATATGGCTGGCAAGAGGCGGGCAAATGACCGCCCGAGTCCAAGAAGGAGAGTGACAGATGAAGACGTCCGCTCTCCGTAAGTCGGACAGCTGAGCCCGCCGGTCAGGTCGCTCGACCGGCGGGCTCCACAACTGTCCGGGGTCCGTGAGGTATTTCAGGCGGCATGCCTGCCAAACGCAGAGGACGCCGCGCCGCAGGTGCCCGCCCCTTCTTTGCGTCGCTTCGCTCGGCTCTCTGGCTTCGTACACTGCACAGCCCGCCTTACCGGTTTGCGCATGATCACCCCCCGCTCCGGCCGGCGCGGCCGGGCCCGATGAGGCCTGACTTCAAGCTTGAAGTGCAACACGCGGCCCCTCTCAAGCGACCTCGCGGCCATTCACAACCGGGGGCGGCGTCCACGCAGAAGAGTTCGCTGGCCCCGGCCTCTTCGGACTACCGGGGGGCCGGTGGATGAGCACGCATACCGGCCCCCGTCCGAGTTGCCCGAGTCGCTACCGCGGCAGGATGTCCTGGTCGAAGATATCGAGTGGCACCTTCAGCGTGACGGCCGCATTGGGGATGTCGACGATGCCGCCGATGTGCATCTCGCAGGGCGCCACGCTGATGATCGTGTAGGCCTGCTCGGGCGTGTAGCCGAACTTGCCGAGGTACTCGATCGCCTGCTCGACGGCCTGCACGGCGGCCATCGTGGCGTCGAGGTACTTCTGCTCGGTGCCTGCGGCGCTCAGGCCGGTGAAGGTGAGGTAACGGGTGCCGAAGTTCGGATCGATCGGCGACGGCCTAAGCATCGGCGTCTTGACGCCGTACTTGGCCATGCCGCCTTTTATGACGTCGAAACGGTACCAACCTACGCCGTCCATCTCGATGGCGTTCCAGGTGATCTCGCCATCGCCCTCGGCGAAGTGGAAGTCGCCCGTCGAGAGCAGGCCGCCGTCGACGAACACCGGGAAGAACACGCGTGAGCCCCGCGAGAGGTTCTTGATGTCGAGATTGCCGCCGTTCTCGCGCGGCGGCACCGTGCGGGCCGCCGTCTCGGCCACGCGGGCCCAGTCGTCGCCCTCGAGCGTCCGCAGCACCGCAGTCGACCTGGCGTCGCTGCGCGGCGCCGCCAGCCCTTGCTCGATCAGCGGGTCCTCCCGGCTGTTCCACAGCTCGAGGAGCTCGTGAGAGGGAGCCACGCCGATCACGCCGGGGTGACTCAGCGCGGGGATCTCCACACCGGGAATCTGCCGGCTCGTCGCGGAGGTGCCGTGCAGGTCCCAGACCGTCTTGTAGCCCTTCGGGAACCAGCTCGCCAGCGGGCCACCCATGCCGGGGAGGATGTTGGAATAGCCGATGCCCGAGAGGGGCTGGATGTCGAGCACGTCGACGACCAAGAGGTCGCCGGCCTTCACGCCGTCAACCTTGATCGGTCCGGTCATGGGGTGCGTTCGGGTGAGATCGAAGTCGCGGACGTCCTGGTCAGTGTCGACGTCCTTGAGCTGGTAGTCGTCGTAGCCGCCGGCCTCGAGGATCACCTCGTCGCCGAGGCCGACCTCGTGCAGTGGCGGGATGTCGGGGTGCCAGCGGTTATGCCCGAGATGCTTCTGATCAGCGAGCGGGACGCCCACCTCACAATGGAACCTCGTGACGCCGAGGTCGCGGTCGGGGAAACGAGAGACGCCGGAGTGAGTGAAATCGGTGGTGTGCGACATGGTGAAACACCTCCAAATTCATCTAGGGATGAAGTCGAAGGTACTTCGTAATGGTGGTAATGACAACGCTTAGTTGTCAGGCGCTACCACTGTCTGTCACTGACGATGCAACATTGACCCCCTCCTGACGCTTGAAGACGGACCCCCTCCCAAGGAGCTGGTAATCTCCTGGCCGATGCAGATGACGAACGCGTGGGCGGCTACCTCTGGGCGCCGAAGACGAACAGCGCTGGCAACACGGAACGACAGTGGACACCATGAGGGCACCCGGGCTGTAATCGAGGCGCCGCGCGACATCCCGCCGGCTGAGCCCGGCGGCAACACGATCGCGGTGTTACGCGACGCGAGTACCGACGAGGCTCCGCCAATGTCGGGGGTGTCACCGTCTTCGACGGGCTGGTCACTGCCGTCGATCACAAGGACAAGTACACTCGTCACCATTCCGATGACGTTACCAGCTGGGCTCTGAGACTGGCTCAGCACCTGCAGCTATCCGATGAGGTACGGGAGGTAGTGCGCGTCGCGGGCATGCTGCACGACGTGGGTAAGATCGGCGTTCTCGATCGCATTCTGCGCAAGCCGGGCCCATTGACGCGCGAGGAACACGAGACTGTTCGTCAGCACGTCGTGCTCGGCGAGATGATCCTCAATCAGTTGCCGTAGGCCAACCCCGTTGTGGAGGTTGTGGCCAGTCATCATGAACGGTGGGACGGCGCAGGCTACCCGCGAGGGCTAGAGAGGACGCAGATACCCAATCTCGGACGACTGCTGGCGGTCTGTGACGCCTGGTCGGCCATGACAACCGACCGTCCCTATCGCAAAGCTCTTTCACATGAAGAAGCGCGGCACGAACTCATGAAGGCCAAAGGCTCGCAGCTGGACCCCCAGCTCGTGGAAGCGTTCGTGTTGATGCTCACAACGTGCGAGACAGGGACGCTCAGTCTCAAAGAGACCATGGACAAGACGGGCTGGCAGACCGAGCACCTGCTCTCACCCGTCTGAGAGGCAGGTGTCCTGATGGACAACGACTCCGGGGTGAGCAGATTTGGGCCCGGCGGCAGCCGAACTGGAGGCACTGCGCAACGAGGAGCAGGAGGCGTGGGCAGGCTTGGTTCGCCGAGTACGATACCGCAGCCGAGCGCAGCAGTGATGAGGCTTAGGCCGAGAAGCAGCAGTTGCGCGATCAGTACCACAGCGACATTACGGCTTTGCTCGAGAAGTACGGCATCGACGCCTCAGGCGCTTGCCTCAACTGAGCCTGAGACACCAGGCCCCCGAAAAGCGAGAGGGCGGGTGCGAAAGTGGAGCCTCTCGCCCCCGCCCGCCTCCTCTGGAACCGTTCTCTCATGCGCGGCAGGCTCCGATCCGCGACTACCTCCATGAGTACGAGCTCGAGTCGGGTGCCATCAGTGACATCGTCCTGGCGGTGGAAGAGGCGATGACCAACGCGGTGCGCCACAGCGGCGCCAGCGATGATCTCGCGCTGGCACTGTGGTTCGAGGGGCCGATCTGATCGCTGAGGTGCGCGACCACGGTCACGGCCTCGACGTGGGCAGGTTCGATCGCGAGCGGCCGCCCGACCCGCTCGCCCCTTCCGGTCGCGGCCTCTACCTCGTCGCTCAGCTGACGGGGCCGTGCAGCATCTCGCTGACGACGACATGCATCCGCAGGCCCTGATCGAGCGCCTGCGAGGGGGCGTGCTCGCCTTCGCCTGCGAGCATCCGCGTCCGCCCCTCTAAAGAGGCCTGACGTCCAGCGACGGCATGTGACCGTACACTATCTGGCCAACACATATCGGCCTCCAATCCTCAACTCCTGGACCCCACCGGTCGAGGCCATGACCAGGCGCAGACAACCCGCGATCTGCGCGCGAGGCAATCGATTCCGGATCTGGCGGACCCAGCAGCTTCCCGGGTGCGACGCTCATCCTTCCGCTTCTGGGATCGAGAGGAGGCACATCGTGACGTCCACAGTGAAGACCCTGGCGCTCGTAGTCTCGGCACTGGCCCTCCTGTTCGCTGCCCCGCTCGCACGTGCTGAGGCCGCTGAGACAGATTCTGTGCAGGAGTCTGGCTCTTCGCTCTCCGTCACCGCCTTCGGCGCCAATGGCGACGACAGCGCCGACGACACGGCCGCCATCCAGGCCGCCGTCAACGCCTGCGGCAGCGGCGGCGGCACGGTCGGGTTCCCGTCCGGCACCTATGTCGTGAGCAAGCCGATCAGGCTGCCGGCGGGCAACAGGGAGCAGCTCGTCCTCTCCGGGTACGGGGCGCGCATCAAGCTCACTGCCACGACGCCGCGCTTCTTGGTCTGGAATCGCACCGCCTTGCATCAGACGTTCCGCAAGTTCGCGGTGGAAGGCTTCACAGTCGACGCCGGCAACCAGCATCCGGCGAGCGGGTCCTATTCCGTCCTCGGCTTCGACATGGCGTCGGGCGGCATCTATGACTCCGCCTACCTGAACATCGAGGAGGTCACGGTCAGGGACTGCACTGTGAAGAACGTCGCCACCAGTGCGCGAAGCGCCTGGAATCCCTGCGTGATCAACGTCTACACGACGCAGTGGCGTGGCGGAGAGCCGGCATGGAACCACATCACAGATGTGACCGTTGAGAACTGCCGTCTCGAGGGCGGCTCGCGTGGCGTCAACATCACCGCCAATGGCCCATACCCGCTCTCGGTCAGCCTTGACCGGATCGCCATCCGCGACTGCTGGCACGACACCGGGATCGATCCGGTCTCCTTCTCGGCGAGCACCAACTACCACATTGGCCAGTCGGGAAGGGTAGGGACGATTGAGCTCACAAACAACTACGGCGCCCGTGCCTTTGACTGCGGTATCGAGATCGACCAGCCCGCCCAGGGCCTGATCGAGAACTGCGTCGTTGAGAACAGCTACTACAACGAGTACTACTACACGAACTTCAACCGGCCGCTCAGCGGCGCCGGCCAGACGACCTTCCGCAATTGCACTGCCAACGTCACCAGGAGCGTCTACGGCGGCACCGGCTTCACCATCGGCTGGGAGGGCACGAAGATCGGTGTCGTCGAGCTGGACGGCTTCACCGCCAACCTCGACCACGGCACCAAAGTGACCTGGCAGGTCAACTCCGATGTCGTTTTGGAGGGGCTGTACGTGGATGGGGTGAAGGCCTCGCTGAGACGGTGGGCCTACGACGTGCCGAGCGCGTCGTCGTCCGAGACGGCCGCCGCCGCAGGCACCACGACGAGCGTCAAGCGCATCGCCACGCTCGGCCGGCCGCGGAGCGCCGGCGCCGTGAGCAGAGGCCAGCGCTTCACCGTCTGGGGCACGCTCAAGCCGCGCGTCAAGGCCGGCTCGAAGACGGTCAAGCTCAACCTCTACCGCTACACGAGCGGCAACTGGCGCTACGTCAAGACCTACAGCACCGTGAACGCAAACTGCGGCAGCTACAGCAAGTACCAGACGAAGATCAGGCTCTGGAACCGCGGCACCTATCGCTTCAAGGCCATCCGGCCGGAGTCGGCGAGCTGGGCCCGCTCGACGAGCACCCGGAGCTACACGATTAGCGTGCGGTAGAGAAGGGGAGCACCCCGCCTACCTGATGCTCTCCTCCCGGTGGATCAGAGATACTGCCGGTGAGCATCTGGGGCGTGCCTCGCCCGCCGGGCCGGCGTATGCGGCGCTGCACGCGGCGCGGACGCCTCGCCACGGCGTAGTAGTCAGGGCGCACCCTGGCTCTCTTTCGGCGCCACCCAGCCGGGCGCGAGAGGTCGGGAGTGCAGAGCGCTTCGTGTTTCGCTTCTGCCCCAACGCGCAATGAATGTAGCTTCTGGCAACGATTCTGCGAGACGAGGCGACTGCAGGCGTGGGGAAGCTGTTGTGAAGCCGTTCTTCCTGTTCCTGGGCATGGTCTTGGCCGTCACGCTGACGGTCGGTCGGGCCGGTCCTCGCTCCAGTTTGCGAAGCCGGCTCAAATCGGCAATCCAGAGGGCGCAGGCGACGGCATCCTATCGTCGACTCGGCAGGAAGTGTGTTCATCCGCGGGTCGCGCCTGCATCGAAGCGAGACCTCTGGCTGGTGAAGACGCTGGGCGTGCAGCCGCATCCCCAGTCCGCCGGTCAAGTGCACCGCCTGGTGGCCAAATGCTATGGTCTGCCCTCCGGCTACGTCGCCCTCACCGTCAGCCCTGTGCTCCACGAGACTCCTGACGATGTGGAGAACCTTTATCTCACCCGGTTTCGCGTGCACCCGCTGCTGCGCCGACTCGGCATTGGAAGCGCACTCATGGACGCTGTGCTCGCCTGCGCGGGCCACGATGGATTTCACGAGGTGTTCGCTGAGGCCCTGCACAGCGACGCCTACCTGGAGGACGTCTACCTTCACTTCGGTTTCGCACGAAGCGCCGACTACAAGCAAACGGGGGGGCCTGCGGGCGCATGGTCATTGTGGAGACGCGAGCTGAGCTGGTCCTGAACAGCGGAGCCGGGATGGCACGCCGGGACTGCGGTTGACGGTAGCGTGGTCGTTGTCCTGCGGCGGCAGGCTCTCCCAGACCCGCTCACGGACTCCTGTCTCGGATGCACTGCCGACGTGAGACAGGGTGATCGCAGAACTGATGCCCAAACTCGCTGACCCCGGGGGCAGTCATCCGTCTGGGAAGACTGTCCCTTGTTCTGTCCGGAGCGGCATGTGCGCCGCCCGAGGGGTTCCAAGCGCGTTGCTGTGAAGCTGAGATGGCTGGGTCGGCGGGACGCGGCCCGCGCCGGAACGATGCGCCCTGGTCCGCCGCTCGTTCGCATCCCCGGCTACGCCGAGGGGTTTTCCATGAAGGGGGTCTTGCCGTAAGGTCATGGAGGTAGGGCGTCAGGCAGGGCGCTGAGAATGCCGGACGAGGAGGGCAGCGAGCATGCGACACGCAGCACTCGCCGTAGTGGCCGTAATCACCGCATTGGTCGTCCTGACGTGGGCGCTGCCCTGGGCGGGCGGCGCCGCGTCGCGCAAGCCCAAACCCGTGCATGGTCGCAACGTGGCCGTGGAGCAGTTGCGGCCCGGCGTGATCCCCAGGGACGTGAAGCTGCCGCCGGAGGAGCCAAGGGGCGCTCGTGTCGGTGCTGCGGAAGGCCAGAGCGGCGATCCGGATGAGGGTGCCCCCGCCACCGGTCCCGGGACGTCAGATGCCCTGGTACCGGACTCAGTCGCGGCGGACGAAACGATCGTCTTGGACGCTGGCATGGACTTCAATCTGCTGGGAGCCGTGGGCGTTCGCCCCGCCGGTTCCGCCTCCGGCGCGGACGATCCTCGCGTCATGGTGCGTACGAGTCTCGACGGTGTGCAGTGGGCTGAGTGGACCAAGCTGACTCTCGAGTCGGCGCCCGGCGACGTCAGCGCCCGCCGCCTCATGGCCGACCCCTGCTGGGTCGGCGAGGCGCGCTACGTCCAGTTCGCCGTGGATGGTTCTGTCGAGGATCTCGAGATCTCGTTCGTGAACAGCCTGGGCGAAGCGACTGTCGCCGATCGGGTCTCCGACGTCGTCGGCGCCGCCGTTGCGACCGTCGCCGGGCTCTGGAGACCCGGCGCCGCGGACGCCATGACCAGCAAACCGACGATCGTAACGCGTTCGCAGTGGGGCGCGGACGAGTCGCTGCGAGGCAACGACCCCGGCTACGCGCCCGTCAAGATGGCGTTCGTGCACCACAGCGTGAACGGCAACAGTTACTCGCGCAGTGAGGCGCCGGCGCTTGTGCGGGCGATCTACTACTACCACGTGCGCGGCGCCGGCTTCGAGGATCTCGGCTACAATTTCCTCATCGATCGGTTCGGCACCGTCTACGAGGGCCGCTATGGCGGCGTCGAGAAGGGTGTCATCGGTGCGCAGACGCTCGGCTTCAACACGGGCAGCACGGGTGTGGCCCTGATCGGTACCTACACCTCAGCCTCGCCGCCCTCAGCTGCCGTCGCCTCGCTGAAGCGGCTCCTCGCCTGGAAGCTGGACGTGCATCACGTGAACCCGGCGTCGTCGGCCACCATGCTCTGCCGGGCAAGCGACAAGTATGAAGCCGGCCAAACGGTCAAGCTGGCGGCGATCAGCGGCCATCGCAACGCGAACTACACCGCGTGTCCCGGCAACGCCCTCTACGGCAAGCTGCCCGCCATCCGCTCTGCCGTGGCGGGCATTGGTTTGCCGAAGATCTACGCGCCCGGCGTGTCGCTGAACGTCTTCAGTCCCGATGGCGACGGGAGCGACGACGTCACGAAGTTGAGCTTCTCGGCCAGCGAGACGCTTCGGTGGTCGATGCAGATCAAGAATACCGGCGGCACTGTCGTGCGCCGCTACTCAGGCTCGGCGCGTAGCGCCTCGAGAATATGGGACGGCAAGGACGGCAACGGCGCTCGGCTACCGGACGGAGCGTACACGGTGCGGGTGACCGGGAGCAGTTCGCGAGGCAACGCCCGCGCGGCCGACATCGCGATCCTCGTCGACACCGAACCGCCGCGGATCGACGGCCTGACGCTGGCGCCTGTCGAGATCGGTCGCAAGGCCGACAGCCGCCGGCAGGCCATGAAGATCTCGTACGACGTCAGCGAGGTGGTCAGTACTCGTGTCACGATCCGCAGGGCCGATGGGTCCCGCGCGCGCACCCCGAGCGATTGGACGCGGGTCGGGGAGGGAAGCCGAACGATCACTTGGGACGGCACGGTGGAGTTCCTCGGGGTGAAGATTCCCGCACCCGATGGCCGATACGGTGTCATGGTAGAGGCCCGTGACAGGGCGGGTACCCGCGTTGTCCAGCGTGCCGAGGCCTACTGCGACAGCGACGCCGCCGCCTGGGGCAGCGGCGCAACGTTCTGCACAGCCGCCACGCGGAGCTTCACCATCCTTCGCGGACGGGAGGCCTACTTCCGCTTCAAGGTGCTCTATGCGCCGGCGGCAGGCGAGGCCGTGCCTTCGGCAGCGGCGAAGGTGACGTTCAAGATCCGTGACGCGCAGGGGCGCTCTCGTCATACGCGCGAGCTCACTCGGCGACTGAACGTCACGAGCAGTCACACGATCAGTCGCTGCTGGCTCGAGCGCGGCCTCTACACGTACTCCGTCTACGCGACGTTGCCGGATGGGAGGCAGCAGCAACTCGTGAAGTCGGCGCAGTTCAGGATTCGCTGAGCGCCGGAGCTGAGACCCGGCGAAGCGATGCGGGTGGCCGGGTGGGACGAAACTCCCAGGAGCGCGGCGGCATGCGGCACGTGCCTAGCATCCCTCCGTGTACACGATGAACACGATGATCATGATGGCCATGACCGTCAGCAGAGGCAGACAGCCGAGGTTCTTCACCGAATTGCCGGGGGGCTGCGAGCCCTTTTGCTCGTCCGGCTCGTCCAACTCGTCTTGGTCGGGCATGTGTCCCCTTCATGTAGCGTGAGCGGAAAACCGTCGCCCGCACGCCGCCGTTTGCAGCCAAGCGTTCACGAACGCGATGACAGAATACCTGCCTCCGGCTGGTACGCTACCAGAAGGGGCCGCTGCGGCGAGGGATACGGAATGGACAGTGCTCCGCTGCCTGAGTCGTCGGCGGCGAGGATGCCCCGCGGAGAGGAGTACAGATGAAGCGAGCGGTTGTACTCGGTGGCGGGATCGCCGGCGTCGAAGCGGCGATCAGCCTGAGCAAGAAGCACGTTGACGTTGAGCTCGTCTCCGATCGGGACTACCTGTTCGTGTATCCATTGGCGATATGGATACCCACGGGCGAGCGCTCCTTCAAAAGGACGAGTATCCGGCTGGCCGACATAGCCAGGGCTCACGGCTTCGGGCTGACGGTCGACGAGGTCACCGACATCTGCGGCGCCGACAGGAGCTTCACCCTCAGGCAGCAGGGGAAACGGCAGGACTTCGATTATCTGATCATCGCCCTCGGCGCCCACAAAATGTCGCACAGAGGCAAGGAGCACGTCTTGTCGATCTGCGGGGCGCCGCAGGAGAGCCTGCAGGTAAAGGAGCGTCTCGATGCGATGCTCGCCGAAGGCAGCGGCAGCATCGCCGTCGGCTTCGGCGGCAACCCCAAGGATTCGAGCGGCGTCCGGGGTGGCCCTGCGTTCGAGTTCCTGTTCAACGTTCATCGTCTGCTCATCAAGCGGGGGATGCGCAGCCGTTTCGTGCTCAGCTTCTTTGCCCCCATGCCGAGCCCGGGCATCCGCATGGGGAAGAAGGCCGTGGGCATGATGGATCGGATGCTCGACTCCTCCGTGATTCCTTCGTACACCGGCAAGAAGATCAGTGAGTTCGTCGAGGGCGGAGTCGTCTTCGAAGATGGCAGCAAGCTGGAAGCCGACTTGATCATGTTCATCGCCGCCGGCGACGGACATGCCGTGATCAAGTCGTCGGACCTCCCCCGCAACGACGCCGGCTTCGTGTCCGTGTTGCCCTCGTGCGAGGTGAGGGGTCACCCGTGGCTCTACGCCGTCGGGGACATCGCGGCCCTGGAGGGGCCCGAGTGGAAGGCCAAGCAGGGGCATGTGGCCGAAGTGATGGCGCGCATCGCGGCGAATGACATCGCGCGCAAGGAGAGCGGGCGCGGCCAGGCCGAGAGCTACGTGGATAAGCTGTGCATCCTGTGCGTCATGGACATGGGGAACGGAGCCGGATTCGTCTACAGGGATGACCGGCGTGCTGTGTTCGTGCCCATGCCCATTGCCGGACACTGGCTCAAACGGAGCTGGGGACGGTACTTCGAGCTCACGAAACTGCGGAGGATTCCTCGGATCCCGGGCATGTGAGGCGGCTTCTTCGGGCGGCCGCCGTCACCCGGGATCCTGACCGGTCCCGCTCATCCTGAGGCCTTCATCCAGGATGACTTCATAGATGTCTCGAGAGACCCGCGTTCCGATGCCGGCATGTCGGGGCGACACTGCATCCATGACGCGATCAACCTCTTCGGCCGTGGATTCACTGTCGCAGAAGAAGGCGATTGCGACGGAGGCGTGTGGGCGATCCATGAACACCTCCACGCGACTCGCGAGACCCAGAAGCTCCTTTGAGAAGTACGACGTCAGTTCGTGACGCTTGATCGCGTCGACGTCACGTCGGATCTCTTCTGTTTCGGCGAGGACGTCGTCCAGGTTGCCGCCCTCGAAGCGCACGAGCCGTACGCACATGACACCCTCCTCAGCGTGTGCGGTCATCTCGCACAGGCTCTCCCCGGATTGACGGGTCGCGGAGACGCATCACGCGGCAGTCGCTACATACGCCGCTCGCACGACTGACCGGGCATGAGGCTGCGGGGGATGGGGGGACGGATCTCAACAGGTCTATGATTGCGAGACGATTGCGTTTGGTGGGAATCGAAGAGCAGGAAGCGCCGGCAGAAGCCGGCGGAGGATCTTCACATATGGCGGATTTTCTGTGGGGGCTCTGGAACGGCATCACGGCTTGGCCGCTTCTCATCGTCCACGTCTTCGGGTGGCTCGAACAGTACCCGGTGTATGACGTCCTGCGAGATGGGGGCTGGTATCAGTTCGGCTTTCTGATCGGCGCCGGCTCACCCGCCCTCGGCCTGTTCGGCCGCCGTCGCAAGGGCTGACGACGCCCGGCTCGCAGAGCTGCGCGACCGGGACATGTCCCGGTCGCGCAGCTCCGAATCAGACGGGCGCGGTCTCCTGGGTGTCGTGCCGAAGCGCCGGCTCGGCGCCATGGGCCGCGACCAGCACGTCATCCAGGAACGCCATGGTCTCGGTCTCGCTGAGATCGAGCGCGTACATGAGTTCGCTGGCGAGGATCTTCTTGGCCTTCGTGAATATCTGCTTCTCCCCGCTGGGGAGGTCCCTGTCCGTGTGGCGAACGGCGAGGTTACGGACGACCTCGGCGACATCGAGGATGTCGCCGGTCTTCAGCTTCTCGTGGCTGTGCTTGTAGCGATGGCTCCACCCCTTGGGCATCGCAGTGGGATCCGCCCGCAGGACGTCGAGCACCTCGTCGACGGCTTCGGCGCCGACGACCTTGCGCAAGCCAGCGCGACCGGCGTTCTCCACGGGGACCATGACGGTCATGTGATTGTGGAGAATCTGGATGGTGAGGTAATCACGCTGCCGGCCGAGCACCGCTTTCTGCTCGATCTTCACGATCTTGCCCGCGCCGTGATGGGGATACACGATCTTGTCGCCGACTGAATACATGTCTCAACTCCCTGCGTGCTTGCTGGGCGCCTTTGCGGCCAGCTTGCATGGCACGCCCTCGGCGAGGAGGGAGGCGACGATCCTTCGCATCGCGATCTCACCCACAGGCACCCTGGCGGCAGTCGGAGACGTGCGGTGGGAGCGGCTGTGAGGATGACCCGCAGATCCGGGGGTCTGACTTCTGTCCATGATTATACTGGAAACGGTCTCATCGCGCATACGAAGGCGTTGGCGGGACGACCGGGATTCGACCGAAATCGACGCTTTCGAGGAGGGATTCATGCAGGAAACGCCACTTGACCCCGCCTCGGCGGACGCGGCCACCCAGCAATGGCTCCAAGACATCTGCCGACGGACCGACGAGGTCCTCTGGGATGGCCATCGCTTCGCGCTGGGAGCGCCCCAGGCGCGGTGGCCGCGCGTCATGTTCCCTCTGAAGGGTCACGAGCGGCGCGCCGGCGAACAGGAGGCGCGTCTCGCCTTCGTCAGCGCCCTGCTCGCTGGACAGAGTTCGGAACCCTGGGCATTCGCCGCCGAGGTGCCTACGAGGCTCTCCTACCGCTTTCCCCAACGCAGCGGTGGTCAGAAGGCGCAGCGCGCTCTCACGGATCTCGCGCTCTACCGGTGCGGTCATGACGAGCCGGCAATCGCGGTTGAGTTCAAGTCCGGCGGACGTTCGGGCAAGTCGGAGATGGACGAAAGCATACGAAAGGATGTTGCCAAGATCATCGCCGAGCAGCCGGACGCTCTTTGGTTCCACGTCGTGCGCGGCGCCAACGGCACAACGCTCCAGGGGCTTCTCAGCGCCTTGGATGCAGCGATCTCACGACTCAGCAGTCCCGCCAAGCTGGGGGATTACCTCGCGCCCGGCAAGACCGTGCAACCGCGAGCCAAGATGATCGCCTTTCACGTTTGCGTGCTCAATCCCGACATGACGGCGTCGATTCATCGCGTACTCGACTACGTTCCCGGCAAGCCCGAGCGCGACTTCTTCACTCTGCGGACGACGGCGGCGCGTGGCTCCCTCGAGATCCCGAACGGCCAAGGATGGAGCGTGCACCGGCGCGGTTAGCGCTCCTCGCGCCGGTGCTTGTAGCCGGGAACTGGTTGCGGCGGATGGGGCCGGCCCCTCCATCGCGGTGCGGTCACGTCCACGACGGTGTTACGGCGGGGGCGTCGACTCCGGCGCGGGCGTGGGGTCGGGCTCTGGCGTGGGCGTTGGCTCCGGCGCGGCGGGAGCTGGCGCAGGAGGCGGTGCTGGCTGGCCGCTCGACGGGGTTGCTGTGGGTTTGACGGATGGCGTGACCGGCGTCGAAGGAGGCTTGCTCGCGTACGTTCGCGTCCAGGGCTTGAACGACCACGATGCGTACTTGAAGCCGGGGTGCTCATCGCCCCTTCCCAGGGCGCCGGCGTAGAATCTGCCCCACATCGGGGCGCAGTAGGTTCCGCCGTAGGCGCCCGACATCGCCGAGTTCTTCTCCGGATCGCCCATCCAGACCGCGGTCGCCAATTGCGGCGTGTACCCGCAGAACCAGACGTCCCACCCGTTCTCCGTGGTCCCGGTCTTCCCGGCGCGTGCGTACGGGTAGTACGCGCCGGTCGCCGATCCCGTCCCCCCGACCGCAGCATTCTGCAGCTCTGTGGTCACGATCGAAACGACACCGGCCGGCAGCACGCGCTTGCCCTTGGTCTTCGGTTTCCAGTCCACCGTTCCGTCCTGCAGCACCACCTTCACGATCGCCTGCGGCTTGTGGTAGATGCCGCCGCTCGCCAGCGTCGCGTACGCAACGGCCATTTCGAGCGGGCTGACGACTGAAGTGCCCAGGGTGATCGAGGGCACGGCGTCGAGCTTGCTCGTGATGCCCATCCTGCGTGCGATGTCGGCGGTCTTCTTCGGCCCGACATCAACGGAGAGCTGCGCGTAGACGACGTTGTCGGAACGGGTGGTGGCCTGCGAGACGGTGGATTGACCGCCGCCGCCGTTGCCATTCACGATCCAAGGTTTCGCGTTCGGACCCATCGGGATGCTGATCCTGCCGGGTGACGAGTAGTAGGTCGTGGCCGGGTTCATGCCCTGCAGCACTGCCGCCGCGAGCACGAACGGCTTCATCGAGGATCCTGCCTGTCGCCGGGCCTGCCAGGCAAGGTTGAACTTCTGCTTCTCGTAGTCCGAGCCCCCGACCATTGCCCTGATGTAGCCCGTCTTCGGGTCCACCGACACCATCGCGGCCGAGGGCTTGAAACCGAAGTTGAGAGGGCCCGTCGTTTGCCTGATCACCTTGTTGGCGAGCCGTTGCCACTGGATATCCACGCTCGTGAAGACCTTGAGCCCGCCCTCGAAGACCTCACGGCTTCCGTAGCGCCGCGTGAGCACCCGCGTGACGTAGTCGATGAAGTAGTCCGCCATCTCGTCGTGCAGCACGGGGGCGCTCTTCTTCACGCCGAGCTTGCGCTTGCTCGCGGCAGCCGCCTGCTCCCCGGAAATGAAACCCTGCTCTGCCATGACCCGAAGGACGATGTTGCGGCGCTGCTCGGCCTTCTCCGGATTGGTGCGCGGGGAGTACTGGCTCGGGAACTTCGGGAGGGCCGCGAGCAGCGCGGCCTCGTGGAGGGCGAGCTTGGCGGCAGGCTTGTGGAAGTAGGTGCGAGCGGCCGCCTCCACCCCGTAGGCGCCGTCCCCGTAGTAGACGGTATTGAGGTACTCCGTGAGGATCTTATCCTTCGACCACTTGTCCTCGAGCTGCCAAGCCAGCGCGGCCTCATGGAGCTTGCGTTCGTAGGTCCGATCGCTGCCGACGTACATGCGTTTGACGTACTGGGCCGTGATGGTCGAGCCGCCCTGCACTATCGTTCCCGCCCGCAGGTTCGCCAGGAGGGCGCGGACGATGCCTTGTGTGTCGATACCGTGATGCTCGTAGAAGCGTTCGTCTTCGAATGCGACGGTTGCCTTCTTCATCACGGACGCGATCTTGTCGCCGGAGATGATGAGTCGGTTCTCGGCGCCGTGCAGCTCCGCGATCTTGACACCGTTGCGGTCGTAGATCTTGGTGTTGACGGCGTTTCGTCGCGGCTCGAAGTTCTCGATGGACGGCAGGCTCTGCGAGAGCGCGAAGATTGCTCCGGCGCTCATGCTGACGGCCATGAGCGCCAAGACCATGCCTGCGAGCACAGACAGCTTGAGCCAGAGCCAAGCCGACTTCCTGCCTCTGACGGCTTCCACGCGCCGGCGGCGGCGTTGCCGGCGCACCTCTTCGGGATCTGCTGACCTCGGCTCTTGTCTGCTCATGGACGGGTGATTGCCCGTCATGTGCATGCTGAATCCAGAAGCGTTGCTGCGAGATCGGCGCCGGCGGCGGTGGCGGTTGGCGCTCAGACAGTCAGATGACTCCTGACCAGGGCCTGCCGAGCGCCTCGGCAATCAGGTCAGAAGCAGCAGGCTCAGAGCCATGACGAGCATGCCGCCCACAACGCCGAGGAGACTGTCGTGGCCCTTCCCATAAGCCCGGCTAATGGGAAGCAGTTGGTCAAGACTGATGTACACCATGATGCCGGCCACGCCGGCGAACAGCACGCCCATCACCTGGGGAGGAACCGTGCCGCCCTCCCCATTCACGAGCGCGCGGAGCACCAAGTAGGCGATCACCGCGCCCAGGGGTTCGGCCAGCCCGCTCATGAGTGAGTAGGCGAATGCCTTGCTGCGACTCCCGGTGGCGTAGAAGATGGGGACGGAGACACTTATCCCTTCAGGGATGTTGTGCAGGGCCACGGCAACGGCGATGCCGATGCCGACCGCCGGATCCTGGAGGGCGGCGAAGAACGTTGCGATGCCCTCCGGGAAGTTGTGAATGGCGATCACAAGGCCGGTGAACAGACCCATTCGCATGAGCTTCCTGTGATGGATGTCATGGTCGTGCATGCCTGAGGCCGGGTGGTCCCCCGCCGCGTGGGCAGCCAAGGCCTGATCCGGGAATGGAGCTGAGGGGTCGTGGAGCGGAGCCGTTTCCGCTTCAGAGTGAGTCTCGTGAGGGTTTTCGGCAGAGGGGATGAGATTGTCAATCAGGCCGATGAGGAGGATGCCTCCGAAGAAGGCGGCGACGTTCACCCAATTCCCCCACTCGCCGTAGACGGCAGTGAGAGACTCGGCCCCTTTGAGAAAGATCTCCACGAACGAAACGTAGAGCATGACGCCGGCCGAGAAGCCCGCGGCGACCGACAGGAAGCGGTAGTTCGTGCGCTTGGCAAAGAACGCGAGCGCACTGCCGATGCCTGTCGCCATGCCGGCCAGAAGGGTGAGACCGAGCGCGAGCCAAACGCCATTCATGCTATGGCTTTCCTAGAGTTCGGTGAACAGGGTCAATACAGCTGTGGGACGTGCTCCTCTCCGGTACTGCAGTGCCCGATCCGCACAGGATCACCGTCAGCTATCTGAAGAAGCACTGGACCAAGGCGAACTGGTACCTGGACGCTGATGCCTGCCTCGACCTGGGAATCGTGGATGAGGTCGTCTGACCCATCTACTGACTGACCGGCTCTTGCGAGCCGAGCGGACCCACCGCTGCCTCGACGGCTTCGAGGATCTCGCCTGATGCCACGAGGGCCGACATGGCATTGTGACACGGGTAGAGCGGACGGTCGACATCGAGGTGCGCGACATGGCGTCGGATCACCTCGTGCGCAGCGCGTACGCCTCTGCCCGGGGTGAAGTCGCGGAAGTCGAGAGCCTGGGCGGCCGCCATGAACTCGATGCCGAGCACGCCGTAGGCATTGTCGAGGATCTGACGATTCTTGATGGCGGTGTTCATGCCCATGGAGACGAAGTCCTCCTGGTCCGCCGCTGCCGGGATCGACATCGTCGACGCCGGGGCGGCGAGGAGGCGTTGCTCGACGATGAGTGAGTCGGCGGCGTACTGGCTGAGCATGAGGCCGGAGTAGAACCCGGGGTTGGGCGTGAGGAAGTCGGGCAGACCCTGGCTGAGCGCCGGATTCTCGAGCCGGTTGAGGCGCCGCTCCGACAGCACGCTCACCATGGTGACGGCCTGGCCGACGAGTTCCATCGGGAGGCTGACCGGCGTGCCCTGGAAGTTCGCACCGGTCAGCGTGAGGTGGTCTTCCGGAACGAAGATCGGGTTGTCGCCGACGGCGTTGAGCTCGATCTCGACTTGCGACCTGGCGAAGGCGAGGGCGTCGTGCGCGGCTCCGATGACCTGTGGGCTGGACCGCATCGAGTACGCGTCCTGAACCTTCGTCATGATCTTTCCGGTCGCGAGATCGCTGTCCGCGATGCACTTGGTGATGGCGGCTGCGCTCCGGATCGCCCCGGGAAAGCCGCGCAGCTCGTGGAGCTTGGCGCCGTAAGGCTTGAGGTTGGCGAGCAGCGCCTCGAGGGACATCGCACAGGCGATTTCGGCCTGCCGCAGCCAGCGGTCGACGTCATGGCAGAGCAGGGCGCTCATGGCCGTGAGCACGTTCGAGCCGTTGATGGCGGCCAAGCCGTCACGAGCCTCCAATCCGGGGATGGGTATCCTGGCCCGGTCGAGCGCCTCCCGGCCGGGGAGACGCTCACCCTGGTGGAAGGCCTCGCCCTCGCCCATCAGGACGAGGGCCATCTGGGCCATGGGGGCGAGGTCGCCGGAGGCGCCCACCGAGCCCTTCTGGCACATGACGGGCGTGACACCCTTGTTGAGCATGTCGACAAGGGTGAGCGTGATCTCGGGCCGGTTGCCGGAATTGCCGTGAGCATGGACGTTCACCCGTCCCGCCATGGCGGCACGCACCGTCTCGATGGGCGCCGGTTCGCCGATGCCCGCCGAGTGGTTGTACACGAGGAAGCGCTGGAACTGCTGGACCTGGTCGTCGTCGAGCACGATCTCGCTGAACTCGCCGATGCCGGTGTTGGTGCCGTACATGATCTCGCGAGCCCGGAGCTTGTCCTCGACCATTGAGCGGCAGATGCGAATGCGATCGAGGGCAAGGGGCGCGAGCTCGACCCTCTCGCCCTCGCGCGCGATGCGCACCAGCTTGTCGACCGTCAGGGACGCGCCGTCAAGTGTGATGGTCACGAGCCTCTCCTCTCCGCGGGAACCGGGGAGCGGCGGAACGGCGTCTCCAGACGGCAGGCGTCGCCCGCAGTTCCCCACACGTGCACCCTAGTCCCCGCAGCGCCCGATGCAAGCGCGCATGACGGCAGTCTCGCATCACAGACGAAAGCCGCGGGACTCAGACAGGCGGGGTCCAAGTGAGCAACGTAGGCGGAGCAGTCGTTCGTTTCAGGGTGAGCCGCGGAGCGACGGCCCCGCTGGCCTCATCGCTCCCGTCCGAGGCGTTCGGCGACGAGGATGTCGGGTCCTCCTGAGGGACGACGAGCTCAGCTCGTTTGCCTGTCGTCAACCGTGGTGCAGCCCGATTCGGCACACGGAGGCTATGCATGGACCGGCGCGATTCGGGGGAAGCACTTGCTGCCGGCGAAGGCCTGTGGCAAACTTGTCAAGGGTCCGCGACGCTGATTGGAGGTCGCGGAGGTTAAGCTGTATCAACGGGCAGTCGGGCCGCTGCCCGGACGGAGTGATCCGTTCGGGCGGTGGCCTGCTCGCGTTTCCGGATCAGGCGCCTGCTCGAAGGGAGGGGAGGCGCCTTGTACGAACCCGACTCGTAATACTCCCTTCGCGCGGCGAGTCCCACCGGCATCCCGGCTGACTCTCTACCCTGCCGAATCGCAGGTCGTCTGCGTCACCCCTTTCTGAACGATCAAGCGCATGCCGCCGGTCATGGGAAGGGCGTGGTTGCGTGGGCACGCCGCACCCGAATTCGTTGACTTTCGCGACCCGAGACGCACTCGTACAGAGTGGAAAGGACGACGTGCATGAGCCCAATGGGGACCCATACAGCTGAATCTGCGCCTGTGCGCACTCTGCCGGCCGCACCTGAACCCTGCGCCCTCAGGGGAGGTCGGCGATGAAGGCCAATCGAAACGAGCGATTCATGACCATCTTCGGCATGGTGGGCGCCGTCGCCTTGCTTGTCTTCGTGGCCTTCGTCGCCCTCGTCTGAGGAAGAGTTTGATCTCCCGGCACGACCGGCAGTGTGCCGGGAGTGCCGGTGCTCGAGCACCGAGCCGGCCCCAGGGGCCGGCTCGGTGCGTTATGGACGCTCTCCCGGCAGTGCCGTGCGGGAGATCATCGGCGCCTGACCCTGTCGGATGGGCGCCCTGCATCCGTTTCACCCGATGAATAGGGCACGGGCACGAACTCGACCGATGGCCGGCGGGCGCGCTGCGGAAAGAGTCGCATGAGGTCATACACTCTGCCGGGGACCTCGTGGTTCACAGGAAGCCCGAGCTCTCGGGCGCGCTCGAACCGGATCGGATAGTCGTGCGTCCAGCGGCCATCGCTCAGCGCGGTCGCGAACTCTTCCGCGTCGTGCGGCTCCCGCCCCGGCGAGACCAGCTCAACGACGGTGGAGTGGACCTGGTCGATCGCCTTACGCGCCATATCGCCGAGCATGAGCGTCTGATCATCCCGGTTCGGGTTCTCGACCTCCAGCGCCCTGAGGACCGACACGGCCGGCCAGTACCCTCGCGGGAACATGCCGAGCTGCGGGTCGACCGGCCCGAGCACCGCGTCACGATCCATGACGATGGCGTCTGCGGCGAGCGCCAGCAGCGTGCCGCCGGACATGGCGTAATGCGGCACGATCACAGTGACCTTGCCCGAGTGCCGGCGCAGGGCGAAGGCGATCTGGTCGGAGGCCAGGACGAGGCCGCCGGGCGTGTGCAGAACGAGATCGATGGGCATATCGTCCGGCGTCAGACGGATCGCGCGCAGAATCTGTTCGGAATCCTCGATGTCGATGAAGCGGGACAGAGGAAGTCCGAGCAGGCTGACGGTCTCCTGCCGGTGGATCATCGTTACCACGCGCGAGCCGCGTGCCGCCTCGAGGTCGCGGATCAGGGCGCGCCGCCGGCGAAGCAGCAGGCGGCGCTGCAGGATCGGCGTGAGGACGAGCACGATCACAACGACAAAGAAGATGAGCCAGAGGATGCCGGTCATGGCTCAACGGTGCCCCGATGACGGCGGGGCGACACGTGACGAGCGAGGCGGGATCCGCAGCACGGTGGCCGGGACCCGCCTGATGGAGCATCTCGCCCTGCGGTTTACGAGGAGGCCCGGGAGGCCTGCTCGCACTCATGCAGGGCGATCATCACGTTGTCGGACACCTCCCGCCGAAGGGGCTGCTGCCACTGGTATGCGAGGAACGCGGCGCCGTCGGCCCACCGCCAGGAGGCATGTCTGTCGAGCTGGTATTCCACCAGTGTTCTCTTAGGGGCGACCGCCTTGTAGTACCCGGACGTTCCTGCCTTGTCCTGCGGACGCAGCGCCGCGATAGCAAAGGCAACCACCTGCACGTATTGACTCGTACCCCTGAGCCTCTCCAGCTGATCGAGGACGCCGGCGTCGATGGAGTCGCCATGGATCCTCATCATCAGGATGGCCAAAGCGGCGCCGATCTGCGCATCGGGACTCCCCGTTCTGAGTGGCTGCACCAGAGCCGGCAGTGCAGGCGGGCCGATCTTGGCAAGGGCGGCGGGGACGCCCGGGTGGCCCTCATCAAGAGCGGACACGAGGCCGGGGATTGCGGCTGGTCCGAGTCTGGCAAGAGCATCGATGATCTTGGTGCAGTTCATCCCGCCGAAGCGCCCTTCGCTCATGACGAGGCGCTTCACCAGTCCGTCGGCATCTCCGCTCTGCTCCATCTTCTTCACGCCGTCGTCAAACAGACGCATGTGATCCTCCTTCAGACGTGCGGTGAGAGTACCGCATGGGCGGAGGAAGGACTCGTGCTCAGCCGCAGGGGCGGCAGGGCAGGAGTCGCGCTCGAATGCATCCGCGACGCGACCGCGCCGCCGTTTCAGCGTCAGGGGGATTTGGTGCGCGTGTCCATATAGCTCCGGAAGCTGGCGCGGATACTGCGCGGGGCGCGCCGGCAACTCCTCCGGATCGGGGTGGCGCCTTGACTACGCCGCGACCGCGGCGTCGGGTGTTCAGCCTCAGCCAAAACCACTGCTCGGAGGAGCCGCGCACCCGGTGGACGGGGCGGGGCCACTACGCAGAAAGCTGCGGAACGTCTGCCGCACGTCGCTCGATCCGCACGAGGGGCAGTTCTTCTGCTTCTCCTTCACGAAACTGTTGAGAAAGACCTCGAAGGGATGGTCACACTTGCGACAGACGAAGTCGTAGATCGCCACGCCTCACGCTCCTCTCTGAGCCATAGCCGGCGCCGCTGTGGCGCATCTCCGGTCACACGTCGGACATCATACCCCGCAGGGTACGGTCACGGTAGGTCACGCGCACGTGAACTGTCAAGAAATCGCGCGATCTGCTGTGAAGACGCACCTGCGATACGGGGCGCTCGCGGCAGGATCGTCGATGAGCACGCCTTGACCGGTCGCCGTCATTCGAGTAGCCTAATCATTGAGATTAGGGTTAGCTAACAACCACTTCCAGGCAAGCCGCCTGTGACCGCCGAGGGAGAACCCATGACACTACTCGAGGTGGAGCCCGGCCGTCCTGTCAGGATTCTCCAGATCCGCGATGATCGGGCCCGAGCCCAGTGCATTCGCTTCGGCATTGGGGAGGGCACCATCGTCGATTCTGCGGAGAAGATCCCTCTGGGTCCCGTGCTCGTTCGCCATCGTTGCCAAGAGATCTGCCTTGGGCGCAGGCTCGCGCAGGGCATTCTGGTCGAGAAGATGACAGAGCCATGAGGGGCGCCAGCCGTCACTCCTGCCACATTCCGAGCATCGTCGAGGCGCGCCTCGGGGCGCGCAAGATCGTGCTCGCAGGCAATCCCAACGTCGGCAAGTCGTTGCTCTTCAATGCGTTCACGGGCATGCACGTCGACGTCTCCAACTTCCCAGGGACGACGGTGGCAGTCTCCAGCGGCCATATCGGCGAGGATGTTCTCCTCGATACGCCCGGCATCTATGGGGTTTCCTCGTTCAACGACGAGGAGATCGTGGCCCGCGACATCGTCATGCAGGCGGACGTCATCATCAACGTGGTCGACGCCGTCCATCTGGAGCGCGACCTCTTTCTCACGCAGCAGATCATCGACATGGGCATTCCCATGGTCGTCGCTCTCAACATGGTGGACGAGGCAGAGGCCAAAGGCGTCATCGTCGATACCGCTGAGCTCTCGCGGCTGCTGGCTGTCCCGGTCGTCCGCACGGTGGCCATTCACCGGGAGGGATTCGACGAGGTGCGCGCGGCGATTCATGAGGCGCGTCCTGGGTGTTCCGACGGTCCCCTTCAGGAGCGCCTGACGGCTCTTCTGGATCGGGTCGAATCGCGAGCGGAGGCACTCCTCGTCCTCGAGGGTGACGCACATGTCGCCGAACGTAACGGCGTGGCTCCGCTGAAGCAGCGCGACGAGATCTACACGGACCGGCGCTGGCGCGTCAATGCCATCGTCGCGCTGGTCGTCAAGCAGACACGGAGCAGCCTCGACCTGCGCACCCGGTTGGGCCATGCCCTCATCAGGCCGCTCACGGGAATCCCCGTGCTGGTCCTCACGCTGTATCTGATGTACGAGATCATCGGCATTTTCGTGGCCGGCACGGTGGTCGGCTTCACCGAGGGGACGCTGATGCAGGGCTACGTCGAACCCTTCCTGCGCAGCCTCGTGCAGTCGGTGACCGGCCCCACGGGTCCTGCCTACGAGATCCTTGCCGGCGAGTTCGGCGTCATCACGATGACTGTCACCTACGTCTTCGGGCTGCTGCTCCCTCTGGTGATAGCCTTCTATCTCGTACTCTCCACCCTCGAGGACTCGGGGTACCTGCCGCGCATCGCCGCCCTTTCCGACCGCCTGATGAACGCCATCGGGCTGAACGGGCGGGCCATCATCCCCATGATTCTCGGGTTTGGCTGCATCACCATGGCGACGATAACGACGCGGATTCTGGGCAGCGAGCGGGAGCGCCGGATCGCGACAGCGCTCATGGCGTTCGCGATCCCCTGCTCGGCCCAACTCGGCGTGATCATCGCCCTTCTGGCCATCGCCGGGGGCGGAATGATCACCGTGGCCTACGGCGCCGTCATGGTCGTCGTGTTCGGCCTGATCGGGGTTGCCATGGCGCGGTATCTGCCCGGCACCTCGACTGAACTGCTGATCGATCTGCCGCCGCTGCGTCTCCCTCGTCCGGGCAACGTGCTCGGAAAGACCTATCACAAGAGCCTCGCCTTCCTGCGCGAGGTCACAGTGTACTTCGCTGCCGGCGCCCTGCTGATCAGCGTCCTCCAGGTCACCGGCGCTCTGCAGAGCATCCAGTCGTGGCTCGTTCCGCTCACCGTCGGATGGCTGGATCTCCCCGCCGACGCGTCGACGGCGTTCGTGATGGGGTTTGTACGCCGCGATTTCGGCGCCGCTGGTCTGTACGATCTCGGGCTCACTGGCACACAGATCCTGGTCGCTCTCGTGACGATCACCCTGTTCGTGCCCTGCATCGCCTCGGTGCTCGTCATCATGAAGGAGCGCGGCAAGGCCTTCACGGCGTTCACGTGGTTCGGCAGCGTCGTGCTCGCGTTCCTCGTCGGCGGCATCGTGGCCAAGCTCGCGGGAGTGCTGTAGCCATGACCTGTGAACGATGCGGCCTGGTGCTCGAGAAGCTCGTGCTCCGTTGTCCGCGCTGCTTGGCTCCCATGCCGCTCGGCTGCGGGGGGAACTGCAAGGAGTGCGGCAAGAAGAGCTGCTAGCGGCATGCTCTGTTCTGGTCCGCCAAGCTTACGTCGAAGCGCTCGCCACCTGCCTCGCGGCGGGCAGGGTAGACTCCCCAAGGCGGATGCCGAACGAGCGGAGGACCGAATGCCAAGCGAGACGCGAACCATCGCCGTGATCGGGGACGTGAGCATCGACTGGCTCCTGCTGTCGTCTGCTCGCGAGGGCCGCGGCGCGGTCGATTTTATATGGATGTGGGGCGGCGACTACACCTGCCGGGCGTTGTCGAGCAGGGGGGGCGCCGCCCTGCACGCCGAGATCCTGCGCGCCGCCACGGCCGGCCTCGAGGACATTGTGGTGGCCGGTCCAACGGTCCCCACCGAGGCAATGGCCTCACCGTTCCATCCCGGATACACACACACGTTCGCGAGCATTCAATCGATTCCGCGCGAGCTCGGGTGCGTCGGCGAGCCGTTTGCCTGGCGAATCAGCCAGTTTCTGGGGACCAATCCGGTGCGCGAGGTTCCGCTCGCCCCAAGCGATTCGCCGCTCCAGGAGATCGACACGCTGATCGTTGTCGACCACGCCCTGGGCTTCCGTCATCGGCCGGCCGGCCTGTCGGAGCGTCTGGAAACGCGCCCACGCCATATCGTCTGGCAGACCGGCGCTCCGCTCGCCGGCTCGCAGCTCGCGGCGTTGCTGCTCGATGAGCACGCCGACGAGCTCACTGTCATCACCTCGTCCGACGAGTTGCGTAAGGCGGGCGAGCAGGTCAGCTACGCTCTCTCATGGGAGCAGCTCACCGAGGAGATTCTGGTTGCCATCCGCTCGAGTGCGATCTCACGGGCGCATCGCGTGATCGTCGTGATCGCGGCCGCCGGAGCCGTGATCGTCGAACGGGACGCTCCCGACGTCCTGGTCTTCGACTCTCAAACGCAAGAGGGCGATTGGGGCAAGCGGTATCCGGGAGTGGGGACTGCTTACGGGCCGTGCATCGACGCGGCAGTAGCCTTGGGGTTGACGACCGGCGGCGACGCAGCCGTGGTCAATGCCGTCAGACGGGGCCTGGCCGCGGGCCGGGCCGCCCACGTCAAGGGATTCGTCGTCGATCTCGACCTCAGTGTGACGGCCGAACCGTTTCCGCTGGCGGAGGTCGCGCGCGCGCTGGGCGCCGACACCGATCAATTCGCGAGCATCGCCTATGAGCCCGACGTGGGTACCTCAATCCTCGCGCAGACCTACGCGGAGAAAGAGCTCATGCCGGTCGCGTCCGCCACGGCCGTGCACGGCATCGCCAGTCTCCCCAGAGGCATTCCCGTCGAGATCGCCGGCGCATGGGCCTCGGTGGACAGAAGCGAGATCCAGAGCCTGAGGAGCGTCCGCAACATCTTGGAGGAGTACATCCAGCAGAGACTGCACGGAGGACCGGTACAGCGTCCTCTCCCCGTTGCGGTCTTTGGCCCTCCGGGATCTGGGAAGACGTTCGCGGTCCGCCAGCTCGCCACTGTTCTGCTGCCGGGCCAGCTTCAGCTCCGCACGCTGGAATTCAACCTCTCGCAGCTGCGATCGGAGGCTGATCTCGGAGTGGCCTTCGACGAAGTGCGAGACGTCGCCCTCGAGGGCGATTTGCCGCTCGTCTTCTGGGATGAGTTCGACGCCCCGCTCGACGGCGTGTCCCTGGGCTGGCTGCAGCATTTCCTCTCCCCCATGGAGGAGGGCCGATTCAGGGACGGCTCCAGCTTCCGTCCCTTGGGAGGCGCCATCTTCGTCTTTGCCGGAGGCACGGCGTCGCGTTTCGAGGACTTCATCTCCTACGCGGACGAACGCGCGGAGCGTGCCGCCAAGAAGCCTGACTTCGTCAGTCGCCTCCTCGGCTACGTCGACGTCACGGGTCCCAATCGCAGGGATGAGGCCGACGTGGCTTGGCCGCTCCGTCGGGCGCTGCTCCTGCGCTCGCTCATTTCGCGGCGCGCCCCCCAGATGATGCGACCGGGAGTCGCGGAGCCGCGGCTCGAGATCGACGAGGGCGTCCTTCGCGCTCTGCTCGGCGTCGACGAATACATCCACGGCGCCCGCTCCATGCAGGCGGTGGTGGAGATGAGCACCCTGAGCGGCAAGCCGCGCTTCGAGCGCTCGAGCCTGCCGGCTCGACGCCAGCTGGCGCTCCATGTGAATGCGGATGCCTTCCTGGAGCTCGTTCACGGCTAGCGACGGCAGTGGCCTGCCCTGTGCTACGGCTTCAGCCGGCCCTTAACGCGGACGGGGCCGCGACGTGCCCAGCCCCAGGTCGTACAATGGGCAGTGGCAATCCGCTATCTTCGGGAGGTTCCCGTGCCCACGTATGAGTTCCGATGCAAGAACTGCGGCGTTCGCTTCGAGGTCACCTGCCGGATGGCCGAACGCGAGGAAAAGGCTGTTTGTCCTCAATGCGGCGAGCGTGACGCGGAGAGCGTCATGACGGCGAACTTCGGTTCGCCGACGCCGAAGAAGTTCTAGACCCTCTGCCGCGCCCGCCGGTGCGGGCGCCGATGCTTCCAAGGGCTTGAGAGTTCGATGCGCAGGTAACACATAGAGCATTGTTCTCTTGCTTGAGGAGGAAACCGTGAGCAGTCGGGGAGAGGCCCGGGACGGTGTCGAGAACGCCGCCGATGCCGTTCAGCATGCGACCAGTACTGCGTCCCGCAGCCGCCAGGGAGAGTGGGTCGCGCGAGGAGGCATGGCCGCTCGAGGCATCGTCTATGTCCTCCTCGGAATGCTTGCGGTGCTCGTCTCGAGCGGCAGCGAGCGGCAGAGCGTCGACCAGCAAGGCGCCTTCACCGAGCTTGCGACGCGACCGGGCGGATCGATTCTGCTCGCCGTCCTCGCCGTTGGTCTGGCTGCCTACGCGCTCTGGCAGCTTTCGCGGGCGATCGCCGGACCGGGAGGCGACGAGCAGAAGACGGTATCGCGCCTCGTTGCCGCCGGCGTTACCTTCATCTACGCCAGCCTCGCCGTGAGCGCGGTGACGGTGCTCCTCGGCGCCCGGCAGTCCAAGTCGTCTGAGAACGAGGTCCTGACCGCTCGTGTCATGTCGTACCCGGGCGGGACGCTGCTCGTCGCTCTCGTGGGGGTGGGGATCATCATCGTCGGTGGTGTCATGCTCTACAAAGGGGCGACCACGGACTTCATGAAGTACTTTCGCTCGCTCTCCCGCTGGAAGCACATCGTCATCAAGCAGCTCGGCCGGGTCGGGGCGATAGGCCGTGGTCTTGTCTTCGCCCTGGTCGGTGTACTCGTCGTTTCAGCAGCCGTGACGTTCGATCCCGGGAAGGCGGGCGGTGTGGACGATGCGTTCAGGACCGCGCTCGACCAGCCGTATGGGCGGCCGCTCGCGCTCGCTGCGGCAGCCGCCTTCATCGCCTTCGGATTGTACGGCCTCGCAGAGGCCCGGTACAGAGACGTCGAGACATGACGTCTCCACGAGCGGCCTACTTGTTCTGAAACTCGAGAAGGCCCTTGTCGGGGTGCTTCTTCAGGTGCCGGAGCAGCATATCGAGGTCCTGCTCGTGGCGCTTGCGCATCCCCCGCCACAACTCTGCGCAGTCGGTGCAGTCCTCAGCCTGTGCGTCTTCCACGTAGGTGTCGTATCGCGCCGACGCCTTGGACAGCTGGGTGTCTCTGCATCGCTGAAGTTACCCTGAAGTGAACCAAGGCAGCCAGAGGAAGGACGAGGAGGTCTCTTGCGCAGATGAGCTCCCTGAACCCTCCCTCCTCTCACGTTTGCACCGCGGGCTCCCGGGAACCCCTCAAGAACGCCCCCAACGTGGACGTGGGCGGTCCGGACAATGAAGAGACGAAGGAGGGTCCTGATGGATCCAATGCGGAGGGAAGACAGCTGGGACGCCAGCGACGTGAACAGCTGGATCGGATCAACCGTACGTGACGGCTCGGGTGACAAGATCGGCAAGGTGGAGGATGTCTTCGTCGACGAGCAGACGAGAAGGCCCGAGTGGCTCCAGGTCAGCACCGGCCTCTTCGGCGGTACGCGTCTCGTTCCGATAGTGGGAGTGAGATCGTCCGCTGACGGGCTCATTGCTTCCTACTCAAAGGATCAGGTGGAGGACAGTCCGAGCCTCGATACGGACGCGCTGTCCGAAGAGCAGGAGCGCGAGCTCTACTCCCATTACGGCGTTGCCTTCAGTGATCAGGGCAGCGATACGCTGCTGCCGGCAGACCGTGAAGCGCGCGGACAGACCAGGGGAGGGATGAGCGACGACGCCATGACGCGTTCCGAGGAGAAGCTCGACGTCCACAAGGTACGACGTCCTTCAGAGCTGGTCCGTCTCAAGAAACGCGTCGTCACCGAGCATGTCACGCAAACGGTGCCGGTCGAGCGCGAAGAGCTGGTCATCGAGCGAGAGCCCATCACTGACGCCAATCGTGACGCCGCGCTCAGCGGCCCCGACATCAAGGAGGGCGAACACGAGCTGGTCCTCGAGCAGGAGGATGTGGCGGTGGAGAAGCGTGTCGAGCCGCAGGAGCGCGTGCGCCTCGACAAGCAGGTCGAGACGGAGGAGCGCATTGTTGAAGAGGACGTGCGCCAGGAACGCATCGACGTAGAGCGCGAGAAGGGACCGGGCAAGCGGGCGGCCTGACGGCCAAACACGAGGTGCCGGCTGAACCATGCCGACGACCGCGAGGGGTCCGGAATGTAGTTCAGCTTTCGCGAGAATGAGGACGAGGCCGCTGCTCGTTGACGAGCAGCGGCCTCGTCCTCGCTCATCCAGGGAACTGTGACCTGGGCCCCTCAGCTCGTCTCGCGCAAGAGCAGAGGGTCTGAGATGACACGAGGTCGCGCGATGAGCCTGCAGGGAGAGCGGCCGATCGCCGCGACTCAGACGTCATCCCCTTCTCCGTTACGCCCGAAGCGGGCCATCGCCTTCTGGAAGCTCGCCTTGGCTCGGTCCCATGCTTCCTGCACGCCCTGCTTGATGTCGTCCCAGGCGTCGTCTCCTGCTTCCTGAAGGTCCTTGACCCGGGCTGCCAGCGAGTCGCGCTGCTCACGGAGGCCGGCGAGCTGTTCCTCGTACTCCCCTCTGGCGTCGGCCGAGACCCTCCCTGCTCGGGCCTTGAGCATTTCGATGTCGGCGCTCCACTCGCCCAGCTGTGTCTTGAGCCGCTCAACATAGACGTCGCGAGCGCCCTGAACGCCTTCGGTGTACTCACTCTTGAGCCTCGTGATCTCGGCCTCCTTCTCGGTGACCGCAAGACGTGCCTGCTCGATTTTCGCCTGCGGCGCATCGAGCGCCTGATGAGGGAGCTCTCCGCGCTCCCTGAGATCCATCACGAGGCTCCCCATCTCCTGCTCCGCGCGGGCGACGTCGCCCTGCAGCGACCTCACCTTGAGTTGCTGGAGCTGGACCTGCGAGAACTTGGTCGCTTCCCTCGAGACTGTGCTCGCGGCCTTCTTGATGTCGTCGACAACGTCCATGCCATCCTCCGCTTCTGTCTGCCGGTCTCGAGCCGATGCGCGGGAGCCGTGCTGCCTAAGTCGAGAGTACGAGGCTCCAGGTAGGAAGTACAGTACCCTCCCGGACGCCAGTCTATCTGCGGTCACTCGTTCTGGCTGCAGATCGGACCAGCCGTCGAGCGCACATGGGGAGTCTTGGCCCCGATCGCCGCGAAAGGAAGGCAGGGTCCGATCGAAGTCCGGCAGCATGAACGGGACCGACGCAGGGAAGGCTTCGTTCATGAGAAAGACGAGCCGCGACAAGCCTATTGTCCTCGTGGTCGACGACGAGCTCTCGAGCCTCGATGTGCTGGCTCGCGAGCTCCGGAAGCGGTACGCCGCTGACTACGAGATCGTTGCGGAGCAGCGGGTGGCGGCGGCCCTCGAGGGCCTGCGCCGCTGGAAGGATGAGTCGCACGACGTCGCCCTTGTTCTGGCCGACCAGTGGATGCCCGAGATGTACGGAGCAGACCTTCTCGGGCAGGCTCGTCTCCTGCATCCCCGCGCCAAGCGGGTGATGCTCGTGTCCTGGGGTGACCCGAGTTCTCCTGAAACCCTGCTCCACAGCTGTGCTGTCGGACAGATCGAGTACTTCATCCCCAAGCCGTGGCCGCAAGGACCGGACGAGGAGTTCCACTCCATGGTCAGCGATTTCCTGCGAGAGTGGAGCCGACTCAATAGACCCGCGTTCGAGGCGGTCAAGATCATCGGTGAGGATAGGTCGCCACGCTGTTTCCGGCTGCTCGACCTCCTTCACCGCAACGGGATTCCCGCCGGTTTCTACCCCGCCAACGAGGCCGACGCGGCGCGTATGCTGCGTGAGTCCGGACTCGACGCGTCGCGTTTGCCCGTCGCGATCATCTTCGGTGGGCGCGTGCTCGTGGACCCCAGCGACCGGGAACTCAGCTTGGCGCTGGGCGCACGATCGAATCCCGAGCGCGAAGACTACGACTTGGCCATCATCGGCGCGGGCCCTGCCGGCTTGGCCGCCGCGGTGTACGGATCGTCAGAAGGCCTCGAGACCGTCGTCATAGAGCGCGAGGCCCTGGGCGGCCAGGCAAGCCACAGCACGATGATCAGGAACTACCTCGGCTTTCCCAAGGGCGTCAGCGGAGACGAGCTCTCGGTGCGGGCATACCAGCAGGCGTGGCAGTTCGGCACGACCTTCCTCTTCGCCAACGGGGCGGTGAGGATCCGCAGCGCGAACGATGTTCACCACGTCACGCTAGCTGATGGGAGCGAGGTGAACGCTTCCGCCGTCATCGTGAGCAGCGGGGTCGACTATCGCCGGCTGGGCATACCGGCGCTGGAGCGGCTGGTCGGCGCGGGCGTCTTCTATGTCTCGGTCTCAAATGAGGCATTCGCTCTTGGAGGGGAGCACGTCTTCGTGGTCGGCGCGGGCAATGCCGCGGGTCAGGCTGCACTGCATCTCGCCAAATACGCAAAGCAGGTCACGGTGCTGTCGCGCCGTCCGGCTTTGGGAGACACGATGTCCGCCTACCTGATCACGGAGATCGAGGCGAGCGAGAACATCGATCTGCTGCTCGCGAGCGAACTCGTCGGCGGCAACGGAGACCAACGCCTGCGCGAACTGACAATCGCCGATCTGCGGACGGGAGAGCGCAGGATACACGCGGCGGGCGCGCTCTTCGTCCTCATCGGAGCCACTCCACACACCGGATGGCTCCCGGAGACCATCCTGCGCGATGAAGAGGGGTTTGTGCTCACCGGGCAGGACGCCGTCAAAGCCGCACGCGTGAGTCTGACGACAATGTCCACCGGACCCTTGCCTATGGAGACTTCGCTTTCCGGCGTCTTTGCCGCCGGCGATGTGCGGCATGGGTCGACGAAACGGGTTGCCTCGGCTGTCGGTGAGGGTGCCGCGGCGGTCGCTTCCGTCGAGCGATGGCTGATTGAGCACCGCAGGCATGCTGCCGCTTGAGTGCGGCCGCCTGCTCATGCCGCCCTCCTCTCCTGGTGTCTACTTCCTGTACTGCGGCAGAATGTGCTTCATTCGGCTGCGCATAAACGTCGGCCAGATTGTTCCTGGTTCGCGTGCAGGTGGGTGACGAATACCTAGGTCATGCGCGAGGAGGGGATGCCTATCTTCGTGTACTGGGTAAGGGTCCCGGAGTCCAGGTCGAACACGAAGCTCTGACCCGTCCCTACCTCGATGAAGACGCTGTTCATCGCTTGGCTTGCTCTCGGCGTGAAGCTTGAGCCCATGAAGGAAACACGCATCTCGTCCACGGCGAGGTCATCCACGGGGAGGTACCGGTTGTCCCGGATCAGAGAGCGGACCATGGCGAGCTGCTGAGCCAGCTCGCCGGTGGAACCAGCGGCGGCGCCGGCGGGCGCCGACGCGACCTCGGGCTGACCGCTCCCTCAAGTTCGCCCAACGCCCAGCTCGCCAGCGCGGCTCCCGCGGCCGTGATGGTCGAAGCCGCGATGAAACCCCCGCGTGTCAAGCCAGTCATGTCTGCCCGCTCAACCATCGCCCTTGAGAGGATCGGCGACGCGGGTTGCTCCGCGCCCGCTCTCTCGCTCGCGGAGAGGTTGCAGGCGTTCGCAGCCCCGGTCCGGTTCAATCCTGAATCAAACGCATGTCAATGCTGGATGACATCGGCAGCCCCGCACTAGCGTCTGTCCAGTCGTCTCCACGCGTGACGAGGTCGGCAGCCGGCCCAGGACACTACAGATACAGGGGCCGTACAATGGGACGTGGCAAAGAACGACGCCGATTCTCGAGGGGGTGAGCCATGCGCGTACTAGTCACGGGTGGGGCCGGATACATCGGTAGTATCGTTGCCGAGGTCCTGGTCAGCGAGGGCCACGAGCCGGTCGTGATCGACGACCTGTCGAAAGGACACCGAGATGCCGTCCCGGCGGGCGTCAAGCTGGTGGAGGGCAGCATCGGGCGGCCGGAAGTCGTGCGCGGCGTCCTCGAGGACGAGGATGTGGACGCCGTCATGCATTTTGCCGCCAGCAGTCTGGTCGGCGAATCCGTCAACAAGCCCGCCGAGTACTACCGCAACAACATGGTGAACGGGTTGGCGCTGCTTGACGCCTTGATCGCAGCCGGTCCCAGGCCCTTCCTCTTCTCGTCGACCGCCGCCGTCTATGGGGAACCCGGGCGGCAGCCCATCACCGAAGACGACGCGACGCTGCCCACGAACACGTACGGCGACACGAAGCTCGCCTTTGAGCGGGCGCTCGAGTG
>CAZHMG010000014.1:0-42237 GCA_964533575.1 uncultured Thermoleophilia bacterium | reverse complement strand
CTCTTCGAGAGCGGCGAGGTCTTCCTCCCCGAGCTGATGATGAGCGCCGACGCCATGGCCGGCGCCACCGAGGTCACCAACGCCGCCCTCGAGGGCGAGGCCGCCGAGGCCAAGGGCGTCATGGTCATCGGCACCGTCCAGGGCGACGTGCACGACATCGGCAAGGCGATCGTGATCGCCTACCTGAAGGCCAACGGCTACGAGGTCACCGACCTCGGCCGCGACGTCTCCGCCGACAGCTTCATCGCGAAGGCCAAGGAGCTGGGCGCCGACGTCATCGGCATGAGCGCCCTGCTCACCACCACCATGGAGGAGCAGAAGAAGGTCATCAAGCGCGTGAAAGACGAGGGCCTGCCCTACAAGACCGTCGTCGGCGGCGCCCCCTGCACGCAGCGCTGGGCCGACCAGATCGGCGCCGACGCCTACGCCGAGGACGCCAGCGAAGGGGTACGAAAGATCGACGCGCTCCTCGGCAAGTAGCACAGGAAGACTGCGTCTGGAGGACGTGCGCGCTCTTGACAAGGCCTGAAAGCGTGCCTACGCTGACGGCACGGTGAGTATTCCAACCAAGCGGATAGTCACTGTCCTCTTCGCAGAGAGCGGTCCAGCCTGGCCGGATCGCAGCCTCATGAACCGGCTGGTCGCTGGCGTTTCGCGCGGATTCATGCCGGAAGCGACGTCCAACGTGTCTCTTGACAAGGGGGAAGACCGTGGGTGAGGAGTATCGAGATCTTCAGAACATGCTGTCGAACATCGGCAGCGCGCGGCTGACCAGGCGAAGCCTGCTCAAGTATGCTGCCGCCGGCGGCGCGCTGGCTGGACTCGCGCCGCTCATCTCCGCCTGCGGCGGCTCGAGCGAGCCGGCACCCTCCGCGAGTCCCTCCGCCAAGCAGGGCGGCCAGCTCCGGGTGGGCATCGTCGGCGGCTCCGCCAAGGACACGCTGGACGGCCAAATCGCCACATCCGAGCCGCAGATCTGCACCACGTTCCAGCTCTACGACGCGCTGCTTGGATGGGACGCCAACTACCAGATCATCCCGCTGCTGGCGGCCGAGTGGTCGGCCAATGCTGACGCGACCGTCTGGACTGTGAAGCTCCGCGACGGCGTCGTCTTCCACGACGGGAAGACCATGACGGCCGACGACGTGATCTACAGCTACAAGCGCATCATCGATCCTGAGAGCCCGAAGATGGGCGCGAGCCAGCTCGCGGACCTGCCCATGAGCGGTATCCGCAAGGTCGACGCGACTACGATCGAGTTCGCTCTGGACAAGCCGAACGCCATCTTCGAAGAGGCCATGGCGTTGTACGGCAACTGCATCGTCCCCGAGGGCTTCGATCCCAAGAAGCCGATCGGCACAGGGCCGTTCAAGATCAAGACGGCGCGTCCTGGCGAGCAGTACGTCTTCGATGCCAACACCGAGTACTGGGGCAACGGGCCCTTCGTCGATCAGCTCACGATCGTCGAGTTCTCCGACCCAACCGCTCGCGTGAACGCTCTTCTCGGCGGCAGCGTCGAAGCCATCTCGCAGCTTCCCGCCGCTCAAGCCAAGGTCGTCGAGGGTCAGGGGATCAACGTTCTCAATGCGACGACGGGCGCATGGCAGCCGTTCACGATGCGCGTCGACCAGAAGCCGTTCGACGACGTGAAGGTCCGCCAGGCGTTCCGTCTCATCGTGGACCGTGACGCGATGATCCAGCAGGCGTACGCCGGATTCGGCGGCAAGGGCAACGATATGTACGCTCCGTACGACCCGGGTACGCCGGATCTGCCGCAGCGCGAGCAGGATCTGGAGCAGGCCAAGGCGCTGCTCAAGGAGGCCGGCTACGACGGCGACCTCGAGGTGACACTGAGCACGTCGGACGCCATCGGCAGCGCCGCCGTCGCCGCCGCCCAGGTCTTCGCCGAGCAAGCCAAGGGCGCCGGCGTCAAGGTCAACGTCAAGAAGATCGACTCCGGCGTCTTCTACGGCGACGACTACCTCAGCTACACCTTCTCTCAGGACTTCTGGTATACGCGCAACTACCTCGGGCAAACGAGCCAGGGGACGCTGCCGAACGCGCCGTACAACGAGACCCACTGGAAGAACGACGCATGGCAGGCGATCGTCGAGGAGGCGTTCAAGACCGGCGACAGGACCAGGCGCAACGAGCTCATCGGCGAGGCGCAGACGATCGAGCACAACGAGGGCGGCCTCATCGTCTGGGCCTTCAACAACCAGGTCGACGCCTACAGCAACAAGATCGGCGGCGTCGTGCCTGACCGTGGCGGCGTGCCGCTCTCGAGCTTCCATTTCAACAACTTCTACTTTGTCTGAGAAGCACGAACCAGCCGATCTGGTGTACGCTGAGAGCCCCGGCCGCGAGGCCGGGGCTGTCAGCGCCAGCGGCGAAGGCTGAAAGGAGCCAGTCGTGCCGCCTCTCCTCAAGCTCATCCTCATCCGCCTCGGGCTTGGGGTGCTGACGCTGCTGCTGGTCTCTGTCGTCGTGTTCGCGGCGACCCAGGCCCTGCCGGGCGACCCCGCCCAGGCCATTCTGGGCAAGGAGGCCGCCGACAAGGCGCGCTATGAGGCCTTGCGTCAGCAGCTCAATCTCGATCGCCCGCTGTACCAGCAGTACTTCGGCTGGCTGGGCGGCGTGGCTCAGGGCGACATGGGGGCCTCGCTGGTGCAGCAGGACGTCCCCGTGACCGAGCTTCTCTACAACAAGGTGGTCAACTCCGCCGTCCTCGTGGCGCTCGCGGCCCTTCTCAGCATCCCGATCTCCATTCTCATCGGCGCGCTCAGCGCCGTCTGGCGAGACTCCAAGTTCGACTCGAGCACAAACCTCGTCAACCTCATGCTCGCCGCGCTGCCCGAGTTCGTGGTCGGCGTCCTCCTCGTGCTGCTCTTCGCCACGGCCGTCTTCAACTGGCCGCCGGCCGTCTCCCGCATCGACTCACAGGTGCCGCTCTCTCAGCAGCTGGACCTGTTCCTCCTGCCGGCCGTCACGCTCTGGCCCCGCGTGGTCCCCTACCTCAGCCCCCGGCCCCGCGCCTCCACGATCGCAGTGCTCCAGAGCCACTACGTCATGATGGCTCGTCTCAAGGGACTCTCGAACAACGTCGTTCTGTGGCGCCACTCGATGCCGAACGCCATCGTGCCGACACTGCAGGTGATCGCGCTCAACCTCGCCTGGCTGGCCGGCGGCATTGTCACCGTCGAGTACGTGTTCGGCTTCCCCGGCATCGGCAACGCCCTGGTCGACGCGGTCGCCAACCGCGACATCCCGATGGTGCAGGCGCTCTGTCTGCTGATCGCGGCCGTGTACGTGATCCTCAACCTGATCGCCGACGTGGCCACGATCCTGATCAGTCCCCGGCTGCGTACCGGACTGCGATGACACACGGCAAACCAGACACCGATCAGGAGCTCATTGCCAACCAGACGCTCGACCAAGATCTTGGCCTCGAGTCCAATATCGTTCTCCCGCCCGATCCGATGCTCATGCAATCTGTCTCCAAGAGCACGCGGCAGCGCGGCGAGCTGGTGCAGCTTCTGCACGATTCCTGGCACGTCCGGCGCACCAAGATCGGCGTCGGCATCCTGGTGGCGATGCTGGCGCTGGTGATCTTCGGGCCTTACGTGGCGCCGTACTCGCCTACCGAGTTCGTCGGGCCGCCGTTCACTGGACCCGGCGACGCCGCGGTTCTCGGCACCGACTACATCGGGCACGACGTGCTCACCCGGGTGCTGTACGGGGGTCGTACGGTGATCACGCTCGCACTGGCGGCGACCGTCCTCGGTCTTGTCGTCGGTGTCACGCTCGGCCTGATCGCGGGCTATGCCCGCCGATGGGCCGACGAGACGGTCATGCGCATTCTCGACGTCGTGCTCGCCTTCCCGTCGATCGTGCTCGCGCTGCTCTTCGTCAGCGTCTTCGGCCCTCGCCTCTGGCTGATCGTGCTCATGGTGGGCCTCTCGCACGCGCCCCGCATCGCGCGGGTCACGCGTGTCGCCGCAATGGAGATCGCGCAGCGCGACTTCGTGCGCGCGGCCGAGGCCCTCGGGGTCTCCAAGACGCGTATCTTGGGAGCCGAGATCCTGCCCAATATCACGAGTCCTCTGCTGGTCGAGTTCGGTCTGCGCCTCACCTACTCGATCGGCATCATCGCGGCCCTGTCGTTCCTCGGGTTCGGCCTTCAGCCTCCGGCTGCCGACTGGGGCCTCATGATCAACGAGAATCGCATCGGAATCACCGTCCAGCCCTACGCGGTGTTCATCCCCGTGGTGCTGATCGGCATCTTGACGATCGCCACGAACATGATCGCCGACGGGGTGGCGCGGGCGCTGGTCGGCATCGATCGTGACACGGGGGCGGCGGCGTGAGCGACACGACGCCGGCGAAGCACGCCCCGCTGGGCGACGTCGTCCTCACGGTTGAGGACCTGCGTATCGTCCTCGATCCGTCCGGCATCGACATCGACGACGACGTCTCGTTCACCATCCACCAGGGCGAGGTGCTCGGCCTCGTCGGCGAGTCAGCCTCCGGCAAGACGACGGCGGCGACGAGCCTGCTGGCGCATCAGCGCCGCGGCGCCAAGATCGCCGCCGGCAGGGTGACGGTCGGCGACACGGATGTGCTCTCCTCGGGCGCGGCCGCGCTGAAGCGCATTCGCGGCGGCCTCATCAGCTACGTACCGCAGGACGCGTCGGCGGCGCTCAATCCCGCGCTGCGCATCGGGACGCAGCTCATGGAGATCCTCGAGGCGCACAGCTTCGGCAATTCCCGCGCCGACCGCGACGCGAGGCGCCGGGAGATGCTCGAAGAAGTCCTGCTGCCGAGCGACAAGGAGTTCATCCGCCGCTATCCGCATCAGTTGTCCGGCGGCCAGCAGCAGCGCGTCGCCATCGCCATGGCTTTCGCCTGCCGCCCCAAGCTCATCGTCCTCGATGAGCCGACCACGGCCCTGGACGTGACCACGCAGGCCCACGTGCTCGAGACCATCCGCGATCTGACGCGGTCGTACGGCGTCAGCGCCCTCTACGTGACGCACGATCTCGCCGTCGTCGCGAATCTGGCCGATCGCATCGCCGTCATGTACGCGGGCCGTCTCGTCGAGATCGGCCCCAAGGAGGCGCTGTTCGCGGGCGCTTGGCACCCCTACACACGCAAGCTGCTGGCGTCGATCCCCGACCTCACGGGAGACAGGGCGCTCCACGGCATTCCCGGCTGGGCGCCGCGCCCCGGGCAGCGCGTTCCCGGCTGCGCTTTCACGCCGCGCTGCGACATGCGCATCACCCGCTGCGCGACGGAATTCCCACCCTACGAAGGCGTAGACGAGAGCCACCAGGTGCGCTGCTGGCGCTGGCGCGAGCTCGCGAACACGCCGCTCGAGATCACCGGCCCCCTGCGCCAGACCGCCCTGCAGGAAACAACGCTGCAGCAGCCGACCGTCATCGACGTGCGCAACGTCAGCGCCTTCTACCAGAGGAAGGAGGCGCTGCACAGCGTAAGCGCCCAGTTGCGCGAACACCGCTGCCTCGCGCTGGTCGGCGAATCCGGCAGCGGCAAGACGACGCTGGCACGCTGCATCGCCGGTCTTCATCCCGGCCGGATCGAGGGGGACATCGAACTGAACGGGAGGCCGCTGGCACGCGATGCCCGCGGCCGGTCGCGTGCCGAGCGGCAGGCGATCCAGTACATCTTCCAGAGCCCGTACAGCTCGCTGAACCCGCGCAAGACCATCCGTCAGCTCCTCGCCCAGCCGATCGACGTCTTCTTCAACCTCGATCGCGAGGAGTCGGAAGCCCGCATGATCCGCGCCCTCGATCAGGTCGCCCTCGACTCGTCTCTGCTCTCGCGCTTCCCCGAGCAGCTCTCAGGCGGCGAGCAGCAGCGCGTGGCCATCGCTCGTGGGCTGGCTGCCGAGCCCACGGTGCTGGTCTGCGACGAGGTGACCTCCTGGCTGGACGTCTCAGTGCAGGCAGCGATCATCGAACTGCTGGCCCAACTGCAGGCCGACCTCGGCGTGTCGATGCTGTTCGTGACGCACAACCTGGCGCTCATCCGCAGCATCGCGCAGGAAGTCGCCGTGATGAGCGAGGGTGCCTTCGTCGAGTATGGCCTCGTCGACGCCGTGCTCGAGGATCCGCAGGCCGACTACACGAAGAAGCTGCTCACCGACACGCCTTCCGTCGAGCTCGTCGCTCAGTAGGCTGGCGTTGTGGAGCGCTGGGGCCTGAGCGAACGGCACTACGCCGCACTGGAAGAGGAGGTCGTCGGCCTTCTCGCCCGCCTGCTGCAGGCCGACACCAGCAATCCGCCCGGTGACGTCACGCCGGTCGCTCGCGTCCTGCAGGAGTACTTCGGCGAACACGGCGTCGACCTCACCGTTGTCGGCGAGGTTCCCGAGCGGCCGAACTGCGTCGCCAGGCTGAAGGGCGTCGGGGGCGGCCCTGCGCTCCTCTTTCTCGGGCACTCCGACGTCGTGCCGGTGACCGATGCCGAGGAGTGGGCGGAGCCGCCGTTCTCGGGCCGCGTCAAGGACGGATACGTCTGGGGACGCGGCGCTCTCGACATGAAGAACACTGTGGCTGCCGAGGCCGTGGCGCTCGCACGCCTTGCGCGGGCCGCGGCCGGAGAGGCCGGACGCCTCCGCGGCGATGTCGTCTTCGCGGTCACCGCGGACGAGGAGACCGGAGAGTACTGCGGCGCGGAGTGGCTCACCGAGCATCACCGGGACCTCCTGCGCGCCGACTACGTCATCAACGAGTGCGGGCACGAGATGCTGCGACGTGGTGACCGCCGCCTGTACACGATCCACGCGGGCGAGAAGGGCTACGCCGGTTCGCGCGTCGTCGTGCACGGCAGGGGCGGTCATGGATCGATGCCGCAGCATGAGGGCAGCGTCGCCTATGCCGTGGCCGAGGTCGTGCGGGCCATCGAAGCGTACGACCCGGACGTGCTCAGGACGCGAACGCCGGCGGAGTTCATCGAGGCCATGATTGCGGATACGGAGCTTCGCGGGCGGCTCCTCGACGGGGCGACGGCGCGCGCCGCCGTGCGCGAGCTGGCCGCAGTCGATCCCAATGCGGCGCGCATCGTCGAGCCGCAGCTCGGTCTGACCTTCGCGACGACCAACATCTCAGTTGGCAATGGCGCCATCAACGTCATCCCGTCACGCGGCGAGATCATCGTCGATTGCCGCGTGCTGCCCGGCCAGACGGAGGACGACGTGCGGCGTGAGTTCGGCCAGGCCCTCGCCGGCGTCGATGCTTCGTGGGAGCTCGAGCTGATGAACTTCTGCGGCAGCAATCAATCGCCGACGCGATCCGCCTTGCGAGACGCGATCGTCGCCGTCATGGAGGAGCTGGTTCCGGACGGCGACGTCATCTGCGAGCACGGCGCCGGCTTCACAGACTGCACGCACCTCCGCAACGCGTTCCCCGACGCCGTCTGTTACGGCTTCACCCCATTCATCGAGGAGGAGGGCGCCGTCATCAGCGGCCGTCTCCACGGCCGCGACGAGCGTATCGCCGTGCGCGATCTCGTCCTGCAGACGATCTTCCTCGAGCGGCTGGCGCAGACCCTGCTCGCCTGACTCGCGCGTCCACGGCTCGCCGCTCCCTGTTCGTCCATCTCGCTTGTATCCGTGTCCCAATGCCCGTTCCCAAGAGCCGCCATGGGTAGTGCCGTCCAGCCAAAGGAAAAACCGTTCTCGAATGCTGGACGACGCGCCGTCTGCCGTTGCGTTGCGTGTGCCGCGCGCGCAGTCTGTGCACGCGAGGGAAATCCCCCGCGCGAGAGACGCGCGTGCGGCTTCGGGAGGAGTTGAGAGGCATGACTGTGACTGACACGTCGACACCCGAGATCCTGTACTCGGTCAAGGCGCAGCGCGGACCGACGCTGCGCTGCAAGGGCTGGAAGCAGGAGACCATCCTGCGCATGCTCGAGAACAACATGGAGAACGCGGAGAAGCCGGAAGAGCTCGTGATCTACGGCGGCAACGGCAAGTGCGCCCGCAACTGGGAGTCGTACCACGCGATCGTCGCCGCCCTCAAGGAGCTGAGCGACGAAGAGACGCTGGTCGTGCAGTCCGGCATGCCGGTGGCCGTGTTCCAGACCCACAGGCTGGCGCCGCGGGTCGTGATGGCGAACACCAACATCATGAAGGCGACCTGGCCGATCTTCTACGACCTGCAGGACAAGAACCTCACCATGTTCGCCCAGTACACGGCGGGGCCCTGGGAGTACATCGGCACGCAGGGCGTGATCCAGGGGACGTACGAGACCTTCTCGGCGATCGCCCGCAAGTGCTACGACGACTCGCTGGCAGGGCGAATCCTGTTCACCGCAGGCGCCGGCGGCATGGGCGGCAACCAGACCCGCGCCATGACCATGCACGGCGGCGTCGGCATCGTCGTCGACGCCGACGAACGGGTCATCGACCGCCGGATCGCCAAGCAGTTCATCGACCTCAAGGTCGGGTCGCTGGATGAGGCGATCGAGTTGGCACAGAGGACGGCGGCGGAGCGCAAGCCGCTCGGCATCGCCGTCGTCGGCAACGCCGCCGATCTGTTCGAGGAGGCGTGGGCGAAGGGCTTCCGGCCGGACATCGTGACCGAGATGTGCCCGTGCCACGACCCCATCTCGTACATCCCGTCCGGCATGACCCCCCAGGAGGCCGAGACCCTGCGCCACTCCGACCGTGAGGAGTACCTGGAGAAAGCGCGCAAGACGATGCAGCGCCAGCTGCGCGCCATGAACATGTTCTTCCATGCCGGCGTGCCGACGTTCGAGTACGGCACGAGCATTCGCAAGGAGTGCCGCGACGCCGGCATGCCCACCGACGAGGCGATGACCATCCCCGGCTTCGTCGCCGAGTACATCAGGCCGCTCTTCTGCGAGGGGCGCGGCCCCTTCCGCTGGACGTGCGTGAGTGGCGAGGCCGGCGACCTGGCGCGTCTGGACGATCTGTGCCTGGAACTCTTCCCGGACGACCTGCTCGTGACGCGGTGGATCAAGCTGGCCCGGGAGCACATCCCGATCGAGGCGCTGCCGGCCCGCATCTGCTACCTGGGCTTCGGCCAGCGCAAGAAGTTCGGCTTGGCCGTCAACGAGCTCATCCGCAGGGGTGAGGTGAAGGGTCCCGTCGCTTTCTCGCGCGACAACCTCGACTCCGGGTCGATCGTGAATCCGACGTTCGAATCGGAGAACATGGCGGACGGCGGCGATCTGATCTCGGACTGGCCGGTGCTGAACGGCCTGCTGAATGCCTGTGGCATGGCCGACCTGATCGCCGGCCAGGCGAACTACTCGATGGGCGAGGCCGTGCACACCGGCGTCACCATGATCGCCGACGGGAGCGAAGAAGCCGACCTCCGGTTGTCGGTGTCGCTCACGGTCGACTCGGGCATCGGCGTGATTCGCCATGCCCAAGCGGGCTATGCGGCGGCGAAGGACGTCGCCAACGGCCGGGGCGAGCTGACCGATGAGGCCATCCAGGTGCCGCTGTGGTGGGCGCCGACGGCCACCTTCGGGCCGCAGAGCCTCGAGCAGCAGAAGACCTGACAGAGTGACGCGGATGCGGGGATGTCGTGGAGACGGGTGACTCACGGCCGCGCGCCGACCTGGTCATCGCCGGCGCGCGGCAGCTGCTGACGTGCGCCGGCGCGGCGCCCTACGACGTCGCGCCGCGCGAGCGGGCCTGGCTCGCCGTCAGCGGCGAGACGATTGCCGCCCTCGGGGAGCGAGAAGCCGTTGAGGCGGCGGTCGATTGCAGCGCCGCCGTCGTCATCGACGCCACCGGCTGCGTCGTGGCGCCAGGCTTTGTCGACAGCCACACGCATCTCGTGTTCGGCGGGTCCCGGGTGGATGAATACGCCGCCCGAATGACAGAGAACGATCCGGCGGCGATCCGTGCCACGGGCATCGGCACGGGCATCCTGGCGACGGTTGAGCGGACCCGTGCGGCCTCGGAGGACACGCTGACCGCGGAGGCCGCGGGCCGGCTGCGCGGGATGCTCCTGGCAGGTACGACCACGGTCGAGAGCAAGAGCGGGTACGGCCTCTCGACACCGGCGGAGCTGACCATGCTGCGCGTCAATGGCCGGCTGGCGGCGGAGAGCCCCGTCGACGTCGTCTCGACGTTCCTCGGCGCCCACGGCTTCCCCGGCGACGTGCCGCGCGACGTCTACCTGCGCGTCCTGCTCGACGAGATGATTCCGCTGGTCGCCGAGCAGCGGCTGGCGGAATTCGCGGACGTGTGGTGCGACGACGGCTACTACAGCGCCGGCGAGTCCCGTCTGGTGCTCGAGACCTGCCGGGACGCGGGTATGGCGCCCAAGATCCACGCCGACGCCTACTCCTGTGTGGGCGGGTCGGATCTTGCCGCGGACATGGCCATGGTCTCGGTGGACCACCTCAACTACACTCCGCGCGACGTGATGAGCCGGCTGGCGGAGCGCGACGTGGTGGGCGTCGTCATGCCGGCTCTCGACTTCGCCGTGCAGCACCCTCGGCCGTTCGACGTGCGCGCCATGATCGAGGAGGGCATGACCGTGGCGCTGGCGACCGATCTGTGCCCCGGCTGCTGGACCGAGTCGCAGCAGTTCGTGATGGCCTTGGCCTGCCGCCTCTGCCGAATGAGTCCGGCCGAGGCTCTCTGGGCCGCGACCATGGGCGGCGCCCGCGCCTTGAGGCGCGGACACGACCGGGGATCGCTGGAGCAGGGCAAGCTCGCCGACATCCAGATCTGGGACGTGCCGCGCTACGAACACGCGATCTACCGGCTGGGCGGCAACGTCGTCAGCCATGTGATCAAGCGCGGCACGGTCGTGGTGGAGCGCGGCCGCGCGAAGGAAGCGGAGCGTGCCCATGCCTGACGTCCTCCGCCGCGTGGTCGAATCGACGGACGCGGGCGCCGGGGGCGGTTCCGCCGCGGCACTGGCGGGCGCGATGGCTGCCGGCCTGGCCGGCATGGTGGCGCGCCTCTCGACCGGCCGCGGCCTCGCCCTCGAGGACGCGAGGTATGACAGAATCGCTGCCGAGGCCGACGGCTTGGCGGCGGCGCTGCTGGCCGGCGCCGATGAAGACGCCGCCGCCTACTCGCTGGTTGCGGCCGCGTTCCGGCTCCGACGGGATGATGCCGAAGCGGTCGCCGTGCGCGAGACGGCCATCCGCGATGCTCTCATGGCCGCCGCCCTCGTGCCGCTCGAGAACGCGCGTTCAGTGGTCCGCGTGCTCGAGCTCTGCCTGGAGCTGGACGGCCGGTCGAACGCGGCGGCCGCATCGGACCTGGCGGCCGGGCGGCTGCTGGCGGACGCCGCCGTGCTGGGCTGCGTGCTGAATGTGGAGGTCAACCTGGAGGCACTGCCCGAGTCGGCGGTGGCGGCGGAGCTGCGCGCCGCGGTCGAGGCAGTGCGAAGCAGTCACGCGCGCCTCTGTGCGCCGCTCAAGGAGAAGGCATGAAGGTACTCATGTGCGTCCCGAATGTCAGCGAGGGGCGCGATCAGGCGAAGATCGATCAGCTCGCGTCGCTGCTGCGCGAACAGCCCGGCGTGAAGCTCATCGACCATTCGTCGGACGCCGATCACAACCGGTCCGTCTTCTCGTATCTCGGCAGTCCGGAAGCGGTGCTCGAAGCGACCAAGGCGTTCGCCGTCATGGTTCTCGAGCTCGTCGACATGACGTCCCACAAGGGCAGACACCCGCGCAACGGGGCCCTCGACACGGTACCGTTCATACCCGTCGGCGAGACCACGACGGAAGAGGCGGTCGCGATCGCACGTGAGTTCGGCCGCTTCGTCGGGGAGCGGGGCGTGCCGGTGTACTACTACGAGGACGCCGCCTCGCGCCCGGAGCGGGTGAGTCTCGTCGACGTGCGGAGCGGCGAATACGAGGCTCTGGAGCAGAAGCTGCGCGACGCGGCGTGGGCGCCCGACGAGGGGCCCGCTGCGTTCGTGCCGAAGTCCGGATCGGTGCAGGTCTCGGCGCGCTTCCCGCTCGTCGCCTTCAACGTCAACCTGCGCACCGATGACCTGTCGATCGCGACGAAGATCGCGCATGCCGTGCGGCACAAGGATGGCGGCTTCCGCTTCGTCAGGGCGATCGGCCTCGAGCTGCAGGGCAGCGGCCTGGTGCAGGTCTCGATGAACCTGACCAACTACACCCAGACGCCGATCCCGCGCGTCCTGGAAGCGATCCGCGCCGAGGCGGCGCGGTACGGCGTGCTGGTGGCCGGCGCCGAGCTCATCGGGCCCGTGCCCCTCGGCGCCCTCGAAGAGGTCGTGCGTCACTACTTGCAGATCCACGACTTCTCGATGTCGCAGACCATCGAGATGAACGTCTGAACGTCGAGGAGGTCGTCTCCATGTCAGGTACGCTCCGATTGCAGCCGCTCACGTCCGCTGAGGTCACGACGATCCACGAGAAGTGCGTCGCGATCCTCTCCGGTCATGGGATCAAGGTCGACCATCGCCCCGCCCTCGAGCTGCTGAAGGCGCAGGGGGCCGACGTCGATCTCGAGACGCAGATGGTGAAGTTCACGCCGGGGATCATCGAGGAGGCGGTGCGCCTGGCGCCGCGGGAGTTCACCGCCAGGGGAGCCGATCCCGTCCACGATCTGCCGCTGCCGCGTCCGGACGCGTCCTTCTACACGTCCAGCTGCATCCAGTCGATGCTGTATCTCGATCCGGACACGGGCGCCTTTCGCGACAACACGGAGGAGCTCTTCGCGGAGTGGTGTCAGCTCATTGAGGCGCTGCCGAACATCCATGCGTGCGCGATCCAGACCCCTATGGACGTCCCACCGGCCACCGCCGACATCCACGCGCTGAACGTCCAGCTGCAGAACACCGCGAAGCCGCTGAACGTCCTCGCGTACTGCCGGGAGAGCGTGCCGTACCTCTTCGAGCTGCTGCTGGCCCGCGCCGGCAGCGAGGAGGCGCTGCGCGAACGGCCGCTTCTGTGGTTCGACCCGACCTCGCTCTCGCCGCTCGTCTTCAAGGACATGGACCTGGAGACGATCATCCTGTGCTGTAAGTACGGCGTCCCCGTGGCGCCCTGCAGCCTTGTGCTGGGCGGCGGTACCGGGCCGATCACGCCCGCGGGCGCGGCCCTGCTGGTCGGCGTCGAAGTGCTTGCCATGATCGTCATGACGCAACTGCTGTCGCCCGGCCATCCGGTCATGGCCTCGGGCTACAACTCGACCCTCGACATGGCGACCGGCAATGCCAACATCGCCTCGGTGGAGACGGGTCTGGCGCAGGCCGCGGCGGCGCAGTTCATGAAGGAGGCGTTCCAGGTCCCCGTGCTGATGGCCTCGATGTGGACCGATTCGTACACCTCGGACGGGCAGACGCTGATGGCCAAGAGCCTGAACGCGGCGCTCTGCGCCATGGCCGGCGCGGACATCTCGTACGGCGCCGGCCGTCTGGGCGGCTCGACACTGGCGAGCCCGGTTCAGCTTGTGATCGACGACCGGGTGACCGCTCTGCTGCGGCGCTACGTGGCCGGCGTCGAGGTCGATGACGAGACCCTGGGGGTCGAGGCGATCCTCGCGGCCGGAGCCGGCGGCCACTACCTGAAGCAGAAGCACACGCTGAAGCACTGTCGCGACGCGGTGCGTCCGGACCTGTTCGTCGCCGAGCCGCTGGACGCATGGCAGGGCGGCGGCAGCAAGGATCTGTACGAGCGCGCCGTCGAGAAGTACCGGGAGCTGCGCAAGGACCTGAGGCCGCTCGACCTGCCGGACGACGTCCGGCGCGACATGGATGCGGTTGTGCGGCGCGCGGACGAGCAGCTGGCGGGATAGACGCAGGAGTGTGTCGAGGGGCGCCGCCGCAGGCGGGCACGCCGAACGACAAGCCGGGGACGGACTTCAGCGGCTCCGCGCCGCCCGGTACCGGCACGAGGCGCCGACCGCACAGACGTCGCACTCGTGCTCGACCGCGACCGGCATCGGCGTCAGGCCGAGCAGCAGCGTCAGCGACTTGAGCGGACGCATGACCATGGACGGCAGCAGGCGAACGGCGCCTGCCGCGTCGCCGTCGGGATCCAGCAGGCCGAAGATCTGGGGCTGTGCCGTTTCGATCGGCCAGCCGGCCGCTCCGGGCCAGCAATGAACGAGGCCGCGCAAGCCCTGCCGGCGAGCCCGCTTCTGGAAGCGCCGGCACGCCTGGCCTGCGAGGTTCTCGAGAGCCGCGCTCCCGACGCCGTCCAGCGCGAGGGCCGTCACGGCGTCCTCGGGGAAGAGGCGGGCGACCTCCCGTTCGATCCCCTCGCCGATCGTGCAGACTCCGGCGACGAGGCGTTCGGCCTCACTCAGGCGCTCCGCCACGAACGCGCCGCACGAGAACATCCCGTTCTCCAGCTCGAGCGCCTCATCCTCGCGCCCCACGATCGCGAACTCGTCATAGACCACCACCGGCTGCAGGAGGGGGCGTGCCAGCTCGAGCGCCTCGCCGGCGCGTTCGACGATCATGGGCCGCCGCCGGCGTGTCACCTCCGGGTCGGCGCCCTGCGCGCGCAACGCGATGTCGACGGTGATCGGCAGGACCCAGTCGGTTTCGATGACGATGCCCATGACGTGAGTATCACGTGCCCAGGCTCAGGAGGAAAGCCGGAGCGTGAGCGACGGTTGGCCATGCGGTGGGGAGGTGCACATCCCGCACTGCCGGTCATGTACACTCCTCCACCATGGCGACGAATCGGCCATTCTTGGTGCGGCAGCTGATCGAGGATGCGGGCTTCGAGCTCGAGCTAATGGGCGGCGAGGCCGGCATCGGCCGCGAGTGCCGCGGCGTCTACGTCGGCGAGCACCTCGATCCGACGCCGTGGATGGCGCGCGGCAGCATCCATCTGACAGCCGGGCTGGCGCTGGCGGGCTGCGAGGACCCGGCGGAGGGAGCGCGCCTGCTGCGCCGCCTGGATGCCGCCGGCATGGCCGGCCTCGGCGTATCCATCCCTCATTACCTTGCCGCCGTGCCGGCGCCGATGCGGCGTGAGGCCGACCGGCTCGGCTTCCCGCTGTTCGCCGTCACCGGCAACACCCTGTTCCGCGATATCGAGCAGTACGTCTACGACGTCCTGGCGTCGGAGGAACTACACCGCCTCAGGCGCACCCTGTCTGCTCAGCAGCAGCTCCTCGAGATCATGGCCGGAGAGGCTGCGCCCGCCGGCCTCGCCGCGCGTCTTGCCGTTCTGCTGCAGGCGAGCGTCCTGCTCGTGGACGCGCAGGGGTCACCGCTGGCCGCGCATGCCCCCTCCGGTCCGGTGGCGCCTGACGCGGCCGCCTCACTCGCCGCCGAGGCTTGGGCGGCTTACGCCGAAGGCGATCACGACACGCTGCCGCGCACCGCCTTCGCCATGGGCTCGCGGAGGCTCCTGTGGCGGGAGGTGGTCGTCGGCGGCCGCTTACACATGGTGATGCTGGTTCTGACGCATGAGCACCGGCCGCAGGATGAGTTTGCCGGTCCGACGCTCGACTACGCGAAGCGGCTCCTGGAGGTCGACCTGCGCCGCCGCCTGCCTGCGGCCGCCGGCGGTGACGGCCTTCTGCTGCGTGAGCTGCTCTCGCCTGGAGGCGCCGGCGTCGCCTGCAGCGAGCGGCTGGCGGCGCGAGGCATCCACGACAGCACCGCATACAGACTGGCCGTCGTGCGACCGCGAACAGCGAACGGTGAAGGACCGGCTGCAGTGACGACGAGCACTGGCGACGAGCGCACGGCGATCCAAGCGTGTGCGGCCGTATTCGGCCGTCATGACCTGCGATTCCTGCTGACGGCCACGGACGATGGGGGCGCAGTGGCATTGCTGGCGGAGGGAAGGCATGGCGGCGGTTGCGGTGACGGCGCGCTGGCCGCCGAGCTGGCGGAGTCGCTCCTCGTCGAGGGCGACGCTTGGGTCGTCGGCTTCTCCGAGGAGTGCCTCGAGCTGCGATGGACACACCGCGCTTACACGCACGCGATGCAGGCCGCGGCGGCGCTCGCGCGGCCCGCCGACCGCCAGGACGACCCGGTCGCGATCTGCTTCGATCAGCTCGCTTCGCGCCGGCAGACGCTCGACCTGCTGACAAGCGCGGAGCTTGAAACGCTTACGCGGGCGCTGACGCCGCTGCGGAGCGCGGACCGCACGGGCACGGGCGGCCTGGAGGCGTCCCTGCAGTGCTATCTGCGTCACGACGGCTCGATCGCCGCGGCGGCACGAGCGCTGGACGTGCACCGCAACACCCTCTGCAAGAGGCTGGCACGCATCGAGCGCCTGACGGGCGTGGACGTCGGCGTGATCGACGACGTGGTCGACATTCGCCTCGCGTTCGACGCCGAGGAGATCCTCCGGAGCCGTGAGGCGGCGGCCAGACTCTGATGCGCACGCCTCCGACAGCGCTCCGGCCGACGCAGAACGTGCTTCGTGACGACGTGATGGAGCTCGGCTACGGCGAGCCGGACCCATGCCTGCTGCCCGTCGAGTTGGTCGCCGGCGCTGCCGGCGGCGTGATCGCCGACTTCGGCCCCGGAGCGATCTGCTACGGCCAGCGTTCAGGTCCGGCCCCCCTCCGCACGCTCATCGCGGAGCGCATCCGCGAGCGCGAGGCGTGCGACGTCCATCCGGACGAGGTCTTCATCACCGCGGGCAACTCGCACGCGCTGGACCTCGTCCTGGCGATGCTGACCAGGCCGGGCGACGTCGTTCTCGTCGAGTTGCCGACCTATGGCCTCGCCCTGCGGACGATGCGCGATCGCAACGTTGAGATCGTGGGCGTGCCGTTCGACGATCACGGCCTCGATGTCGGGGTGCTGGAGAGGACGCTGCGCGCCTTGCGGGACGCCGGGCGGCGGGTGCGGCTGCTGTACACCATCGCGACGTTCCACAATCCGGTGGGGATCAGCCTGATCGCCGAGCGGCGGCAGCGCCTGGTCGAGCTCGCCGTCGCGCACGACCTCGTCGTCGTGGAGGACGACGTGTACCGGGAGCTCGTCTACGACGGCGAGGCGCCGCCGGCCCTCTGGACGCTCGACCGCGAGGCGCCGGTGGTCCGGCTGGGGTCGTTCTCGAAGTCGCTCACCCCGGGGCTGCGGGTCGGGTGGATCAACGCCCGCCCCGACCTGCTCCGCCGCATCGACGCCGCCGCCGTGCTGGACAGCGGCGGCAATCCGACCCAGTTCGCCGCCTGCACGGTGGCCCGCATCCTGATGAACGGCGGCTACGACGACCACGTCGCGCGCCTGCGCGCCGCCTACGGTGCGCGCCGGCTCGTGCTGCACGAGGCGCTCGAGGAGCACGTGCCGGCGGGCTGCGCCTGGCGGCTCCCTGCCGGCGGCTTCTTCATCTGGCTCTGCCTCCCCGATGGCCTGCGGGCGAGCGAACTGCTGCCCGTCGCCGAGGCCAACGGCGTGTCGTTTGCGCCTGGGATCCGCTTTCGTGCCGATGGCGACGACAGCGGCATGCGTCTCTCATTCAGCCTGCTGGACGAGGCCTCACTGCGTGAGGGCGCCCGCCGCCTCGGGGCGACGATTGCGGCCGCCCGGGCGTAACAGCGAGGCGGGACGGCGATTGAGCGGCACGCGGTTGGCGGCGAGCGGTGACGCCGCGGCGAGCGTCAGTGGGCGGCCACTATCCAGACCAGGACCTCAATGGGCCCGTGAACGCCGACGCAGCGTGTGGCGTTGATGTCGGTCGTGTTGCTCGGCCCGCTGACGAAGCTGACGCAGGCGGGAAGGTCGTCCGGCGCCGAGCCGAGCAAGCGCAGGACGTCCCCAAGACGGGGCATGAGGCGAGACGCGGGCACGAGCACGCATGAGACAGGCGGCAACAGCGAATGGCTGCGAGCTGCCTCGCCGCCGTTGAGAAAGACGACGGTGCCGGTCTCGGCGATCGCATAGTCGGCCTCCGCGAGGCCGAGGTCGGCCGTTCGCGGATCATCGGACCAGATGCTTTCCAGGGCCGGCGTGCGCAGCCGGGCCGGCCCGCACGCGGCCGTCCAGCCTCGACGGACGGCCAGATCGGCGATGTCCTGCAGCGCCTCGCTGCGCGAGGCGCTGCGCCTGACGCCGACCTCGAGCTCGCCCAGCCGGGTGACGAAACGCTCCATCAGCGCCGCGCCGGTCAGCTGGGCCGGCGTGGCCGGCGCGGGATGCGGCGCCGGCGGCGCCTGCAGGTCGCGGCCATGGCCGAGCTGCACGCGGAGGCGGCTCAGGAAGTCCTCGCGCCTCATCCCGGGCTCCGTTCGACGCCGTTCGCGGCGCTGTCTCCGGGCTCGTGACCCGGCCTCACGCCCGCCGCCTCATCGCCGACCCCCGCCGGCCGGCGCTCCCACAGTCGCCGGAACGACCAGCGTGCCGGCAATCGAAGATCGCGGTCGCGCGTCCACGCCGCCAGCGGGCCCGGCGCTCGGCGGAGGATCCCGCGGCATGACCAAGGGAGCAGGGCGACGTGGCCGATCCGCTCGGCCAGGCCGAACAGACGGGGGTGTTTGGTCGCGACGGCGAAGCCCTCGAACCCGGCCTCCCACGTCTTCGGCGTCAAGCCCTCCCGGACCGCGTCCTGCCGCAGCGCGACGAGGTGGTCGGCCAGCGGGATGCGCGCCGAGCAGACCTCGCTGCAGGCCCCGCACAGCGACGAGGCGAACGGCAGCTCGGCGTGACGCGGCAGCCCGTCCAGCAGCGGGTTGAGCACAGCGCCGATGGGACCGGAGTAGGTGGAGTCATAGGCGTGGCCGCCGATCTGGCGAAAGACGGGGCACACATCCAGGCAGGCGCCGCAGCGGATGCAGTGGAGCACGTCCTGATACTGCGTCCCGAGGATGGACGCGCGGCCGTTGTCGACGAGCACCACGTGCAGCTCCTCGGGACCGTCCAGGTCGCCCCCGCGCCGGGGCCCGGTGATCGCCGTCACATAGGCCGTGATGCGTTCGCCGCCCCCCGCCCAGGGGAGCACCGTCAGGATCGGCTCCAGGCTCGCCAGGTCGGGAACGAGGCGCTCGACGCCCATGACGACGACATGCGTGCGGGGCAGCGTGGTCGCCAGGCGGCCGTTGCCCTCGTTCGTGATGAGCACGATCGAGCCGCTGTCGGCGACGCCGAAATTGGCGCCGGTGATGCCGATGTCGGCGGCAAGGAACTTCTCCCGCAGTCGCCGCCGCGCGAACGCCGTGAGCTGCACGGGGTCGTCCGGCAGCGTCTCGCCGGCGAGCGAGCAGAAGAGCGTGCAGATGTCGTCGAGGGTCTTGTGCATGGCGGGTCCGACGATGTGGAACGGCTTCTCGCCGCACTGCTGCACGATGAACTCGCCGAGGTCCGTCTCGACCACCTCGATGCCGAGCGCCTCAAGGGCGCCGTTCAGCCCGATCTCCTCCGTCACCATCGACTTGCTCTTGACGATGAGCTGCGCCTGCTTGCGGCGCGCGAGCTCCGCGACGTGGTCGCGCGCCTCGCGCGCGTCGGCGGCACAGAAGACGGTCCCGCCACGGCGCTCCACGTTCGCGATGAACTGCTCGGCGTAGGCGTCGAGGTGAGCCACCGTGTGGCGTCGCACCTCGGCCACCGCTTCGCGCCAGGCGTCCAGATCGAGCTCGCGACGCGCGACCTCGCCGCGCGCCTGCATGTAGTCCTGGCCCTCCCGGATCGTCTCGCGCAGCGTCGCGTCACCAAGCGTGCGGGCAACGCGGGCGTCGAAGGCTTCGCGGCTGGAGGAGCTCACTCGTGCCATCCCTCGGCAAGCAGCTCGGCGAGATGTTTGACCTGCACCGTCTCGCCGCGGCGGCGCAGGCGGCCGTCGATGTTCATCAGGCAGCTCATGTCGAGGCCGGTGAGGGTGCCGGCGCCGGTCGCGATGACATGGTCGACCTTCTCGTCGACCATCGCCGCCGAGATGGCCGGCATCTTGATCGAGAACGTGCCGCCGAAGCCGCAGCTATCCTGGGCGCGCGGCAGCGGCACGTACGTCAAGCCGTCGACCATGCCGAGGAGCCGTTCAGGCTGCTCCACGACGCCCAGCAGCCTCCGCGTATGGCACGAATGATGCAGCGTCACCGTGCCCGGCCGGCGCACCGGCAGCTCCTCCACGTGCAGCACGTCCGTCAGGAACTCCGAGAACTCGTACGTACGCGCCGCCAGCGCCTGCGCGTCGGCCTCCTCCGGCTGCCCGGCGAACAGCCGTGGATACTGCTCGCGCACCATGGCGGCGCAGGAGCCGGAGATCGAGACGACGTGCTCGCTGCCGGCGAAGGCGTGGAGGAAGGCGCGCGCCGAGCGGCGGGCGCTCTCCTGGTAGCCGGCGTTGAAGGCGGGCTGGCCGCAGCACGTCTGGCCCGCCGGGAAGTCGACGCGCACGCCGAGCGCCTCGAGGACGCGCACGGTGGCGACGCCGACTCGCGGGAACAATGCGTCACCCAGGCACGTGACCATGAGTGAGGCGCGGATGGTCATTGCGCCAGGCACGCTCGCAGCGCCGAGAGGAAGCGCCGGTTCTGGTCCGGTAACCCGACGGAGACGCGAATGTGGGTCGGGTAGCCCCACCCGTCAGCGGGCCGGACGATGACGCCCGTCTGCATGAGCGCGTGGAAGAGCGCGCGGCCGTCCCTGTGCGTGTCGGCGAGGATGAAGTTACCTTGGCTCGGCACCACATCCCAGCCGAGCGCGGCCAGCTCGCGCGAGAGGAACTCGCGTCCCTCGCGCACGGTCGAGGTGCTCTCCCGCAGCCACTCCTCGTCGCCGAGCGCCGCCAGTCCGGCGGCACAGGCGGTGCGGCTCACGAAGAACGGCTCGCTGATGCGGTCGAGCATCTGGCAGACCACGGGGTCGGCGACCGCGTAGCCCAGCCGTACGCCGGCCAGCGCGTACGACTTGGAGAAGCTGCGCAGGGCGATCACGTTGCGATGCCCGCGGGCGAGGAAGTCGAGCGGGTCGGCGCAGGCCAGATCGTCCACAAACTCACAGTAGGCCTGGTCGATGACGATCGCCGTGGTCACGGGGGCCGCGTCCACGAGCGCCTGGAGCTCGTCGCGCGTCACGATCGTCCCCGTCGGGTTGTTGGGACTGCACAGCCAGACGATCTTGGTGCGCTCGTTCAGCACGTCGATGATGGCCGGGATGTCGAAGCGGTAGTCCTTGAGCGGCACCCAGCGGCTGGTGGCATCCATCACCTGGCTGGCCGCCTCGTACAGCGCGTACGACTCGGGCGCCATAACGACCTCGTCGCCGGGGTTCACGTAGAGGAGCGGCAGGTTGAGGACGAGTTGCGCCGAGCCGGAGCTGAGGACGACGCGCTCGGGCGACACCCCGTTCGCCTTGGCCACCGCGTGCTTGAGCCGCGTGTAGTCCTCCCAGGGGTAGCTGTGCAGCAGCGGGAACTGGCCCTCGATGGCGGCCAGCACCTTCGGCGAGATGGGGAAGTCGTTCTCGTTCGAGGCGAGCTTGACGATGTCGTGGAAGGGTATGCCCGTGGCCTGGGAGACCTGCTGGGCGTCCGCGCCTGGCTCGTAGTCGCGGATGCCCGCGATGCAGGCGCGGAACGCGGCCTCGTGGGTGAGGCCGTCGAGGGCGTTGCGGTTCACGGCACGTTCTCGCCGACGGCCTCGGCCGGCGCCAGTTCGGCGGCCATGGCCGTCACGAGGCGGCGGTTCTCGGCCTCCGTCCCCATTGAGATGCGGATGTGGGTGCGGTACCCCCAGAGGCTGCCGGGGCGCACGACGATGCCGCGGCGCAGGAGACGCTCGTACATCTCGCCGGCGTCGCGATGGGTGTCGACGAGCAGGAAGTTGCACTGGCTGGGGACGACGTCGCAACCGAGCTCCGTGAGGGCCGCCCCGACGGAGCGCCGGGCGGCCACCAGCTTGCCCACGACCTCGTCGCGCCACTCGGTATCCGCGAGTGCGGCGAGGGCGGCGGCGCAGGCGGGCCCGCTCACGTAGTACGGCTCGCGGATGTGGTCGATGACGCGGCACACTTCCGGATCTGCGATCGCGTAGCCGAAGCGCATGCCGGCGAGGCCGAAGGCCTTGGAGAGCGTGCGCAGGACGACGACGTTGCGATGGCCGGCGAGCAGGTAATTCGTGCCGTCGCCCCACGTCGAATCGTCGACCAGCTCCTGATAGGCCTGGTCGCAGACGATGACGGTCTGCGCCGGCACGTTCTCGACCAGGCGCGCGAGCTCGGCGTCGGTGATGATCGTGCCGGTCGGGTTGTTGGGGCTGCACAGCCAGATCATCTTGGTGCGCTCGGTCGTCGCGGCGATGAAGCCGTCGATGTCGAAGCGGTAGTCGACGAGCGGGACGAACTTGACGATGCCGCCCATGATCTGGGTCGCCCAAGGGTGGCCGCTGTAGCTCTCGGGGGCGGCCACGACCTCGTCTCCCGCATCGATGAAGGCCTGCGTCACGTAACGGAGCACGGTCTCCGAGCCCGGGCCGGGCATGATCATGTTCTCGGGGACGCGGCAGTACTTGGCCAGGGCGCGCCGCACGTCGGCGTACTCGTTGTGCAGCTCGTCGTGAATCAGCGACGGAGACGGGTAGATCGCCGCCTTGACGAGGCGCTCCGCCGCCGCCGCCATGGCGCGCGGCGAGGCCCCGTATGGGTTCTCGTTGGCGGCGAGGTAACACACGTCTTCCAGCGCGAGCCCGTACTCGTTGCAGGCTTCGAGGAGGTTGACTGTGGGCCACTCGAAGTCGATGTCACGGGCCGCTTGGCGGAACGAGCTGGTGACGTCCTTGCTCTCCATCCTGATCCGGCTCCCTTTGTCCGCTTTCGGCCACGCGAAGAGGCCGCCTTGACCGCGATGATGGCCGCGGCGGACGGCCGTTGTCAAGTAGAGACAGACGGTGGTATGGTCGGGCCGAACTCGCCCGCGCACCGCTACGCTCTTGCGGGCGCTTGTCGGCGAGAGGGTAACGGCCGTCACGAGGAGGAGGACGGGATGAACAACGCGGGCGACATGACGTCGCGCGAGCGTATCGACGCAGTCCTGCGCGGCGAGGTCCCGGATCGGGTGCCCGTCTTCACGGCCGGCCACGGCATCACGCGCCACATGCTCGGAGTGAGCTACGGCGAGATGATGCAGAGTTCGAAGCTCATGTCGTCGTGCATGCTCGCCTGGCAGGACCTCATCGGCGACGACCGCATCATGGCGTACTTCGACATGATGGTCGAGGCGGCCGGCTTCGGGCAGAAGATGATCTTCCAGGAGGATCAGCCGGCCTACTCTGACAAGGACGACCTGCTGATCAAGACGCCGGACGACTACTTCAAGCTCGAGCGCTACGACGTCGAGAAGGCCGAGCGCATCGGCATGACGCTCGAGGTCGCCGACATCCTGTACACGACGCGCGGGGACACCGTGCCGGTTGCCTGCATCGTCGCCGAGCCGCTGGTCGTGCTCGGCCTGCTGCGCGGCATGGAGCCGCTGCTCATGGACTGCATCCGCCACCCCGAGGCCGTGAAGTACGGACTCGAGGTGGCGACGGACGTCGTCATCGACTACGCGCGCGCCATGGTCAAGCGCGGCGTCAGCATCGTCGTGAACTGCCACGACTACGGCAACCGCTCGATCATGAGCGAGAAGCTCTGGATGAAGCTGCAGGGCGACTGCCTGCGGCGCATGAACGCCGCCATCAAGGAGACGGGCGCCACGCTCGTCATCCATAACTGCGACGCCGTCCCCTACATCGACGCCGCCTTCGACGAGATCGGCGGCGTGGACGTCTACCAGTGCGCCGCCCTGCCGAAGTCCTGCGAGACGTGGGCCGACTACAAGCAGAAGTACGGCTCGCGGGCCGTCCTCTTCGGCGAGTGGTGGCCGCCGGACCTCGCGGCCGTGGGCTACGACGAGGTCAAGGCGCGCAGCAAGGTGATGATCGAGAATCTGGCGGGGGGCGGGGGCTTCATCCTCGGCCCGACCTGTGAGTACCCGTCTCACGGGCCGATCATCAACGCGAAGGCGCTGGTCGACTCGGCGAGAGAGTACGGGACGTACTGAGAACCCTGGGGAGCGTGCCCGGAAAGGCAGGTCTGCGGTGAGTGAAGACATCCTGCGGGCTCTCGGTGAGAGCCTGGTCGAGCTGGAAGAGGCTCGCGTGGCCGAACTGACGTCCCAGGCGCTGGCCGACGGCGTGCCGCCGGTCGACGTCATCCAGAAGGGCCTTGCCCCCGGGATGAGCGAGGTCGGCAAGCGCTTCGAGGAGGGCGACTACTACCTGCCCGAGCTGCTGATCGCGGCGGAGGCTTTCAAGGCCGCGGTGGAGCTGGTCAAGCCGCACCTCGGCGAGGCCATGGAGACCAAGGGCACGGTCGTCCTCGGGACGGTCGAAGGCGACATCCACGACATCGGCAAGAACATCGTCGCCCTGACGCTCGAGACGAATGGTTACGAGGTGATCGACATCGGCATCGACGTTCCGATCGCGCGGTTCGCCGAGGCCCAGGCCGAGAGCGGCGCGCAGATCGTCGGCGCGAGCGCCATGATCACCAGTACGCTGCCCGCCCTCAAGCGCGTCGTCGAGGACGTGCGCGCCAAGAGCCCGGACGCCAAGGTCCTGATCGGCGGTGCGCCGGTCACACCAGAGTTGGTCACCGCTTACGGCGCCGACCTGTACGCCGGCGACGCGATCGAAGCGGTGCGCGTCGCCGACGAGCTGCTCGGCTGAGGCGTCTCATGCCGTGGCGGGCCGCGCCGGACACAGACAGCGGCCGGAGCCCTGGGATACGCTATCGCGATGGCAGAGATGGCTGACAACGACGGCGCGCGGCGAGGCTCTGCCGTCCCCATGCGAATGGGGAACGGCAGCGAATTCGCGCAGGAGTTTCTCGCCGGCATCGGCGCGCAGCTGCGCGCCGAGCGCGTGGCCCGGCAGCTGACGCTGCAGCAGGTCGCGAGCGCCGCCGGCCTCACGAAGGGCTTTCTCAGCCAGCTGGAGCGAGGCGAGAGCTCAGCGTCCATCGCCTCGCTGCTCGGCTTGTGTTCCGTGCTCGATATCGACGTCGCTACGCTCGTGCAGCGCGCGGCGCCGGCGGCGCCGGTGTCGCCCATCGTGCGCCGAGGCGAGCGCAAACGCATGTACCTCGGCGGCGTCGGGGTCGAGGACCATCTGCTGACCCCGCCGGCCGAGCGCCGCTTCGAGGTCTTCGAGACCCATCTCGAGCCGCTCGGCAGCCCCAGTGACGAGCTCTACTCCATCGACGCCGAGTTCGGCTTCGCCTGCGTGCTCAAGGGCAGCGTCGATATCGTCTTCGAGTCCGGTGCGCAGCGGCTGAACTCCGGGGACTCGCTCACGTACTCCCCGCGGGAGCCGCACACCTTCCGCAACCCGTCCCGCTCCCGTCCCGCCGTCGTGATGTTCACGAATGTGCCGGCCGTCTTCTGATGGCGGCGGCCTGGTGAGGAGCCGGTGAAGCTCATCGTCATCGCGGGCTTCCTGGGCTCGGGCAAGACGAGCGTGCTGCTCGCCATCGCCCGGCACCTGGCCGAACGCGGCGGCAAGGTGGCCGTGATCGAGAACGAGATCGGGGACGTCGGCATCGACGGGCACTTCGTGGCCGACCACGGCTTCGTCGTCCGCGAGCTCTTCGGAGGCTGCATCTGCTGCACGCTGTCGACCGGCGTCGTCGAGGCGCTGCATTCGCTTGCGCGCACCTACGGTCCGGAGTATGTCCTGCTCGAACCGACCGGGATCGCGCAGCCGGCCGACCTCGTCGCGACGGTGGAGAAGTACGCTGCCGCCGTCGCCGGCGTCGTCGTCGTCACGGTCATCGACGCCGAACGCTATGAGGTCCTCTCCGAGGTCGTCGGCCCGTTGCTCGAGGGACAGATCGCGCAGGCGGACGTGATCGCCGTCAACAAGCGCGACGCCGTGCCGCCCGAAGAGCTCGACCGCATCGTGACCGCGGTGTGCGCGCTTGGCCCGAACGCGCCGGTGATGGCGGTGTCGGCGCTCGACAGCGAGAGCCTCGAGCCGCTTCTGGAGCAGGTGCTGTGACCGACGATCACATGAGGGGAAGGCACGAGGATGCCGACGCGGGCAACGGGCACGGGCATCGGGGGCACCGCCGTCACGAGCACGACGATGCAGGACTGAGCCCGACAGTGTACGTGCTGCAGCGGGAGGTGCTCCTCGGCGCGCGTACGGGAGGCGACGAGATCCGCGCGGCCATCCAGGCGTTCGCGGCGGCGTTCGTCGACGGTTTGGCAGCCGGCGGATGCAGGCTCATCGGCCACGTCAAGGGCGTGTTCGAGGAGCCGTCGGGCGAGCGCATGTACTTCAACGCCACGAGCTTCTCCGGCGGCGTGACGATACGCGGAGCCGTCGGCGCCGCGTCCGTGTGCCGCCTGACGGTCAACGCCATCGTCTTCGGGATCACGGAGGCAGCAGTGGAGCGCGCGGCGCTGGAGGCGCTCGAGCCTCACTTCGGCCCCGGCGCGCAAGCGGGAGCGGCCGGTTCCTCGGCCGCGTGGCGGGGAGAACCCGGCGCGACGGCCTGAGCGCCGGCGCCAGGAGGCGAGGACGACGGCGGGCGAGCAGGGCAAGGGGCGCACCTGTCGCGATGAGACGACGGACGGGAAGATGGACGCCATGGCCCGTCGTCCCGACCCGGCCGGCTGGACGGACGAGGCCTGTCGCGAATGGCTGTGGCGGAGACGCCACAGCCCCGACGGCGGGCACGCCGACTGCCCGTCCTGCGGCCGGCGCCGGCGCTTCCACCCGCTTGCGGGCCGGCCGGTCTTCAGCTGCGATGCCTGCGGCCGGCAGCTCTCGCCCACGGCCGGCACGCTCTTCCACGGATCCAGCACGTCGCTCGCCCTGTGGTTTCGCGCCGTCGTCTTCATCGCGGGCGCGGCTGAGCAGGGCGAGACCGTCTCGATCCGCCGCCTCGCCGCCGACCTCGATCTGAGTTACGCGACGGCGCGTCGCATGCGCGAGCGCATCCTGGCGGGCCTCGGGCCAGTCGCCGCATCTGGATTCGCGGGCGCGGCCGGCAGCGCCCAGCCAGAAGCCGCCGGCTCTGGCGTCACGCCCGACGCCGCCTCACCGCCTGACGCCCGTTCCGCCGACATCGTGCGCCGAATCGTCCGCGAGTACCAGTCCGGCAGCCCCGGGTGGGCAGACGCCCGCTCAGCCCGGGGCGAGGCCGGCAGCGCCGGGGAAGGCGGCGACGAGGCGGGCGTCGCCCTCCGCCCAGCCGGCCGCGCCACGCGCGAACGCATCCTCGACGCAACCTGCCGCGTCATCGTGGATAAGGGCATGGCGGCCGTCCGGGTGGGCGATATCGCCCGTGAGGCCGGCCTCTCGACCGCCATCGTCCACTACCATTTCGCGACCAAGGACGAGGTGCTGCTGGAGGCGGTCGTCTGGCAGAACGCGCGCGAGACGGCGCGGCGCGACGCGATCGTCGCCGGCGCCGCGCCGCCCATCGAGAAGCTCCTCGGCTTCCTCGCGGCGTCCATGCCCCCGCACGGTTTCGCCCGCGACGAGGCGCTCATCCGCTACGACCTCTGGGGCAGGGCCATGCGGGAGCCGGCCTACCGGGACGTACTCATGCCGCTTCGCAACCAGTGGCGGCGGCAGATCGTCACCATCCTCGAGGAGGGCGTGGCCGGCGGCGCCTTCCGTCTGGCTCATCCTTTCGATGAGGTCGTCGAGGAGTTCACTGCCATTCTCGACGGATACTCGCTCCAGTTCCTTCTCGGCTATCGCTGGATGACGGCCGAGCGCATGTGGGAGCTGCTCGGCCGCTACGTGCAGGGTCACCTCGGCGTGCCTGCCGAGGTGGTGGCCGAACGACAGAATGATTCAGCCTCATGGACTTCATGGATCGCTGACGGCGAACGTCCTTGACCTTGACTGGCGTGACTCCATGGTCAGGCTGCCGGTGACGGCACACGGGATTGTCCTGCCATGCTAAGCCGGCCAGAGCCACTGCGCGTGGTCGTTCCCACCGCATACAATCTCGTGAAGTCGTGAAATACTCAGCGCGTGCGCAGGTCCCTCGTTTCGTCGTCCCTTCACTGACTGGAGCGCGGCCATGATCCTCAGCCCTGAGCAGCTGGTCCAGGAGTACGTTAGACGCGGCTGGTGGCAGGACAAGACCCTCAGCGACCTCTTTCGCCAGACCGCGCAGCTTCAGCCCGATCAGCCGGCCGTCATCGACCCGCCGAATCGTGCGGAGCTCGCGCCGGGGAAACAACAGCGCCTCACCTACGGTGAGCTCGAAGTCGCCAGCGGGCGCCTCGCGGCGGGGCTGCTGGAGGCCGGCATCCGTAACGACGATGTCGTCATGGTCCAGCTTCCGAACATCGCCGAGCTGGTCGTCGTCTACCTCGCCTGCGCGCGTATCGGCGCTATTGTGAGCCCGCTTCCCGTGCAATTTCGCACGCACGAGCTACGCCATGTGATCGCGCTCACCGATCCGAAGGTGTTCATCACCATTCAGACGTTTGGCGGCCACGATCATGTGCGGATGGTGCAGGGATTGCAGCCGGAGTTTCCTTGCATCGAGCATGTCATCGCGCTGGGTGACGATCTGCCGGCAGACGTCGCCTCGCTGGCCGAGATCCTGACGGCAGATGTCAGCGCCATCGATGTGGACGCTTGGGTCGCCGAGCACCCATTCACCGCGAACGACGTGTTCACCGTCTGCTGGACGTCGGGTACCGTGGCCGAGCCCAAAGGCGTCCCACGCAGTCACAATCTCTGGATCGCGATCGCTTGGGCGACCGTCGATGGCGCCGATCTGCGAGAGGGCGACGCTCTGCTCAACCCCTTCCCCCTGGTCAACATGTCGGCCATCGGCGGCATGCTCGTGCCCTGGTTGCTCACGCGCGGCACGCTGGTGCTGCACCAGCCGTTCGACCTGCCGGTCTTTCTGGCTCAGATTGGTCTCGAACGGATCTCGTACACGGTCGCGCCGCCGGTGCTGCTCAATCTCCTCTTGTTGCGGCCTGGGCTCCTCGACAACGCCGATCTGAGCCACATCAGGTACATCGGCTCGGGTTCGGCCCCGCTCTCGCAGTGGATGGTGTCACGCTGGCAGGAGGAGCACGGCATCCCGATCCTGAACGTCTTCGGCGCCAACGAGGGCACGGCGCTGCTCAGCGACCCGACCGACATTCCCGACGCCGCCGAGCGCGCGCTCTACTTCCCGCGGTTCGGCGTCGCCGGCTTCACCTGGTCGAACCGTGTGGCAAGCATGATCGAGACGAAACTGCTCGACCCGGTGACGCGTGAGGTGATCGACGAGCCGGGCCGGCCGGGCGAGCTCGCCATCCGCGGCGCCACCGTCTTCTCCGGTTACTGGAAGCGGCCGGAGCTCACCGCGGAGTCCTTCGACGCCGAGGGGTTCTTCCTCACAGGCGACCTGTTCGCCATCGACGGCGAGCGCGGCGACAGGTACCGCTTCGTCGGTCGCTCCAAGGACCTCATCATCCGCGGCGGCATGAACATCGCGCCTGAGGAGATCGAATACCTGCTGGCCGACCATCCCGGGATCGCCGAGGTGGCGGTGGTGGGCATAGCGGATGGCCGTCTCGGCGAAGAGGTCGTGACGGCAGTGGTGGTGCCGAAGGAGGGCGGAGAGCCGAGGCTCGGCGATCTCGTGGAGTTCCTGAAGGAGAAGGACATCGCCGCCTACAAGCTGCCGAAGAAGCTCGTCACCACGCAGAGCCTGCCGCGCAACGCGGTAGGCAAGGTGCTGAAGCGCGAGATCAGGCAGCAGCTCGGCGGAACGTCGGAGGGGGACGCAAGGACCGCACCGCAGTTCACTCCCTGAGGCTCAGGGCGCGGGCTGTTCGCCGTCATCTGGAAGCGGCGAGCCGCCGAGGATGTGGTACCCGGCGTCGACGTAGACGACTTCGCCGGTCACCGCTCGCGCCCAGTCCGAGCAGAGCCACAGGGCCGTGCGGCCCACATCGTCCTGCGTCGCCATCGTGCGGAGCGGCGTGACCTGCTCGGTCTGCCGGTACACGCGGCGGAACCCGGGGAGCCCGGTCGCGGCGCGCGTTCGGATTGCTCCCGGCGAGAGCGCGTTGACGCGAATGCCGTCCGGGCCGAGGTCGTAGGCGAGGTAGCGCACGCAGGATTCGAGCGCCGCCTTGGCGACGCCCATGACGTTGTAGCCGGGGAGGACGGCCACACTCCCGTGCGCCGTCAGTGTGAGGATCGCGCCGCCGGCGGGCATGAGCGGCGCGGCGCGGCGGGCGAGCGCGATGAGCGAGTAGGCGCTGATATCGAGGGCGGTTGCGAATCCGTCGCGGCTGGTCCCGATGAATCGTCCGCTGAGATCACTGCGTTCGGCGTAAGCAACGGCATGGATGAGCACGTCGAGTGACCCGAGGGTGTGCGCCGTCTTCTCGAAGAGTCGGTCGAGGGCGTCGTCGTCGGCGACGTCGCACTGCTCGATGAGCTCGGCGCCGACGCTCTCGGCCAAGGGTCGCACACGGCTCTCGAGGCCGGGCGCGGCATACGAGAAGGCGAGTCGCGCCCCTTCGGCGTGCAGCGCCTTGGCGATGCCCCAGGCGATGGAGCTCCTGTTGGCGACGCCGACGATGAGCGCGGTCTTGCCGTCGAACAGACCCATTGAGCTGCCTCCTTCAGACGCCGCGGTTGTCCAGCGTTCTTGTGTGCCGTCCGGGCGCAGGGATGAGTATGCAGGAGCCGTGCCCGCGGGTGCGGGAATCGTCATCTAGTCTACGGGTTATGCGGCGCTCTCGTGGGGGCCGGATGCCGCCGCGATCGTTGCAGTGTCGGATGCTAGACTCCGGCCATGACCCGGTCAGGCACCTCACGCAGTCGTTTTCCGATTCAGATTCGCGTGCGCCACGCGGATACCGATGCATCGGGGGTGGTGCGCGCCGCCGCCCTCCTCGCCTACTTCGAGATCGCCCGCGTCGAAGCTCTGCGGGGGCTCGGGGTGTCCATCGCACGTCTGGGGCAACGCGGCATCTTCATGCCGGTCGTTGAAGCGCGAGTCACGAGCTGCCGGCCGGGGCGCGTCGACGATCTCCTGGATGTGACCGTTCTGCTCGACACGTATGGGCGGGCCTCCTTCGCCTTCGACTACGAGGTGGCGCGCGACGGCGTGCTTCTCGCCGCGGGCTGGACGCGCATGGCCGTCATCGAGGCCGGCACCGGGCGGCCAGTGCCGCTGCCGGAGTGGGTACGGACCATGTTCGCCGAGATCTCCGGGGAGCTTACTGAGAAGTCCGACGAAGGATGAGCGAGACGTCGTGCCCGCCGAAGCCGAACGAGTTCGACATCGCCGTGCCGACGCTGAGTGATCGAGTCACGTTGGGCACATAGTCGAGGTCGCAGTCCGGATCCGGGTCGGTGAGGTTGATGGTCGGCGGGACGGCGCCGGCGAGGATGGCCTTGACGCAGAAGGCCGCTTCAATGGCGCCGGCGGCGCCGAGGAGGTGCCCGGTCATCGACTTCGTCGAGGAGACGGGCACTCGCCGCGCGTGCCCTCCGAACGCGAGCTTGACGGCGCGCGTTTCGGCGACGTCGCCGGCCGGCGTCGACGTGCCGTGAGCGTTCACGTAGTCCACCTCGCCGGGCGAGAGGCCGGCGTCACGCAGCGCCGCCGTCATGGCGCGTGCCTGTGCGGCGCCCGTCGCGTCCGGCAGGGCAACGTGGAAGGCTTCAGAACTCATGCCGTAGCCGGTGACCTCGGCGAGGATGCGAGCGCCCCGGGCGCGGGCATGCTCCAACTCCTCGAGCACGAGGATGCCCGCGCCCTCGCCGATCACGAATCCGTCGCGCGCGGCGTCGAAGGGGCGCGAGGCCTCGCGCGGATGGTGATTACGCGTGCTCAGCGCCCGCATGACGTCGAAGGCGCCGACCCCGGTCTCGCAGATCGGAGCCTCCGCTCCGCCCGCCAGCATCGCCTCGGCCGCACCGCGGCGAACGACTTCGAAGGCGTCACCGATCGCGTTGGCTCCGGCCGAGCAGGCCGTGCTCACGGCGCCCAGCGGGCCTTTGAGCCCCAGATTGAGAGAGACGTGGGCCGCAGCCATATTGGGGATCATCATCGTGGCGAAGAAGGGACTCAGCCGCTGGGGGCCGTGCTCGAGCAGCACGCGCGCCTGCTGCTCGAACGTCGAGAGACCGCCGCCGCCGCTGCCGACGATCGCGCCGATGCGCTCCGCCTCGCCGTCGACATCGAGCCCGGCGGCGTCCAGCGCCTGCCGTGCCGCAGCCACGGCGAAGTGGGAGTATCGGTCCATGCGTCGCGCCTCGCGGCGGTCGATGTAGTCCTCCGGGCTGAAGTCCTTCACCTCGCCGGCGATGCGCGAGGTGAGCCGCGAGGGGTCGAATCGGGTGATGGGCCCAATGCCGCTCTCGCCCGCCAGCAGCCGCGTCCAGACCGTCTCGATGTCGTTGCCGAGAGGGCAGACGACGCCGATGCCGGTCACGACCACGCGGCGCTTGCCGTCTCCCGCTTCCCGGGACACTGCTCAGGTCTCCGCTCTCGGCGCGAGCAGGTAATGGGACACCCCATACTCCCGGCCGTCGTTGTAGGCCCACGTCTCGGCACAGGCAAGGAGGAACAGACGCCAGTCGATCCACCAGCCATTGGCCGCCGGGGAGCCGTACGTGCTCTCGAGGATGGGGCGAATGGCCTCGGCGTGCGCATCGTAGCGGCGGAGCCACTCTTCGAGCGTGCGGGCGTAGTGCTCGCCGTTCAGCCACCAGCGCTGCTCGATCACGAGGTCGTCATCGAACAGGCTGAACAGGTCGTGGGCCGGCATCTGTCCGCCGCTGAAGAAGCGCGAACCCATCCAGTCGGCAGGATCGTCGGCAGAGAACGTGTAAGCGTAGCGCGAGTGGCTGAACACGTGCGCCAAGACGCGACCCTCGGGCCGCAACCAGGTACGCAGCCGGGCGAACAGCGTGCGGTAGTCGCGCACATGCTCGAACATCTCGACCGAGACGATGCGGTCGAAGCGCCGGCCGGGCTCGAAGGTCGCGATGTCGGTCGTGGTCGTCGTGACGGTCTCGGTGCCGGCAGCCTCACAGACCGCGTCAATATGCTCGGCCTGCGTGCGCGAGTTCGACATCGCCACCACGCGGGAGTTCGGGTAGCGCTCTGCGATGTAGAGGGTGAGCGAGCCCCAACCACAGCCGAGGTCGAGCACGTCCATGCCGTCCTCGAGGCCCGCGCGCTCGCAGGTCAGCGCGAGCATCGCCTCCTCGGCCGCCGCGAGATCGTCGGTGCCCTGAGGCCAGTAGCAGGCGCTGTACTTGAGTCGCGGTCCGAGAAACTGCTCAAAGAATGCGGTCGGCAGTTCGTAGTGCTGGCGGTTGGCGGCGTCCTGGTGAATGACGAACGGACCTGTGACGAGTCCGGAGGCATGAATGCGCAGGGCCGCCATCGCATCGCCGTCGGCCTCCGACTCTAGCCGCTTCAGCAGGTCGCCGCACCGCCGGCGAATCATGCGCCGCAAGAGAGCGTCGGGCACGCGCCCCGTGGCCAAGAACTCGTGGTAGCCCACTGGCTGCCTCCTGGTGGTGGGGAGAGGAGTGTATCGCAGACGCGCCCTGGTTCTCCCTCGCAGGGGCCTTAGTCGAGTCTGTTGGTGTGGTGTGACACAGCCTTTTCGTTCTTCCTCAGCCGCTTCGTGAAGAACGGGAATGGATACAGGACCACGAAGACGGCGATGAGGACGCCGACGATGTTGTAGACGAGTCGCATGTAGGCCAGATCCTTGCCGCTTTGCAGATCGTTCAGACTGTAGAGAATCAGAATGGTTGCGGTATAGAACAGCGGCATCTGGCCGATCTTCGCCTTCTTGTACAGGCCGTTGAGCACCGCGAAGAGAACACCAATGAGCACCAGTGTCGTGATCGATTCTATTCTGACCAGCAGGAAGCCTGCGATGAGCGCTCCCCCGATGGTGCCGATCGCTCGCGCCCAAGCTCGGCGCTTGGACATCGTCGGATCAAAACGAACGATGCTGCCGACGGCACTCACTGCCCAACCTATCTTCGCGAACTCGAAGATGTAGGAGACGGCCAGAGCAAGCGATGTGCCGATGCCCATGCGAAATCCCTGCTCGGCAAGCTCTGCGTTCGTAGGATCGTGCTTGGGCTTCGGAGGCATCATCGGCTTCCAGACCGGCAGCATGGACACAAGCGTCGCCCACGCCATGACCAGGGCGAAGGCCAGGAAGTTCGCAGCCGCCTTCTCCGGGCTGCCGGTGTTGAGCCCCGCCGTGTAGATCATGACGATCGACAGCGCGAGGGGGCCGCCAATGCGCCAGCTGGTCAGGAAGCTCAGGTTGAGGGCGGCGAAGAACGTGATGACGACGGCGAGCCAAGGTATCGGCGCGACGGTACCGCCCATCAGATAGAAGCCCATCCCCAGCGCGATCAGGATCGAGCCCATGATGAGCCGGCCACTGATCCGATTCGGCAACAAGAGGGAACTGAAGAAGAACCCGCCCTGACCAAGGGCGACGACGTACGTCATGTCGCCGATGAACACTGAGCCAAGCATCGGCAGCATGCAGAGCAGCGCCCTCAGGCCTTCTGACCAGCTCAGGTTCGAGGCTATGCGCGAGGTGAGCCCTGTGCCGGCTGCTGCCGCACTTGCGTTTCCGGTGGTCTCCGCGCTCATTCCGGCTGCCTCCCCGCGTGTGACCGTCCGGTCAGCATTCTACGCCTTTCTCCTTATCCGGCGTGTCAGGGCATGACTGCAGGACATCCCCAGCAGAACGTGAAAGTCCGTGAGTACGCCCGTCGATCCCCCGTCGGGAACGACGTCTTCGCGGCCGCCGTACGGGCGTTCCGGAGACTCCCCGGCGGTCGGCGCATGGTGTACCCTGACGATGTGGCCGGTGATGACGAGACGGGGAAGACTCTCGAATACTCGGGGAGACGTCTCGAGTTCGAGACGCTGATCTCCGACCTCTCCTCCGGCTTCATCAATCTGCCTCCCGGCGAGATGGGCCGCGAGATCGAGGAAGCGTTGCGCCGTGTCTGCGAGTTCCTCGGCATCGACTACGCGGTGCTCTGGCAGTGGTCGTTTGCGGGCGGCGACGTCCCGACGGCCACCCATGCCTATCCCGCCCAAGGTGACGTGCGACATCTGGCACCGCTCCGCCAGGATCAGTACCCCTGGGCAGTCCAGCAAGTGCGGGCTGGCCGGATGGTCGTGGTGCCTTCGCTCGAGGCGATGCCGGTGGAGGCTGACGTTGATCGGGAGAGCGCCCGTATCCGTGGCATCAAGTCGAATCTGACCGTGCCGCTCTCGGTGGGGGGGACATCACCTATCGGCGCGCTGGCTTTCAATAGCACGCGAGCGGAACGCGACTGGCCAGACGCGCTGGTCAATCGACTGAGACTGATCGCGCAAGTCTTCGCCAACGCCCTCGCTCGACAGCGCGCCGACGAAGCTTTGCGGGAGAGCGAGGAGCGTCTCAGCCTTGCGGCGGACTCCGCGGAGGCTGGACTGTGGGTCTTGGACTACGCCACAGGAACCTTCTGGGTCACGCAGTGGACTCGGACGATCTTCGGGTTCTCGCCGGACGAAGTCATTACGATGGAACGCCTCGAGGCTTCAGTCCATCCCGACGACTGGAATCTCGTTCGGGCAGCGATCGAGCACTCCGCAAGCTCGGGTGAACCTGCCCGCGCGGAGTACCGGATCCGGCAGAGAGAGGGTGGTGTGCGCTGGGTCTCATCCCGCGGGCGACCCCATTTCACATCCACCGGCGAGCCGGACCGGTTGATGGGCGTCTCCATCGACGTCACCGGGCGCAGGTCGGGAGAAGAGGCGCTTCTCGCGAGCCAGGCTCGCCTGGAGGCGGGCGCTGACCTCGGCGGCCTCGCATTCTACGAGGTGGATTTCGTCGAGGGCGTCACGTTCTTCGACGACCGCTTTCGCGATCTCTTCGGCATTCCTTCGGATCGGGAGCAAGGACTCCAGCCCCTGGAGTTCTGGATAGAGCATCTGCATCCCGACGACCGTGAACGAGTCATGGACCTGCGCCGGCAGTTGCACGACGGGAGGCGAGACCGGTTCTCTCTCGAGTACCGCTTTCTGCACCCCGACCTCGGGGAGAAGTGGATTCATCACCTTGCGGGCGCTGCCGCGCGGGGCCCGGCGGGACGCGCGGTCCGCACGTACGGCGTCCTTCGCGACATCACGGAGCGCAAGCGCGCCGAGAATGAGATGCACGACTTGAGCCGGCGCCTGATCCAGGCACAGGAGGAAGAGCGTTCGTTCCTCGCGCGGGAGCTGCATGACGACATGAGTCAGCGGCTCGCCGTGCTGGCGATCGACGTCGGTCGAGCTGAGCTCGCGGCGACGGACGGAGCGCAGGCGGAGGCCATGCGGACGGTCCGCGAAGGGCTCGTCCGCCTGAGCGAGGACGTTCACTCTCTCGCGTACCGGCTGCACCCGTCCATCCTGGAGGAGCTCGGCCTGGCGGAGGCGCTTCGGGCGGAATGCGAACGGCGCGGTCGACAAGCCAGCCTCGATCTCTCAGTGTGCGTCGATCTCCCGGCGGCCGTCATCGACAGGGACGCGGCGCTCTGCCTGTTCCGTATCGCCCAGGAGGCTTTGAGCAACGTGGTCCGTCATGCCGGTGCGACGGTCGCCAGCGTGAAGCTGCGGCAAATGGACGACGGTCTTGCTCTCTCCGTCTCCGACAACGGCATTGGCTTCGAGGTGAGGCATCCGGGGCCGGCGGCCCGGCTCGGCTTGGTGGGAATGCGCGAACGCGCACAGCTGGTGGCCGGGACGCTCGATATCCAGAGCGCCCCCGGCGAGGGCACGACGGTCGTTGCCTGGGTGCCGGTGGATGGGACTTCTGGATGAATTCCCCGCGCCGCCCGCGCGTGCTCCTCGCCGACGACCATCTCCTGGTCGCCGAAGAACTCAAGGTCGAGCTGATCCGCTTCGCCATCAAGAACGGCCTCGTGGAGTTGTGACCCCGTAGTTTCCCGGTGATCGGGCCCGTAGTGTCCCGAGGTCACAGCCCGCCCCATTCCGTCTAGTCTCTAACGGACACACATGCCGACAGGCAGCGGTGCAACCGGGGAGAAAGGTCGCCTCATTGTGCGAGCAAGCCATCAGCTGCGTTCTGCTGGCCGACCGCCATCATGGACTGAGCGAGGGTGTGCGGGGGCTGCTCGAGACGGCGTTTGGAACGGTGGTCATGGTCGCCGACGAGGCGTCATTGCTCGAGGCAGCGAGCCGGCTCCGGCCGAATCTCCTCGTGGTGGATCTCTCCTTGGCTCAGCACGGCGGCTTGGGCTGGTTGCGAGCGGTTCGGGAGCGCTGCCCAGGGCTCAGGGTGATCGTTCTCAGCGTCCATGACGAGCTGAGCGTGCGGCAGGCAGCGACGGAAGCCGGAGCGGATGCTTTCGTGCTCAAGCGGGCAATCGGGACCGACCTGCTGCCTGCCGTCGCGCTCGTTTGTGGCGGACCAGGGAGGGAGGCCTCGACGGACGAGGGGGCGTTGACTTGAAGGGGGCGGCGCCGGGTGGCTGATCATGCGCGAACCGGTATTGCCCGAGCAACCCGACTGTTCTGACCACGCCTCAACCGGCACTGGGGTCGGCGCAGTGGACTCGTTCTTCACTTCGAACCGCTTCTTGGGAGGCGACAATGGATCTCTGGTTCTGGATGATGTGGATGTTCTGGTTCTTCCTCGCTGTCACGTGCGCCATGTGGTGCGGAGCGATAGCCGAGAGCAAGGGCTACAACCGCATGCTCTTCACCATCCTTGGCTTCTTCTTCCTGATCTTCACGCTCTTCGTGGTCTTCATCCTGCCGTCGAAGCGAACAGCATGAACGGGCACCCGCGCCCATGCAGCAGAACTGGCGGGCAGACCGGGCAGTCCATGCTCCCCCGCGACGTGCGTCACCGCGAGGAACTGGTCCCAGATCCCACTCGTCGATTCTTCACAGGACTCCCGGACCGGCATGAACCGCTCCCGCGAGGTCTCTCCGGTCTCATCCGTGCCGACGTGAAGGATGGCGACCGGGCAGAGCGCTACTTCGTCCAGATCCGCAATGGTGCCGTGACGGTGTCCGGCGAGGGGCTGGAGGCCGACTGCGTCCTGACAGGCGACAGGATGACGTTCGACGCCGTGGTGACCGGTGAGATGAATGCGATAGACGCGGTGCTTCGGAACCTGCTCGACGTGCAGGGCGACGTCGTCCTCCTGACCGCGCTGCAGCGGCTCTTTCCCAGCTCGCCAGCCACTGACTATCTGTCCACGGCCGGCTACGCGGGGCGGCAGTCGTAGGGGCTTACGAACGGTGCGCAACTGAAGAGGGAGGCTGAAATCAATGAACTTGATGAAGGTAACGCACCTGACCGTCGAGGAACGCAGGGCGCGCGGCAAGCGGCTGAAGGCGACGACCCCTCGCTCCAGCCACGGCGAGTGGCAGCCTGCTGCTGATCGCCCCGACCCTGTCGCTTTGCTCGATGAGCAGGACGCCACCCGTGAGCCTGACCTGGTGCCGGTGCGCCACGGGCGCATGATGGTCTCGGCGTTCACGTTCTACCGCGGCGCGGCCAGGATCATGGCGGCAGACTTGAAGGACACTCCACGTGCCGGCCTGACCGTGCAGCTCTGCGGCGACGCGCATCTCTCGAACTTCGGCTTCTTCGCGTCGCCCGAGCGGAGACTCATCTTCGACCTGAACGATTTCGACGAGACACTGCCCGGTCCGTTCGAGTACGACGTCAAGCGCTTGGCCGCGAGCTTCACCATCGCTGCGCGCAACAACGGCTTCACGAAAGCCGGCGCGCGCGAGGCGACCCTCGCCGCGGTGAGAGCCTACCGCGAGTCGATGGCCGAGTTCGCGGAGATGCCGGTCATGGACATCTGGTACGCCCACCGGTCGGAAGAGGACCTGCTGGCGGCAATACGCGGCGTCGCGCTGACACAGAAGGGCAAGGCGCAGAGGGTGGACGCAGAGCAGCGCGCGAGGAAGGCGGCTGCCACCCTGCGCAAGGCCCATACGCGCGGCAGCCTGCAGGCGCTGGCCAAGATCGGCGAGCTCGTGGACGGCAGGTACCGCATCATCAGCCAGCCGCCGGTGATCGTGCCGGCGCGTGAGCTGCATGCCACCTACGGGGTTTCGGCGGACGATCTCGAACACGTGATCCACCAGCAGTTCCGGGCCTACCGTGCCACGCTGCAGCCCGACCGGCGGCACCTTCTCGAGCAGTTCCAGATCGTCGACATGGCGCGCAAGGTCGTCGGCGTCGGCAGTGTTGGCACGCGCGCCTTCATCGTCCTGCTGCAGGGGCGTGACGAGCACGATCCGCTCTTCCTGCAGATCAAGGAGGCGAAAGCGTCGGTGCTCGAGGACCATCTGCCGAAGAGCCGCTACAAGCAGTGCGGCGAGCGTGTCGTGCAGGGCCAGCGCATGATGCAGGCTGCGAGCGACATCTACCTGGGCTGGACGAAAGGGGCCCAGGAGGACCGCCACCTCTACTGGCGCCAGTTGCGCGACATGAAGGCCTCCGTGGAGGTCGAGCAGATGTCGCCGCTCGCGCTCTCCTTCTACGCCGGCCAATGCGGCAGTACGCTGGCCCGCGCGCACGCGCGGTCGGGAGACCCGATCGCGATCGCCGCCTATCTGGGCAACCGTGACCGGTTCGAGCAGGCGATCGCGGACTTCTCCGAGCGCTACGCGGATCAGAACCAGCGGGATTACGAGGCGTTCGCGGAGGCGATTCGGTCTGGGCGACTGGCGGCGGTCGAGGGGGTCTAGGCGAGCACCGCCGAACGACAGATTCGGGAGGAAACGCATGGGCGTAAGCGACAACATCAAGAAGGCCGGCACCACAGTCTCCACGGAAGCACGCAAGTTCTCGCAGGTCCAGCTTCAGCAGCGCAAGCTGAGGTCGCTGCAAGGCGACGTCGCCAGGGCCGAGGGGGAGATGGGCGGGCTCGTCTTTGACCTGGTCGAGCGCGGCGACCTCACTCATCCGTCGCTCGACCCGTCTCTCGCGAGGATCAAGACAGCCCGCGATCTGGTCGCCGAGAAGGAGACCGAGATCGCCAAGTTCAAGGCGAAAGACGTTGGGAGTGCCCGAGACGCCTACGTGGAGCGGCTCAAGACGCAGCTCGGTGGGTGGAGTGCTGACATTGAGAAGCTCAAGGCGAGAGCGGGCAAGATCTCGGCGGACGCCAGGGCTGAGTACGAGCAGCAGCTCGCCGGACTCCGCGAGCAGCGCGACGCCCTGGCCGCCAAGGTGACGGAGCTCCAGGAAGCGAGCGACGAAGCCTGGGACGATGTCAAGAGGGGCGTGCAAGCCGCGCGGGACCATGCCCAGGAGAGCTTCCAGACGGCCATGTCCCGCTTCGGGCGAGACGGCGGCGTTTGATGGCTACTCCCACCTGAGCCTGGCCATGCAGGAGGAGGGTGGCTGGGACACGACCGCCCTGCACTGGGAGTGGCGCACGTTCGGGGCCGAGTTCGGTGCGGCCGACGCGACGCTCGCCGCCCTCGAGGCCGAGCTGGTCCAGGAGAGCGACGAGATCTACCTGCTCTCCTCCGGCACGGACGCGGGTGTCAAGATCCGTGCCGGTCGCATGGACATCAAGGAGCTCGAGCAGGTCGATCAGACGGGCCTCGAGCGATGGTGGCTCGCCATGAGCGAGCCGTTTCCGCTTCCGCGGGGCGAGGCGGACAGGGTCTGCGCGGCGCTGGGGGTGCCGGCGCTGTCTCCCGGGAAGGACGCCTTCTCGCTCGAGGAACTCGTGTCAGCGCTCGCCGTTCCGGAGCGCGGTGTGCGCGCGGTCGTGGTCCACAAGGTCCGTCGACACTACGGTGTTTACGGCTGCCGGTTGGAGGTTGCCGAGTTGGCTGCGGAGGAAGAGACGACGCGGACCTTCGCCATCGAAGCGGAGGACGCAGCCCGGGTGACTGCCACAGTGCGAGAGCTAGGGCTTTCCGGTCGTGCGAACGTCTCCTACCCGCGCTGGCTGAAAGCCGTCGTGGGCATGGAGGGCCAAGAGGAGGATGGGACAGATGGGCAAGAGCAAGAAGGCGAAGAAGGCCAAGCAGGCGGCGCGGTCTGAGGCTTCGGTCGATGTGCGCTCCGTCGAGGGGTCGTCGAGCGAAGGGAGGGGCGTGGTGTCTGCATCTGCGAAGCCCAAGATGAAGCGCAAGGAGTACGAGCGTGAGATGCGGCGCCTGCAGGGTGAACTGGTGGCCATGCAGGAGTGGGTCAAGGCGTCCGGGGCGAAGGTCTGCATCGTGTTCGAGGGCCTGGACTCGGCGGGCAAGGGCGGCACGATCCGGCGGATCACTGAGCGGACGAGCCCGCGTGTCTTCAAACACGTCGCTCTGCCCGCACCCACCGAGCGCGAGAAGTCGCAGATGTACGTGCAGCGCTACATGGCCCACTTCCCGTCGGCCGGTGAGGTCGCCATCTTCGACCGCAGCTGGTACAACCGCGCCGGCGTCGAGGCCGTCATGGGCTACTGCACCCCGGAGCAGACCGAGCGGTTCCTCCAGATGGCGCCGGCGGTCGAAAAGGCGATGGTCGACAGCGGGATGATCCTGATCAAGTACTGGCTCAACGTCAGCGTCAGCGAACAGACCCGGCGGCTCGAGAACCGAATTGACGACCCGCGCAAGATCTGGAAGCTCTCCCCCACCGACCTGAAGTCCTACAGCCGCCACTTCGCCTACTGCCAGGCCCGCGACACCATGATCGCCGCCACCGACACCGCATGGGGGCCGTGGTACGTCGCGAACAACGAAGACAAGAAGCGCGGCCGGCTCAACATCATCTCCCACTTGCTCAGCCAAATCCCCTACGAACCGCTCGCGCCCCGAGATGTGAAGATGCCCAGTCCACCGAAGGCCGGCGGGTACGTTGAACCGGATCGCCCGCTGCACCACGTCCCGGAGAGGTTCTGAAGTCCGCTGCTCCCAGGGAGCGGTGTATGCGAATGGAGTAACAATGGCAGACACGAGTCAGATCCCGGCGAGCACAGGGGGGGCGACCGAGAGGTGGTACGCGCTCTCGTCTGACGACGCCGCCGAGCGGCTCGGCGTCGACCCCGCCAATGGCCTCTCGGCGGCGAAAGCCGCCGAGATATTGCAGGAGCACGGGGCAAACGCGCTTCCCGCCGAGAAACCGACACCAGGGTGGCGGCGCTTTCTCGGTCAGTACGGCAGCTACATGCAGATCCTCCTGCTCATCGCCGGCGTCGCGTCGATCGTGATCGGCCAGTGGAGCACGGGCGCCGTGCTGATCCTGCTGACCGTGTTCAACGCCGTTGTCGGCCTC
>CAZHMG010000013.1:0-42672 GCA_964533575.1 uncultured Thermoleophilia bacterium | reverse complement strand
GGCGGCGCTGCTGGCAGCGCCTCCGGCAGCGGCGCTCCTGCCGGCCGCGCCCGTCGCAGCGCTCGGCCCTCCGGCCGCCGGCTTGCTCGCGCATGCGGTCGGCGCCCTCACCGCCAAAGGAATCGCTGTCGCCGCCGCCGCTCTCCTTGCGACCGGCGGCGGGCTCGCCGCCAATGAGGTTGTCAGGTCAGTTGGAGGGGAGCCGGTGAGTCTCGCTCCCGCAGCAGTCTCATCGGTGGAGACGGATGCAGGCCAATCGGGGCCGCTGAGGCCGGAGTACCAGCCATCCCAGCGATCAGGGCAGCGAGCTGCGGAGCGGCTCGAGCGCAGGCAGTCTAACTCCGATGCGAAGGGCGAGACGCGTGACCGCACGGGAGACGGTACGTCCGTCCCATCGCGGTCTCGCCAAGGCGTCATCCTGGCGTCCGAACCACACAGCTCGCCTGCAGCCTCCGACTCGGGGGGTGACGAGGGCAAGCAGTTCGCCGCTGATCAGGCCGGGGCTCCATCTGTTCAGCGAGGCATGCCCGTGAGCAGCGGCCCGGTATCTGTTGGAGGCGCTTCCGGCCAGGACGGAGAGATGGGAACTCACAGTCCGGCTGGGTGACTCTGCTGCGCAACGGGTACCAGTTTGTCGACACGTAGTGGCAGACAGACACGAGGAGCCCGTTGCACACATGGAATCATCCCGTGACCATGAGCCGTCGGACGATGCCGGTTCCACGAAACACCGCGGCGGTCTGAAGCCCGTCCTTTCGGGCACCGGGCATTCGTCTGCCGGGGCTGTCCCCGGCCAGCCGGCGAGGGAGGAGTCGCTCTCGGCCGCGACACACGGCCAGGCGCTGATGCGGCACGACGAGCGTGCGGAGGGACGCGGCGATCATCCGCACACGGGCGGCGAGCACGCGCATCACGTGGACCATAGCGGCCACGAGACCATGTTCCGCCGCCGTTTCTGGGTCTCTCTGGTGCTGTCGATCCCGGTCATCTACTTCAGCGAGATGATCCAGATGTGGTTCGGCTACACTGCGCCGAGCTTCCCCGGCAGCATGTGGATCGGACCCGGTTTCGCAGCCGCCGTCTTCGCCTACGGCGGGCTGCCGTTCCTCCGCATGGCGGTCCCGGAGCTGCTCAACCGCAAGCCGGGGATGATGACCCTCATCTCGCTGGCCATCACCGTCGCGTTCACGTATAGCGTCGCCTCGCTGTTCATGGAGCAGGCTGATGACTTCTTCTGGGAACTGGTCACACTCATCGACATCATGCTGCTCGGGCATTGGCTCGAGATGCGCAGCGTGCGGCAGGCGTCGGGAGCGCTGAGCGAGCTCGCCAAGCTGCTTCCCGACACGGCGGAACTCATACGTGAGGACGGGGCCGCCGAGCAGGTTGACGTCGCGGAGCTGGTCGCCGGCGACCTCGTCCTGGTGCGTCCCGGGACGTCGATTCCGGCTGACGGCGTGATCGCGGAAGGCGAATCCGAGGTAGACGAATCCATGCTGACCGGGGAGTCAAAGCCGGTGGGCAAAGAGCCGGGCGCTCCGGTCACCGCCGGCTCCATAAACGGCGACGGCAGCCTGCGCGTCCGCGTGAGCGCGACGGGAGAGGGCACCGCGCTTGCCGGGATCATGCGGCTCGTGAACGAAGCCCAGCAGAGCCGGTCGGCGACGCAGCTGCTGGCGGACAAGGCCGCGGGATGGCTGTTCTACGTGGCGGTCGCCGTGGCGATCATCACGGCTATCGCCTGGACGATCGCCATCGGATTCAGCGCCGAGGTCGTCTCCCGAGTCGCGACGGTTCTCGTCATCGCCTGCCCCCACGCGCTCGGGCTCGCCATCCCCCTGGTCGTGGCGATCGTCACCTCGATGGGCGCGAATCGTGGCATTCTGGTGCGCGATCGCATCGCGCTCGAAGAGGCGCGCACCATCGACACCGTCGTGTTCGACAAGACGGGCACGCTCACCACGGGTGAGTTCGAGGTCGGAGGCATGGCGGTAGCCGAGGGCGGGGATGCGGACGAGGCACTCGCCCTGGCGGCAAGTCTCGAGGCGGACAGTGAGCATCCCATCGCCGCCGGCATCAGAGCGAGGGCCGATGCCCGAGGAGTTCGGCCTGTCCAGATCAGCCAATTCGAGAACATGCGCGGCCGGGGGGTCACGGCGATGAGCAACGGCTCGCGCGTGTACCTGGGTGGACCCGGGCTGCTCGCCGCCCAGGGTCTGACCGCGTCCGCCCCCATCGCGGCGCTCGAGGAGCGCGCGCGGAGCAGGGGCGAGACGCTCATCTACCTGGTGCGCGACGACGAGGTCACGGCTGCCTTCGCCCTCGCCGACGCCGTGCGCGCCGAGAGTCGCGACGCGGTCGCGCGACTCCACGACATGGGCATGGAGGTGGCCATCCTCACAGGCGACGCCGAGCAGGTGGCGAGAACGGTCAGCGAGGAGCTCTCCATAGATCGCTACTTCGCGGAGGTGCTGCCCGAGCACAAGGAGCAAAAGATCGCCGAGCTCAAGGAGGCCGGCCGGCGCGTGGCGATGGTCGGCGACGGCGTCAACGACGCCCCTGCGCTGGCCCGTGCCGACGTCGGCATCGCGATCGGCAGCGGAACCGACGTGGCGATCGAGTCGGCGGGGATCGTGCTGATGCACAACGATCCCCGCGACGTCGCGCGCATCGTCCAGCTCAGCCGCGCCAGCTATCGCAAGATGGTCCAGAATCTGGTGTGGGCGACAGGGTACAACATCGTCGCCCTGCCGCTGGCCGCAGGCGTCCTGGCGCCGTGGGGAATCCTGCTGTCGCCTGCCGTGGGAGCGATCCTGATGTCCTTGAGCACCATCGTCGTCGCACTCAACGCCCAGCTTCTCCGCCGCCACGTACTAGCATGACGTATTGGCATACGACTTGAGGGGGATCCATGCCGGACATCGTTACGCTGACGATGAACCCTGCCGTCGACACGTACCTGTCGGGCGAGACGTTTCGCTCCTCCAAGATCCGCTGCAAGGTAACGGGTGCGGGTCCCGGCGGCGGCGGCGTGAACGTCGCCCGAGTGATCCGCAAACTCGGCGGAACAGCCGAGGCGGCCCTCACCGTCGGGGGTCCATCGGGCGAACGGCTGCTCGGGATGCTCGACGAGCGGGACGTGCCGTACCAAGCCATCTGGACCGAAGGGGAAACCCGCGACACCTACGTCATCTTCGAGCGCGAGAGCAAGCGGCGTTACCACATAATCATCGAGGGGCCGGAGGTCCTGCAGCGGGAGTGGGAGGAAGCGCTGGCGCTCGTCGAGCGCATTGCCTGTCCAGGTCGGTATCTGGTGCTCAGCGGGAGTCTGCCGCCGGGCGCGCCCGAGGACTTCTACGCGCGCGCCGCCAAGCTCGGCAAGCAGGGCGGGTGCCAGGTCGCCCTCGATACGTCCGGCGCGCCGCTGGTGGCCGCCCTGGCCGAAGGCGTGTGGCTGGCAAAGCCCAATCGTAACGAGCTCGAGACGTGGGCGGGGCGGGAGTTGACCACCTTCTCCGACCGCCGTGAGGTTGTGGAGCACCTCATCCGCTCGGGTGCCGCGGAGATCATCACGGCGACCTTCGGTCCGGAGGGATCCCTCGTGTCGACGGCCAGCGAGAGCTGGCGCGTCCAGGCGCCGCCCGTCGAACTGAGAAGCGAGGTGGGCGCCGGCGACAGCTTCCTCGGCGCCTTCGTCCTGGCGACGAGCAGGGGCCGAGCGTTGCCGGAGGCCACGGCGTTCGCCGTCGCCGCGGCCGGCTCGGCCTTGTCCAGGTCCGGCCCCGGCCTCTCGGAGATCGAAGAGACCGATCGCCTGTTCGCCGAGATCGTGGCCGGCGGAGGAGTTCAGCCCCTGACGTCGTGACGCCAAGCGGTTTGTCGCATCCAGCGCCGGGCAATTCTCGAAGTGGAGCGCGGCAGGCCGCCGTGCGGGACGGAGGAGGCGCGGACTCATGCGGGAAGATCCAGGTGCTCAAGAACCTTTGCTCGTCGTCTGGCTCGAGGACGAGGCGGCCCTCGAGGTCGCGCGCGTCGGCGGCAAGAACGCGTCGCTCGCGGAGATGATCCAGAGCCTTTCCGAGGCGGGCGTTGCGGTGCCGGGCGGCTTCGCGACCACAGCCGACGCCTATCGCCTGTATCTGCGCCACAACCGGCTGGACGAGGCGGTCGCGGAACGGCTCGCGCAGTACGAGAGCGGAGCCGTGAATCTTGATGAGACGGGCACTGCGTTGCGTAAACTCATCGTCGAGGGCGAGATGCCACCTCCGCTGGAGGAGGCCATCGCCGCCGCCTATCACGATCTCGGCCGTCGTCTGAATCGCACAGATGTCGATGTCGCGGTACGCAGCAGCGCGACGGCCGAGGACCTGCCGACCGCGAGCTTCGCCGGTCAGCAGGAATCGTTTCTCAACGTCCACGGCGACCGGAACCTGCTCGGCGCGTGTCGCCGCTGCTACGCCTCCCTCTTCACCGACAGGGCGATCAGCTATCGGCAGAACCAGGGCTTCGATCAGCTCAAGGTGGCCCTGTCGATCGGAATTCAGCAAATGGTCCGGTCGGACAAGGCGGGCTCCGGTGTGATGTTCTCGGTCGATACGGAATCGGGTTTCCCCGAAACCGTGCTGATCACTGCCGCTTGGGGCCTGGGGGAGACCGTCGTCCAGGGCACGGTCGAGCCGGACGAGTACATGGTCTTCAAGACAACGCTGAAGGAGGGGTCGTTCGAGCCGATCGTCGAGAAGTCGCTGGGGCCAAAGGACAAGAAGCTGATCTACGCGGATGATGGACCAAGCCCGACTACCCTCGTGGATACGACGTCAGCCGAGCGTGCCCTCTACGTACTCGACGACGAGGAAATCCTTCAGCTCGCGCGCTGGGCGGTCATCATCGAAGAGCACTACGGCATGCCCATGGACATGGAGTGGGCCGAGGACGGCGAGAGCGGCGAGCTGTTCATCGTCCAGGCGCGTCCGGAGACCGTACAGTCGCGCCGTGAGGCGTCGGAGCTGAAGTCGTACACGATACGCAACAAGGGCAAGGTGCTGGTGCAGGGACTGAGCATCGGCGATGCTGTCGTCGCCGGCGAGGTCATCCGCCTCCTCGACGTCAGCGAGATTGCCCGGTTCAAACCCGGCGCGGTTCTGGTCACGACGATGACCGATCCGGACTGGGCGCCGATCATGAAGAAGGCCGCGGCAATCATCACCGATCACGGCGGCCGCACCTCCCATGCCGCCATCGTCAGCCGGGAGCTGAGCCTGCCTGCCATCGTCGGGACGGGCAACGGGACCGAGGTGCTGAGCGACGGGCAGAGCGTCACCGTCTCGTGCGCGGAGGGCGACATCGGCTACGTGTATGAGGGGATCGCGGACTTCGAAGCATCGGAGATCGACATCGAAGACATTCCGCGAACCAGGACCCAAGTGATGATCAACCTCGCCGCTCCCGAGGCCGCCCATCGCTGGTGGCGGCTGCCGACAGACGGCGTGGGATTGGCGCGTATGGAGTTCATCATCGCCAACCAGATCCGCATTCATCCCCTCGCCCTCATTCATCTAGATCAAGTCACGGACGAGAACGCGAGGCGCGAGATCGCTCGTCTCACGGCGGCCTATGAGGACAAGCCGTCGTACTACGCCGACTCGCTGGCGCGCGGCATCGGACGAATCGCCGCCGTCCAGTACCCTCGCCCGGCCGTTGTCCGTCTCAGCGACTTCAAGAGCAACGAGTATGCGAGCCTCATTGGGGGCGACGTCTTCGAGCCGCAGGAGGAGAACCCGATGCTCGGCTGGCGTGGGGCCAGTCGATACTACAGCAAGGAGTTCCGTCCGGCCTTCGACCTGGAATGCCGGGCGCTGAAGCAGGTGCGTGAGCGGTTCGGCCTCAAGAACGTGATCATCATGGTGCCGTTCTGCAGGACGCCCGCCGAGGCTGACAAGGTGCTCGCTGCGCTCGCCGAAAATGGTCTCGAGCGCGGGGCCGACGGCCTGCGTATCTACGTGATGGCCGAGATTCCCTCCAACGTCATTCTCGCAGAAGAGTTCGCCGAGCGTTTCGACGGGTTCTCCATCGGGAGCAACGATCTCACGCAACTCGTTCTGGGTGTCGGGCGCGATGCGGAACGCCTCGGGGATCTGTTTGACGAGAACGACGAGGCGGTGCGGCGGATGATCGCCGACCTCATCGTGCGAGCGAGGCGAGTGGGTGCCAGGACAGGTCTCTGCGGCCAAGCGCCCAGTGACCATCCGGCGTTCGCGAAGTTCCTCGTCGAGTCCGGGATAGACTCGATCTCAGTGACGCCGGATAGCTTCCTGCGTGTCAAGCAGGCCGTTGCGGAAGCTGAGGCCGAAGCCGGAAGCTGCGAAGCGGCCTAACGAAGGAGAGGACGCCCGGGCGGCCGGGCGTCCTCTCCTCTGTGACTGCTTCCGGCGCAGCGCGGGGCGTCAGCGCTGACGCGTCAGAAGGCCATTCGATATGTATGTGGCCACTGACTCGGGCCCATGCCCTTCTGCAGGGCGTATGCCGTCGCGCGGATCTGAGCCCAGCCGTTGTAGATGCTCTGGTGACGCCAAGGGTTCCACGTGCCGCGCCAGGTCCTGGGGTAGTACTGGAAGAGGCCGCGGTACGTACTGCCGGCGTAACGGTTGCCACCCGATTCGAGCATCATCATCTGGCGCAGATTGGTGGGATCGACGCGATAGCGCTGGCCGGCAATCTTGATGAGCGGCCACCAATTACCTGTCTTGTTCCAGCGCTGGATGTTGACGCGCCGCTGGATTCGGCGCTGCAAGGCGCGCGTTTTCTTCGTCCATCGGTTGGCGACGGCCCGCTTGTTCGCCACCGCCTGCTGCAGTGCGACGATCTCCTGATCGGTGACTACGCCATCCGCGAGCAGGGTGGTCGTGATTTCCGCGGGTGCGCTGGTCTGCAGCCTCTCCGTGGCAGCCGCTCCGTCCGTCGCGAGCGCGTCGCCGTCCGCCTCTGCCTTGAGGGCGAGTGCGGCGCTCAAGTCTGCTGCTGCCAGTTTCGCCTTCTCGACCGCCGTATGCTGATGCTGCTTTGTCACACGGAGCTGAGATCGAAGCTGGCTCAGCGTCGGGTTCTGCGCCGATGCGGGCATCGCGAAGAGAGCCAGGGCGGCGAGCATGGGGAGGAGGAAGACCATTCCGATGTATGCCTTGCGCACGGTGTCCTTTCGCCGTGGTGTCTCCGCCGGCTGCGTGTTTCTGCGCCTGCGGAGCTGGAGCGCCTGAGCGCGCCCATAGCACGGCATGACCGTCTGGTGGAAAGAAGGGAGGAGAAAGAAATGGTGGACGAATCTGCAGCACTATGGGGCGCAAGGGGGGCGCCTTGTCTGTGTAGATCGCGTGGCCATTCAAGCGCAGGTCGCGCAACGACGCAACCCGGCCACGGTCCGTGCGGGCCCTTCGTCAGGCCGCCGGCATCGGTCTCAGCCGTCGCGGAGCCGGGTATGGGATGCGAGAATAGGAGGCAGCAGCGTAGCCGCTCCCGGAGCCCATTGGAGGTATCTCATGACGGTTCCCCGCATTGGCATCAACGGCCTCGGCCGCATCGGGCGGTCAGTGTTGAAGCAGGCCCTGGATAGAGGTCAGATGGCTATCGCCGGCGCCAACGACCTGGACGATCCGGGAGCCCTCGCCTATTTGCTGAGGAACGATTCGGTGTACGGCAGGGACGTGCGCTTCACGGGGGCGGACGAAACCGGCCTGCACGTCGACGAGCGCACCATTCCCATGTTTCGCGAGAAGACTCCTGCCGCGATCCCGTGGCAATCGGTCGCAGCCGACATCGTCATAGAGTCCACCGGAGCATTCCGCGGGAAGTCCGACGCGTCGGGCCACTTCGAGGCGGGCGCCCGCTACGTCCTCCTGTCGGCGGATTCGGCGGATGCCGACATCGTCATCGTTCCCGGCGTCAACGACGGCGACCTGGATCTCGGGAAGCACCGCTTCATCTCGATGGCATCGTGCACGACCAATGCGACGGCGCCCGTGCTCCAGGTCCTCGACGCCAGGTTCGGCATCGAGGACGCGCTGTTCACGACCGTCCATGCTTACACGGCGAGCCAGGCTGTCGTGGACAGGGTCGCGCGGCACCACAGGCGCGGCCGCGCCGCGGCTCTGAACATCATCCCGACAACGACGGGCGCCGCGAAGGCCGTGGTCAAGGTGCTGCCGAACCTGGAGGGAAGGGTGACCGGCATGGCGATGCGCGTGCCGGTCCCGACCGGATCGATCGTCGACATCGTCGCCCGGCTCAGTCGCAACGTCAGCGCCGACGACGTGAACGGCGCTCTGCGCGAGGCCGCCGGGCAATCGCGTTACCTTGGCATATTGTCCGTGAGTGACGACGAGCTCGTGTCGCAGGACATCGTGGGTGATCCGCGTTCCAGCGTGGTCGACGCGCGGAGCACCCTCGTCCTCAATGGTCGTACCGTGAAGGTGCTTGCCTGGTACGACAACGAGTGGGGGTACTCCGCGCGTCTCGTGGACTTCGCCGCCCGTCTGGGCGAATCCCTCTGACGTGATGTGTCAGGCGCGATCCAGCTCGGCGCCCCTGCCGGCGGCCAGGTAATAGGCCGCCGCGACGACAACGATGAGGAACGGGACGGCGATGATGGCGAGCACTCCGTTGGCTATTGACGCCACGATCGTGACGATGAGCACGAGGGCGAGGTGCTCCCAGAAGCCATTGGCGAGCACCAGGTCCTTGCTGGCCTTCATCGCCTGGCCAAGGCCGACGCGCTGCTCGACCATGATCGGGAACACGTAGAGCCAGATCGTCGCCAGCAGGAAGCCTCCGACGATCGTGAGCATTGCGAGGCCGATCAGGATCGCGAGGGCGAGAGAAGCGCCGAGGAACGACCAGAAGCGGTCAAATTGGTTGAACACGTCACCGATGACCGGCTGTCTGCCGTCTCGCACCCTCATGGCGACCATGTCGTAGAGGCCTGCCGCGAGCGGACCGGCGAGGACGCCCAGCGTGAGCGCTCCCAGCACGACGGTGATCAACCCCGCGATGAGGAGGGGGCCGAGGTCCTTGACGAACAGACGCCATCCCTGCTTGAGGGCCAGTCCGATATCCAGAGCCGTCCTGCCCGTGTCTTCTGTGGCTGTGAGAGTGGTCATGAGGTACTCCTTTTCGCGTGCTCCATCTGTTGTGAGCGTAACGCGTGAGAGCCGGGAAGGAGTCACCCGGTCGGAGGAATTCATTGTCATCTGTGGGGGTATTTCGGTGCGTGACGCATCCCCTCACAGGGAGCGATCGTCGCGGCGATGGAACGTTTGCAGGCCGGTGAGCCTATGATCGGCCTTGGGTCCTCCTGGCCAGCGAGCGCCGGCGCAGTACGAGAGCCGTCGCCACGATTGCCCCGAGGGTGATGGCCGCGCCGAGAACGCCTGACAGACTCGTGCCGGCCTCAACCGCCGCCCACGATCCCTCCGGATCAGCGGCCGCCTCCGGCTCGCCGGCGCTGTAGTCGGGCAGGAGGGCAGTCCGCTCCTGCAGGCCTGCAGCGGCCTCGTGAGCCGCCGATGACACCTCCGGCTCGCTGCCGATGCTTCTTGCGATTGACCACTCGAGTCCGTCGGCATTGGACGAGGCGAACCACGACAAGGCGCCGCCCATCGCGAGGGCGGCCACGGCTAGTCCGATCAGGACGGGCTTGAGCCGCAGCCCTGTGAGGCGCTGCCCCGTGCTGGTGCGCGCCAGCAGGTCAGGCTGGGCGCGCAGGATGAAGAGCACAACGACGCCGGTCACGAGGCCCTCAACGACGCCGATGGCCAGATGGATCGGCTGCATGAAGAGGAGGAAGGTCGAGAATGGGATGGCCGTGATGTCCGAGGCCGTGGTCTCGAGGACGACCGCGAGCGCGCCGAGCTGCAGTCCGACGACGGCGGCGAGCAGGCTGCCGGTCATGATCCTCGCCTTTGATGGTACCGGGCCACGTCCGACTATCGTCCGATACACGAGCGGATACGCGATGAATGCGGGGAAGAAGCCGAGATTGAAGATGTTCGCCCCGAGCGCGAGGAGGCCGCCGTCAGCGAAGAAGAGGGCCTGGACGGCGAGGATCGAGGCCATGACGAGGAATGCCGCGTAGGGCCCGAGGAGAATGGCCAGCAGCAAGGCCCCACCGAGGTGACCGCTCGACCCCGTGCCGGGGATGGCGAAATTCAGCATCTGGGCGGCGAAGACGAAGGCCCCGGCAACGCCCATGAGCGGGATCTTGCTCTCGTCGAGGTCACTGCGCACTCGCCGGGCGCTGTAGGCCATCACCACGCCTGTCGCTGCCCACATGGCGCCGCCGACAGCTGGTGACACGAGCGCATCGGCCATGTGCATACCGGGGCTCCTCTCGACACGTTCTCGACACGTGCTACCGTAACACTGATCAGTAACTCGTGTTACCCGTACGTGGAGTCTAGAACAGGTCGTGTGGAGCGTCAAGGATTGCGCACTCAGTAACACGATTGGCTCATTAGCGTGCCTGTCGTGCTATAGTGATTCGATCTCCGGTAGCACGAATCTCGGCAACGAAAGGACAACCGATGACAAACGTCGTTCGCTTCGGCGTGTCCATCGAGGAACGGCTTCTGGAGCGGTACGACGCCCTCATCGCGGAGAAAGCGTACGTGAACCGCTCGGAAGCGATTCGGGACCTCATCCGGGCTGCGCTGGTCAACGAGCAGTGGGAGGCCGGTGCTGAGCGCGCCGTCGGCACCGTCACGCTCGTCTACGACCATCACGCCAGTGATCTCGCCGACAAGCTGACCGAGCATCAGCACAACCACCACGAGGAGATCATCTCCACCCTGCATGTCCACCTGGACGCGACACACTGCCTCGAGGTGGTCGTGCTCAAAGGCGCCGCACACGAGATCAAACGCATCGCGGACGAGCTCATCGGCACCAAGGGCGTTCAGCACGGCAAGTTCGTCGCCACGACCACCGGCGACATCTCCTGACGGGGCAGCCGGTGTCCGCTGTCGCCGCAGGGCTCTCAACACTTGACCGCCTCGACCGCCTGGCGCGGCTCGACACGCCGGTGCATCGAATCGACCCGCGGGCCAAGGTCCTGGCGACCGCGGTGTTCATCGTGTGCGTTGTCTCCTTCGGCAGATACGAGGTGACGGCGCTCCTGCCGTTCGTGATCTTCCCGGTGGTGATAGCGGCCGAGGCCGACCTGCCCTTCGGCTTCCTGGCCCGAGTTCTCATCGTGGTGTCGCCCTTCGCTCTGCTGGTCGGGGTATTCAATCCATGGTTCGACCGAGCCGTCGCACTGCAGATCGGCGACCTCGCGATCTCCGGCGGCTGGGTTTCCTATCTGTCGATCCTGCTGCGCTTCTTCCTCACGGCGTCCGCGGCGCTGGTGCTCACCGCCACGACGGGATTCAACGGCGTCTGCCTGGCGCTCCAGAAGCTGCGCGTGCCCGAGGTTTTCGTGACGCAGCTCCTGCTCCTCTACCGCTACGTGTTCGTGCTCGGTGAGGAGGCGCGGCGCATGGGCCAGGCGCGCCGCCTGCGCAGCGTCGGGCGGCGCGGCATGGGGTGGCGCGTGTACGGACAAATGCTCGGCCAGTTGCTGCTGCGCACGTTCGCACGCGCGCAGCGCATCTACGTCGCGATGAAGTGCCGCGGCTTCGACGGCCAGATTCGTGTGGCGCGGTCGCTGCGCTTCAGGACGTCCGACCTGCTCTTCGTCGTCGGCTGGTCGGCCGCGTTCGTGTTCTTTCGCGCCATCGACGTTCCCGTTCTGATCGGCCGGCTCACGGAGCTGGTTCCATGAGCCACCACACGATCTCCATCAGGGGCCTCGGCTACACCTATCCCGACGGTACGCGCGCCCTGAAAGGCCTGTCCTTCGAGGTTGGCCACGGAGAGGCCATCGCGGTGGTCGGGGCGAACGGCGCCGGCAAGTCGACCCTCCTGCTGCACCTCAACGGGCTGCTTTCGCCGGCCGAAGGGGCCGTTAACATCGGCGGCACCCCTGTGACTCGAGGGACGCTGGCCGAGATTCGGCGGACGGTGGGGATGGTCTTTCAGGACCCGGACGATCAGCTGTTCATGCCGACGGTGGCGGAAGATGTTGGCTTCGGTCCCCTGAATCTCGGGCTGACGCCGTCGGATATCGCCGAGCGCGTCGATGCCGCCCTCAGCCGGGTCGACGCGCTGCACCTCAAGGAACGGCCGCCGTTTCGCCTGTCCGGCGGCGAGAAGCGCGCCGTGGCGATCGCCACCGTGCTGGCCATGGAACCCAGCATCCTGGTCATGGACGAGCCGTCGAGCGGTCTTGATCCTCGGGCCAGACGCCGCCTCATCAAGCTGCTCGCTTCGTTCGAGCACACGCGCATCCTGGCGACACACGACCTCGACCTGGCGGCGGAGGTGTGCAAGCGGACGATCGTGCTGAGCGGTGGGACCGTCGCGGGCGACGGTCCCACCGCTCAGATCTTCGCTGACGAAGGGCTGCTCGAGGCCGCCGGCCTCGAGCAGCCCTTCGGCATGCAGCGCTGTCCGGTCTGCAACCCGGTCACCAGGCTATAACCGGCGCGCACGGGTCGCGCGTCCGTGGCGGGCGCGAGCACGGTGACCGGCGCCAACGGAACGATCATCACGAAGCACATGCGTCCCTGAGCTATCGCGGCTACTCGACCAGGACGAGCGCGTCCGCCGTCAGCTCGTACTCTTCGTCCTCGTTCAGGTCGTGGACGCGGATGCGCTCCAGTTCACCTTCGCCCTTCAGCTCCAGCGGTTGAGCTTCGGCGAGCAGCTTGACGTCGGAGAGGCGCAGGGCGGACCGAAGGGCGCTGCTCACGCTCGGCTCCTTGCCCGTGGTCATGAGGACGACGCGGCCGGTGTGCTCGGTCAGGTCAATCGCGAGCTGCGCGGAGCGGTCGCCTGTGTCGAGGACGACCACGCGCTGATCGGCCAGCTCGGCAAGGTTGGCGAGCTCAGTGTAGGCGCCCTTGCCTTTGTAGTCCTCGATGTTCGAGATCTCCACCTTCACGACCTCGGCCGGGCGCGGGTGACACGACTTGTCCACTCTCGTCTGGGTCGCATCCTCCGGCGAGATCTTCGCGCGCCAGTTCTTGATCGCCTCGTGCAGCGCGTCGGCCGCCAGGTTGCTGCAATGCATCTTGATCGGCGGCAGTCCCTCCAGCGCATCGGCCACGTCGCCCCGCGACACTTTCAGCGCGTCGTCGAGCGGCATCCCTTTGACGAGCTCCGTGATCATGCTGGATGTGGCGACGGCAGAGCCGCATCCGAATGTCTGGAACTTGATGTCTTCGATTCGGTCGTCATCGGTCACTTTGATGTAGATGTCCATCATGTCGCCGCAGACCGGATTGCCGACGCGTCCCACGGCGACGTTCGCTCCTTCAAGCGTCCCGACGTTACGCGGATTGCGGAAGTGTTCCAGGGTCTTCTCGGTGTACTGGGTCGATTTCATTGCCTTGCCTCTCGAGTTCGGTCGCGTACGTCGGTCAGATAGAGGTGGCCGCTTCATAGAGCGGCGAGAGCGCCCGCAGGCGCCCGATCACGCCGGGAAGTACCGACATGATCCGGTCTACCTCGTCCTCCTTGCTGAACCGCCCGAAGGTGAACTCCAGCGAGCCGTGCGCTTCTTCGTGCAGGAGTCCGCACGAGATCAGCGTGTGCGAGGGCTCCAGCGTTTTGGAGCTGCAGGCTGAGCCCGTGGCAGCGGCCACCCCCTTGTCGCGCAGAGACAGCACCATGGCCTCGCCCTCGACTCCCTCAAAGCGGAAGTGGGCGTTGTTCGCCAGACGGCGGCCCGGCTCGTTCGCCGGCGCTCCGTTCAGATGCACGTCCGGGATCTCAGCCAGGACGCGATCCACGAGGCGATCGCGGATCGTCTCGATGCGCCGCACATCCGAGACCATCTCGTTCTTCATGATCTCCGCGGCACGCGCCATGCCGACGATCGAGGCGACGTCCTCGGTGCCGGACCGCAGGCCGCGCTCTTGGCCTCCGCCCATCATCAATGGCGCTACCTGCGCGCCCTTTCGCACGTACAGCGCGCCGAGGCCCCGCGGACCGTAGATGTCGTTCGACGAGAGGCTGATCAGGCCGACGGGCACCTTGCTCACATCGATGGGCACGAGGCCCTCCGCCGCGACCGCGTCGGTGTGCAGGACCACGCCGGTCCCGGCCAGCATGTCGGCGATCTCTTCGATGGGCTGAATCGTCCCGATCTCGTTGCTCGCCCACCCGACCGAGACGAGGATGGTGTCGTCGGTGATGCGCGTCCGGAGCTTCTTGAGCGATACGCGTCCGTAGAGGTCGATCGGGCAGCGCGTCACGCGAAAGCCGTTCTTCTCAAGGTACTTGGCGATGTTCAGCACGGAGATGTGCTCGGCCTCCGTGATGACCACGTGATCGCCCTTGCGCTTGTTGCGCAACGCGTAGCCGATGATGCCCAGGTTGTTCGCCTCGGTGGCGCCGGACGTGAAGATGATCTCGGCCGGCTGGGCGCCGAAGGCTGCCGCCAGACGCGCTCGCGCATCCTCGAGCGCGGCCGTCGCCTCGTCCCCGAGGCCGTGCAGCGAGGCCGCATTGCCGAATGTCCTCGTGAAGTAGGGCAGCATCGCCTCGACGACCCGGGGATCGACGGGCTTGGAGGACTGGTAGTCGGCGTAGACAATGCCAGCCGTGGGAGTGAAAGGCGTCATGGCTGCGTCAGAACCACATCGTGGCGCCCGCATCCAGCGCCAGGTCATTGAGGGTCGCGGCCCCAACAATCTTGACGCCGTCGATCAGTTCGACCTTGTCCCACCCGAGCATCTGCTTCGATGCCTCGCACACGTACACGGTGATGCCCATCTCCATCGTTCTGCGGAGCATGTCCGCCACACTGGGGAAAGAGCCCAGCTGCATCTTGTCGGCCTCGCCGGGACGCAGCACGGTGAGGCCCATGCCGAGGTAGTACACGGCCGCCTCGACGCCCATGGCCTGCGCGCTCTGGGCGAGAACGAGGGGAGAGTACTGGCGCTCCGGCGCGTTGCTGGTCTGTACGTAGAGGATGGAGTTCTCATTCTTCATGACCGGTCCCCCTGCTCATTTCATGCGCCTGATCAGGACGCGCAATTGATCGTTGTCCTTCTCGACGGTCACGATTTCATGACCGGCGCGCTTGGCGAATCGGGTGAGGTCCTCCTCGGCGGCGGGATCGTCGGCGAAGACCTCGAGAATCTCCCCGATCCCGATCTGGTCGATACCCTCGCGCGTCTGGAAGAGCGGCTCCGGGCAGTACAGCCCGACGCAGTCGAGCGTGCGTGCCGGCGTGGTGTCTCCGGGCATGTCTCCTCCTTAGAAGGGCTTGATACCCAACCGCCAAGGTTGGTATTCAACGGGAAGTGTACTGCACCTGGCCGTGTCACACTACTGTCATGTCCGGAATCGCCGATACAATCGTCGTTGACACGGTGTGGCGGAGGAGTATGGCGAACGCGCGCAGGCATCTAGTTCTGGTGGGGATGGCGCTGGCGGTGCTCGTCGTCTCCCTGGTCATCGTGGGCCCGGCAGTTGGACGGCCGGATTCCGTGAGTCTCTCCGACAGTCGCGACGTCTTGGCCAGTCCGAAGGAATCCCTGCAGGAACTGCAGGACGAGGCGCGCACGATGCGCGCCACGATGACCCGTCTCGAGGCGGAGATGGAGGCTCTCACCCTCCGCTGGCGAGAGTCGCGGAGAAGTCTCGACGAAATCAACCAGCGTCTGCTGATGGCGCGCCGCGACCTCGATCGGTCGGAGCACCATCTCGAGCGCCAGCGCGATGTCATCGCGGCTCGCATGATCACCATGTACAAGGTCGGCCAGTACTCCTGGCTCGATCTCGTCACCAGTTCTGCGAGCATGGCCGACGCGCAGGTGGCCATTGGCCTCATGGGCAAGATCTCCGAGCTCGACAAGGATCAGGAGACGGAACTGCACAGACTGGCAGCCGAAGCGCGAGGGCTCGAGACTCAGATCCAGAAGGACCGCGAGGAGGCGATTTCGGTGCAGGCGGACATCGAGGAGCAGCGCGCCGAGATGAATCTGAAGATCGCCGAGCGTGAAGCGGTGCTCAAGGACGTCGTTACGCGTATCAAGAAGATTCTCGCCGCTCCCGAGTTGATGATGAAAGCCGGCGGCAAGGTGACGCAAGTCACGTGGGCCCAGGCGTTCCTGAAGAGCCTCGACATGCGGCTCACTCGCGACAACCTCGCTGCGATCGTCGCCTGGGAGATGGCTGAGGGCGGGCACTGGTACAACACCGCCCACTACAACCCGTTGAACACGTCGCAACCGATGCCCGGCGCCCGCACGTTCAACTCGCACGGCGTGAAGATCTACAACAGCTGGTCGCAAGGCCTCAAGGCGACCGTCATCACGATCAACAACGGATTCTACCCACAGATTCTGGCGGCGCTGCGCGCCGGGAACGACGGGCAGGCTGTGGCCTCGGCCGTCGCCGCGTCACCCTGGGGCACGGGCCTGTTCACGGTTAGGGACTGATGGACGGACACAGCGGCGGGGAGCTGAAGCGTGGGCACGACGACAAGCGTCCGGTTGGCGGACGACAGGAACAGACGGACGCTGTGCCGCAGGGCCAGGACGAGCCCGAGTCGCAGGCGCCGATCGAGGGCCCGCCGCGGCGCTTCCGGGACGCTCTTGAGCAGGCTCGCGTCGCCTGGCGCGCCGCAGACCCCGCCGGGCAAGCCGTGCGCGCGGGCTGTGAGACAACGCCGGAGGGCCTTCTCGTGCCCTTCTTCGGCCGCCCTCACCTGGTCACTCATCCCGAGGGAGACGTGACCGCAGGCGGAAAGCCCGCGCATGCCGCGGTTGCCATCCTGTTGCTGCACTACCTGGAGCGCGCCGACGGAACGCCTGTCTCCGGTGAATGGCTCGCCTTCCGCGAGCTCCCCGACGGCCTCTTCTACTGGCCGTCGTTCACCTCACGGGCAGAGGGACCAATCGCGGCGGCTTTCGGCGATCCCGCGGATGCCGATGCGCCGGTGAGGTTCCGCGCCGCGGCTGCTGCCATGGGCGGCGAGGAGTTGGGTCTGGCCGACGAGAGCTTCGCCTTCGCCGCCTTGCCGCGGCTGCGTCTCGGCGTGCTGGTGTGGCGGGGCGACGAGGACTTTGCGGCCGAGGCGCGGATCGTCTTCGATGCCTCGGCCGGCCACTACCTTCCGGCCGAGGACCTCACGGGGCTCGCCGAGGTCCTGTCGCGTCGCCTGATCGCCGGGCGCTGATGGGCTCGGGCTCAGCGCCGGCTCCCTCTCCTTCAGTCTGAAACATCCGGTCCTCTGGCTCGGAGCAGGCTAGAACTCCAACGCCGCCAGGCGCTCGAAGATCACATCGCGTCCTTTGCGGTACTGGTCCGGATCCATGGCGTTGTCGATGTCTCCAGGGCTCATCACGGCCATGGCCTCGCGGTCAGCCTTGATGAGCTCTCCGAAGTCGCGCTCCTCTCGCCACGCGCGCATGGCACAGTCCTGGACGACCCGGTACGCGTCCTCGCGCAGCATACCCTTGTCGACCAAGGCCAGGAGGACAGCTCCGCTGAAGACGAGCCGGTAGCTCTGGCCCAGGTTGGACAGCATGCGCTCCTCGTCGACGACCAGTTTGTCCATGAGCGTCGTGAACTTCTGCAGCATGTAGTCGAGGAGGATGCAGCTGTCGGGGAAGACGATGCGCTCCGCCGAGCTATGACTTATGTCTCGCTCATGCCAGAGTGCGACGTTCTCCATGCCGACGAGGGCGTTGCCGCGCAGCACTCTGGCGCAGCCGGCCATCCGTTCGCTGAGGATGGGATTGCGCTTGTGTGGCATTGCCGATGAGCCCTTCTGGCCTTTGCCGAAGGCCTCTTCCGCCTCTCGCACCTCGCTGCGTTGCAGATGGCGTATCTCGGTGGCGAACTTCTCGATGCTCGCGCCGACGATCGCCAGGCAACTGAGGAAGGCGGCGTGCCTGTCGCGTTGCACGACTTGATTGCTGATCGGCTCGCGGCCCAGCCCCAACTCCTGGCACACAAGGTCTTCGACGCGGGGGTCGATGTTGTTGTACGCGCCGACGGCCCCGCTGATCTTGCCGACTGCGGCATTGACCGTCACCTGCCGGACCCGCATGACGTGCCGGCTCACTTCGAAGGCCCACATGCCGAGCTTCATGCCGAACGTTATCGGCTCGGCGTGGATACCGTGGGTGCGGCCCACCTGCACGGTGTCCTGGAACTCGAAGGCGCGGCGCTTGAGCACCTGCCCGAGGGCAATGAGGTCCCGCTCAAGGAGGCGTCCTGCCTGGCGGATCTGCAGCGCGAGCCCGGTGTCGAGCATATCGCTTGAGGTCATGCCGTAATGGACGTACTTGCTGGGCTCGCCGACATACTCTGCGACGTTGGTGAGGAAGGCGATCACATCGTGGTTCGTCGTCTGCTCGATCTCAGCCACGCGACCCGGGTCGAAGCCCGCCCTGGCCTCGATCTCGGCCGCCGCCTCGGCCGGGATCCTGCCGAGCTTCTGCCAGGCCTTCACGGCGGCGATCTCGACGTCGAGCCAAGCCTGCATCTTGGCCTCTTCCGTCCAGATCGCCCCCATCTCGGGCAACGTGTAGCGTTCGATCATCTGTCCCTCACTTTCCGCGCTCGTCACGGACCGTGCGCTTCTCAGCGCCGGATTCTCTCACACAGAACTCGCGCCGAGTGGACGGAGCTCGTCTCGGCGCCCGCTCAGGACGCCTTGCGCCTCAACGAGCAGCGACCGCCTCGATCTCGACGGCGAGATCCTTGGGCAGACGCGCCACCTGAACGGTCGAGCGGGCCGGATACGGTGGCGAGAAGAACGTCGCGTAGATCTCGTTGACGGCCGCGAAGTCGGCCATGTCGGCGAGGAAGATGGTGGTCTTGACCACGGAGCTCATCTCGAGCCCGGCCGCCGCCAGCGTTCGGCGCATGTTCGTCAGGGCGGCCTGCGCCTGCTCTGCGGCGGTCGTGCCGATGATGGTGCCGTCAGAGGCAAGCGCGATCTGGCCGGAAACGAACACCAGGTTGCCGGTGCCCAAGGCCGCGGAGTACGGCCCTACAGCCGGAGCGGCGTCGGGGGAGCTGAAGGCTTGTCTGTCCATCACGCCATCCTCAGACGTCGAGTATCCTTGCGGCCAGAATGGCGGCGTTGCGGGCGCCGTTGATGGCGACGCAGGCAACCGGTACGCCGGACGGCATCTGCACGATGCTCAGCAATGAATCGAGACCCCCGAGATCGCTCGTCTTGATCGGCACGCCGATCACGGGGAGGCTCGTGTAGGCGGCGATGACGCCGGGCAGGGCTGCCGCCTTGCCGGCCCCCGCGATGAGGACCTTGATCCCCCGTGACTGGGCGGTCTTCGCGTAGTGCGACACCTTGTCGGGATCGCGATGAGCCGACATCACGTTCAGCTCGTACCTGATCTTGCGCGCGTCCAGCTCCAGGCACGCGGCGTTGATCACTTCCCGGTCACTCTCGCTGCCTATGACGATGCCGATCAGCACCGGGCTGAGATCGATGCCCTGGAGCAGGGTATCGACCTTAGACTGCGTCTTCTCCACGATTGGCTCCTTTCGTTATTCGTCCATTTCTGACGGGAACAGGCTGATTTCGCCCCGCTGCGCCCGAACGGCGCGCTCGGCGATGTCGTGGCGGATCTGACGGCCGTCGAAATGGATGCGTTCGACGGCCTCGTAGGCTCGCTTACGCGCTCCGTCGAATCCGTCGCCCAATGCACTGATGGTCAAGACTCGACCACCCGACGTGACAATTTCGTCTCCATGGAGCGCGGTCCCGGCGTGGAATACCGAGACGCCGTCCAGATCCGCGGCATCATCGATGCCCGTGATCACATCTCCCTTGTGACTGCTCGCGGGGTACCCCGCCGACGCCATGACGACCGTCACGCACTCCTGCCGCGACCACTCCGGACGCATCCCGCTGAGCTCGCCCTCCGCGGCGGCGGCGCACAGCTCCAGAAGGTCGCTTTCGAGACGGGGCAGTACGGCCTGCGTCTCCGGATCCCCGAACCTGCAGTTGAATTCGAGCACCTTGGGGCCATCGTGGGTCACGATGAGGCCGGCATACAGTACACCCCGGTAGTCGATGCCACGTCGCCGCAGCGTCGCGACGACCGGCTCGACGACGTGGTCCATGGCGGCGTCGATGGCGGCCGCCTCGAATCCGGGCACAGGGCAGTAGCTGCCCATACCGCCCGTGTTGGGACCCTTGTCGTCTTCGAAGATGCGCTTGTAATCCTGCGCTGGAGCGAGCGGTACGGCAGTCCTCCCGTCGCACAGCACGAGGAGCGACACCTCCGTTCCCGTGAGATGCTCCTCCATGATGAGAGCATCTCCGGCGGAGCCGAAGGCCCGCTGGCCGAAGCACGCGTCGACGGCGGCCATCGCATCGTCACGATCTTCACAGATGAGCACGCCCTTGCCCGCGGCCAGGCCGTCGGCTTTGATCACGATCGGCCACTTCTCCTGACGGGAGAGCGCTGCCACGGCATCATTGGCATTCTCGTATCGCTGATACCGTGCGGTGGGCACCCCTCCTCCTGCCATGATCTCTTTCGCGAACGTCTTGCTGCCCTCGAGCCGTGATGCCGCAGCCGACGGGCCGAACACTCTGAGCCCGCGCTCGAGGAAGTGATCCGTGAGTCCGGCCACCAGTGGCGCCTCAGGACCGACGACGGTGAGATCGACACTGTTCCGACGCGCGAATTCCAGCAGCCCCTGGACGTCGTTCGCGTCGATGTCGATGTTGTGCGCTTCCCTCCTCGTGCCGGCATTGCCCGGCGCGCAGAAGATGTCGCCGGCCAGCCGGGATCGAGCGAACGAACGGATGAGCGCATGCTCTCTGCCGCCACCGCCTACCACGAGCACTCGCATGGGGCCTCCCAGAGGATGGAACGTTTGCCGGAGTCTACTTGTGGGGGGCGGGCGGCGGCAACGAGGGCAGACAGAGGCAGGCGACGGGAGCGGCGGCTTGCGCCGCTCCCGTCGCCTGCCTCTGTCCTTCACACCTGCGGCGGGGTCTTCTCGTCTTCGCCGCGCGTCGCCTGTTCCCGGCTCTCCGACTGCGTCGGCGCACGCTCTGGCTGAGTGTTCGTCGTCCCCGGGGACGTCCCGGATTGGGTTTCGGCTGCGCCAGATCCGGCTTCGCCTGTCGGGGCGACCGTCGTGGGAGGCGGGGACAAGGGCGCCCGGGCGCCGGCGGGCGGGATGGGATCGATCCCCCGCGGGACGAAAGGCTCCGCAGCACGGCGCCAAGGTCGCCAGATCATGAGCGCCGCCGCCGCGCCCGCGAGGAGTCCGATCGCCAGCCATTGCAGGATCTCGCCGAGCGTCCAGTAGCTTCCGGCGTACGCCCTGTCCCTCATGTACGGCACTCCACGACTGTGGCCCTTCCAGTCGTTCGCGATCTGCCTCCCGTCGTTCGGGCCCGTGTCGTTTCCGGACGATGCGGTGGACGCATGCGTCTCCGCCGTGGCGCTGAATCCCGCGGGTGCGGCGGGCGCTGGGGCGGTTATCGCCGAACCGGCGAGTATCGCGCATGCTGCGAGGACGCCCGCCACAAGGAGCGCCATCTTGCTCGTGCGAGCCATGTACTTCCTCCCGTTCCTTCGCTCGTCATCATCGATCAGCGATGACGCTGAAGTCACGCTACCGCCGGGAGTTGCGGAACCCCTGAGACGAAGCTGTGGCGGCCCTGTGAAAGCCTCTAGATAGCGCCGCCGAGGCGGATGCTGCGCGGCAGGACAATCGTCTCTTCGCGGCCCGGCCCAACGGCGATGAACTTGACGCGGGTGCGCGTGAACTCAGCTATGTACTGGACGTAGTCGCGGGCCGCTTGGGGCAGATCCTGCCAAGTCTCACAATGCCTGATGTCCTCCGTCCACCCGGCCATCTCCTCGTAGACGGGCTTGGCGTGGTGAAAGTCGGTCTGTCGCAGCGGGAATTCGTCGAGCAGACGGCGTCCGGCCTTGTAGCTCGTGCAGATCCTTATCGACGGCAGACCGCTCAGCACGTCGAGCTTGGTGAGCGCCAGATGCGTGATGCCGTTGAGGCGCACGGCGTACTTGAGGGCGATGAGGTCCAGCCACCCGCAACGGCGCTGGCGTCCAGTCGTCGTCCCGAACTCCTGCCCCACCTCGCACATCGTCGCACCGGTCTCGTCGAACAGCTCGGTAGGGAATGGCCCCTCGCCCACACGCGTCGTGTATGCCTTGGCCACGCCGATCACGTGATCGATGCGTGTCGGACCCACTCCGGTGCCGGTGCACGCCGCTCCCGCGATGGGGTTGCTGCTGGTGACGAAGGGGTAGGTGCCGAAGTCGATGTCCAGCAGTGCGCCTTGGGCGCCCTCGAACAGCACATGCTTGCCCTGGTCGAGGGCGGTATTGATCAGGAGGCTCGTGTCGCAGATGAAGGGCTCGAAGCGATCGCGATAGCCGAGCAGCTCCTCGGTTACCTGATCCGCGTCGAGGACGCCGATGTCGTAGCGCTGCAGCAGGAAGTTCTTCTCCTGCAGCGCCGTCCCGATCTTGCGACGAAGGATTTTGGCGTCCAGCAGGTCCTGCACGCGGATGCCTATCCTGGTGTACTTGTCCACGTAGCTGGGACCAATGCCGCGGCCGGTGGTGCCGATCTTGTACTTGCCGAGCTGCCGCTCGCTGGCTCCGTCGAGCAGCAGGTGATAGGGCATGATCAGATGTGCGTTGCCGCTGATGCGCAGATTGTCGCCGCTGATGCCCCGGGCGCGCAGGGCTTCGAGCTCCCCGAAGAGGATGTGGGGATCGATGACCACGCCGTTGCCGATGATGCAGGTCTTGGCTGCATACAGGATCCCGGACGGGATGAGGTGAAGCTTGAACTCCTCACCGTCGCGGACAATCGTGTGGCCGGCGTTGTTGCCCCCCTGGAAGCGGGCGACGACGTCCGCCTTTTCGGCCAGAAGGTCTGTGATCTTGCCTTTGCCTTCGTCGCCCCACTGGGCGCCGACCACGACGGTCCCTGGCACACTTCCTCCTCTTCGCCCGGCGGCTCTCGGCCCCGTGCTGCTGCGTCAGACGGCCGGCCGGCCGCCGTTAAGGATACTTCGAGCGGCGATCACGCCGGCGACCGAGGCCTGCATGAGTCCTCGAGTGATGCCGGCGCCGTCGCCCACCGCGTAGAGGTTCTGGATGGGCGTCTGCAAGCCTGCATCCAGTTCAGGTCGAGCCGAATAGAACTTGACCTCGACCCCGTACAGTAGGGTATCAGGACCGTTCACGCCGGGCGCGACATGCTCGAGAGCATCAAGCATCTCGAGGATGCCGTGGAGATGCCGGTATGGCAGCACGAAGGCGAGGTCGCCGGCGGTCGCTCCCTCCAGCGTAGGTTGCACCGCTCCGCGGCTGAGGCGTTCGCTGGTGCTTCGCCGTCCCGCACGCAGGTCGCCGAGACGCTGAACGATGATCTGGTCGCCCAAGAGATTCGCGAGACGCGCGATGCTCTTTCCGTAGGCGATCGGCTCGTTGAACGGCTCCGTGAAGCGTGTCGAGACGAGCAAGGCGAAATTGGTGCGATCCGTCTTGTGCTCGGCATAGGAGTGGCCGTTGACGGTGACGACGTCGCCGTAGTTCTCGATCGAGACTCGCCCGTACGGATTCATGCAGAAGGTCCGCACGGAGTCGTGAAACGTCGGCGTGGTGTAGAGCAGCTTGCTCTCGTAGAGCGCCTTCGTGAGGGTCTCCATGACAACGGCATTCACTTCCACCCGCGCGCCGATATCGACGGGATTGGCCTGCAACCTGATGCCGAGCCGGCGGCATTCGCCGACGAGCCAGCTCGTGCCCTCGCGGCCCGGCGCAACGACGACGGCGCCGGCCGTCAGATGGGAGCCGTCGGCGAGACCGACACCGACGGCTCGCAGTCGTCCGCCGGCGCGCTCGTTCGTCAGGATACGGGTGCAGCGCGTGCCCGTGCGCACCGTCACACGCTCGTCCAGCTCGCCTCGCAGCCGTGTCAGCACATGATAGGAATGCTCAGTCCCCATGTGGCGGACGGGCGAGTCGACGAGCGTCATGCCGTGCGCCATGGCCAGCGCGCGTATCTCCTCGGTTCCCGGACCGCCGCCGTGGATCTCGGCCGGAGCCCCGAACTCGACCCAGATGCCATCCACGTAGCGAATCAGATCCCGGAGGGAGGTCGTGGGGATGAACTCATCGAGCCACCCACCGACCTCGCTGGCGAGCGTCAGCTTGCCGTCGCTGAATGCGCCCGCGCCGCCCCAGCCGCACGTGATGTCGCACGGGGAGCAGCCGCAGCACACCCCCGTCTCTCGAGCGGGGCAGCTGCGGTGGTCTATGTCCGGCCCGCGTTCGACGACCGCGACGCTCAGGCCGTCCTGCCGAACCAGTTCGAGCGCGGCGAAGATGCCGGCAGGGCCGGCTCCGACGACGATGACATCGAAATGGTCGCAGGCAGGGTTCATGGTCAGTCCGGGAGTCGAAACGCAGGGACGCAGGGCATCAGGGATCCGGTGTGAGATGATAAGGGACGCGTTGAAGACGTGACAACGTTGGGCGCTGTGCTTCGTTTGTCGTCACGTCCCCACGGGTAGCTTCGCAAGCGATCCGCGGAGGCGGACGCCGCCCGCCGGCCCGGGCGCCGGCGAGACAGGCTCCGCCCCGCGGGTCACTGTGCTGGTCGCTGGAATGGGGCCAGACGATTGAAAGGATGGGACGGGTGGCCGCATCTGAGTGGATCCCGACTGTCGCAGAGCGAGACCTGCCGGATGGCGTCTTGCTGGCCGTCTACCCCAAGGGTCTCGGCGTTCTTCTCGCCCGGGTTGACGGGGACCTGTATGCGGTCGCCAATAGGTGTTACCACATGGGCTGTCCTCTGGAGGCAGGACGGCTGCGCGGCACGATCCTCACCTGCCCGTGCCACGATTGGCGCTTCGACATACGTGACGGGAGGTTCGTGACCGCACCCGAGCTCCGCATTCGTACGTTCCACACAATGGTTGAGGACGGCAAGATCCACGTCAGTCTGAAAGGTGCATAACCATGGCCGAGAATGAAGTGATGATCTACGCACTCAAGACATGCCGGTGGTGCGCGAAGACCAAGAACTGGTTCGACGATGAGAAGATCCCGTATGAGCATGTCAACGTAGATTCTCTGGACCGCGAGGAGTCGGAGGCCATGGCCCAGGAAGTCGAGAGGGTCAGCGGCGGTCGCAGGTTCCCGGTGACCGTGATCAACGGCGAAGTGATCATCGGCTTCCAGCCGGAGAAGTTCGCCGAGGCCATCAAGGGCGAAGAGGGTCAAGGCGAGGCATAAGACTTGGATACACCCGATCGCAAAGCTGCCTTGCGGTATCTGTTTCAGCGCATCATCGAGCCGATGGGGTACAAGTTCACGCCCGACGTGGAGCTGGCGGAGTTCCTGCTTGATCATGAGGTGTCGCTCGAACGCGAACACGGATCGCCCTTCTGCCCCTGTCAACTGCGGACCGGCAAGCGCCCGCAGGACATGCTCATCGTCTGCCCCTGCATTCCGTTTCACCGCAAGCACTTCGACGCCATGAAGCGCTGCTGGTGCGGTCTCTTCGTCCACGTTGACGTCGCGAATCCGGACAGCTTGTCCCAGTTTGCACCGGACGACGAGTGAGGGCCTGCCATGTGGCATGAAGTCGCCAGCGTGGACGACATGGTTGCGGGAGGCATGAAGTACGCGCGGGTCGGCAAGCACGAGTTGTGCCTCTGCGAGTACCAGGGCAACTTCTACGCAGTCAGCCGGCGATGTGGGCATCAGAACGCGCCGCTCGATCAGGGTGCGCTGCTGGGGTGGGTGCTCACCTGCCCGCTGCATTACGCCCAGTTCGACATTCGCACCGGCAAGAGCTTGAGCCTCCCCATCGATCACTTCACGGGTAACGCGCCACTGCCGGAGCCGGTCGAACGAGTCCGCAGGCTGGAGAAGCGGCTCGAGAGGAAGATCCGGATGAACGACCTCGAGATCCACAGAGTGCGTGTCCGTGCCGGGTCCATTGAAGTCGATCTGCCTGTGCCTGGTTCGCCCGACGACAGTTGACAAGGAGGAAGCATGCCGTTCGAACTCCCGCCGCTCCCGTACCCGCAAGAGGCGCTTGAGCCTCACTACTCCGCGCGCACTCTGAGCTTCCATCACGGGAAGCATCACAAGGCATACGTCGACACGCTCAACAAACTCATAGAGGGCTCAGACCTGGAGGGGATGACGCTCGAAGGCGTCATAGCGGCCGTGCAGGGCAAGCCGGACAAGCAGGCCGTCTTCAACAACGCCGCTCAGGTGTGGAATCACACATTCTTCTGGAGCTGCATGAAGCCGGGCGGCGGCGGTCAGCCTGGCGAAGAACTGTCGGCGAGGATGAGCGAGGCGTTCGGTGGCGTCGAGCAGGCGATCGAAGCGATGAGGACTGCCGGCGCGACGCGATTCGGGAGTGGCTGGGCGTGGCTGGTCGACGACAGCGGCCAGCTGAAGGTACTCAGCACACCAAACGCCGAGCAGCCGACGGGCGACGGCGTCTCCCCGCTGCTCGTCGTCGACGTCTGGGAGCACGCGTACTACCTGGACTACCAGAATCTGCGCCCCGTGTACCTGCAGACGTTCTTCGAGCAACTCGTGAACTGGGACTTCGTGGCCGAGAACCTCACGGCGGCGAAGTGACGTACGGCCCAAGGCGCGGCGGGCATGCGCCCGCCGCGCCTTGGGCTGCTTCTTGCAGCCGCTCTCCACGGCTCATGAACACTGGTCGCAGACGCCTCCCTCGAGTGATGCATGCGGCTTCTCCGGCCGCCTTCGTGGAGGTAGTATCCGGACAGCAGCGCTGGCTGCCCGTCGCGTTACAGCGCAGGGACGGCAATGGACGGAAGTAGGGAGGGGCCATGCTGAAGGGATTCCGCGACTTCATCCTGAGGGGCAATGTCGTCGATCTGGCCGTGGCCGTCGTGATCGGCGCCGCCTTCGGCGCGGTCGTGACCGCATTCGTGGCCAATATCGTCACGCCGCTCATCGCCGCGATCTTCGGAAGGCCCGACTTCAGCGCACTTGCCTTCACGGTGAACAATTCGGCATTCACGTACGGTCTGTTCATCAACGCGCTGATCGCGTTCCTGCTGATCGCGATCGCGGTCTACTTCTTCATCGTCGTGCCGATGAACAAGGTCGCCGAGAGGCGGGCCCGGGGCAGGGCCCTGGAAGAGCCGACGAGCAAGCAATGCCCCGAGTGCCTCAGCGACATCCCGAAGGCCGCCCGCAAGTGCGCCTTCTGTACGTCGGAGCAACACGACCAGCCTGCCGTCTGACAACTCCGCAGAGGCGACCGCACAATCGAATGACGCTCGCCGCCCCCGCGGCGAGCCGAAGGGGAGGGTGAATTCACCAATGGGAGTGCTGTTCGAGTCCAACGAGAAGGACTGGAAGCTCATCAGCCGCGGCAAGGTCCGCGACATGTATGAGTACGCGCCGAACGAGATCCTGATCGTTACGAGCGATCGGCTATCCGCCTTCGACGTCGTGCTGCCCACGCCGATACCCGACAAGGGCATCGTGCTCACCCAGATCGCGAATTTCTGGTTCGACAAGACGAGTCCAATCATCGCCAATCACATTGTTGACCCCGAGCCCTTCAGCACTGATCCGGCTCACCAGCACCTCGCCGGGCGATCCGTCGTTGTGCACGAGGCAAAGGCCCTGCCGATCGAGGCGATCGTCCGCGGGTATCTCACCGGCTCGGGCCGCAAGGACTACGAGCGGACGGGCGCGGTGTGCGGCATACCCCTGCCTCAGGGGCTCGTCGAGGCGAGCAGACTTCCCGAGCCGCTGTTCACTCCGTCCACCAAGGCGGAACAGGGGGCGCATGACGAGAACGTCTCTTTCGAGAAGGCCGCCGATCTGATCGGTCGTGACCTGGCCGAGCGCGTACGCGACATCTCACTCGAGCTGTATTCCTTCGGCGCGGCCTACGCGCTCGAGCGAGGCATCATCATCGCCGACACCAAGTTCGAGTTCGGTATCCTCGACGACGAGCTCATCCTCATCGACGAAGTGCTCACGCCTGATTCGTCCCGCTTCTGGCCGGCCGAGGGCTATGAAGCGGGCCGGAGCCAGCCGAGCTACGACAAGCAGTTCGTGCGCGATTATCTCGAGACGCTCGACTGGGACAAGTCCGCGCCCGGGCCGGCATTACCGGCCGACGTGAGCGCCAAGACGTCGGCCATGTACCGCGAGGCGTGGCAACGTCTGACGCAGGTGTGAGGGGGATTGGCGGCGGGCGCGGCCCGTCCGTGCCGCTGCCACAGGCGGCCCTGCATTGGGATCGTCTGTACGCCGCGGGCGAGCGCCCGTGGGGCGACGCGCCGAGTGAGCTCGCGCGACTCGTCGTCGCGCGACTCCGCCGGCCATCGCAGGACGCGTTCGGTTCCAAGTCTTCATTCACCCTGCTTGACGTCGGCTGCGGGTACGGTCGCGACAGCCGGTATCTGGCCAACGAACTGGGGTGCGCCGTCGTGGGCATCGATCCGTCACCCGCGGCCGTCATGGCTGCTCGCGCCGCTCGCCGCGGTGCTCTTCCTGTCGAGTACATCACCGGCGACGCTGCGTCGTTCGGCGGCCGGCCAGACCAGCAGGGGCGGTACGACGTCGTCTTTGCCGGCCAGGTGTACGCTCTGCTGGGCCCGATGGGGCGCCGGGAGTTCGCCGCCGGCCTCACCGCCCTCACTCGTCCCGGCGGCCTTCTCTTCCTGAGCACACTGTCACCGCGCGATCCCCAGCACTATGCCGTCGGCAGACCCGTGTCTGGTGAACAGCGCAGCTGGGTGAATGAGGTGTATCTGCATTTCTGCACCGCTGAGGAGCTGACGCACGATTTTGGAGCATTCGAGGTCCTGGATCTGGAGGAGCGCAGCTACTTGGAGGGCAAGCCACGGGAAGCCGCACACCGTCATGCGAGCTGGTTCTTGGAGGGCCGGCGGCGCTGAAGGATCTGCGCCGGACCAAGGGCGGAGGCGGTCGGCTTCAGCGAGAGACGATCCGATAGACCGGTCCTTCGAGCGACACCACGTAGAGCTCGCCGCGGGCATCCTCTCCGAACGACGAGATGCTTTCGACTTGTCTGTCTACGCCGGAGAGTGGGACAGGCGTTGACTCAGGGCCATCCATGGCCCAGACGCGTCCGCTGGCGAAATCGGCGTGCAGGTACATCCCGTGCAGTGCGGGAATCTCGGCCCCCCGATAGACGTAGCCCCCGATGATCGTCGATCCCATGTCTCGTCCATACTCGGCCACCGGCCATACGAGCTCGTCGCTCTCGAGCCGCTGCGCCGTGGTGGCGTTGAAGCGTTTCGAGCCCTCGTAGCCGTTCCAGCCGAAATTGGCCCCGGCACGGTTCCCGGGCGGAAGGTAATCGACCTCCTCCCGCTCGTTCTGCCCTACGTCGCTGATCCACAGGGCGCCGGTGTCTCGATCGAACGAGAAGCGCCACGGGTTGCGCAGGCCTATTGCGTAGATCTCGGGTTTGGCCGGCTCGATCGAGGTGTCGAAGCGCAGGATCTTGCCGAACAGGCTGTCCGGGTTCTGAGCATGGCCCTCCGGGTCGCCCCCGCCGCCTCCGTCTCCTGTGCCCACGTACAGGCGGCCATCCGGGCCGAACTGAAGCTGTCCCCCATTGTGATTGCTGTACGGCTGTGACAGCGTGAGCAACTCTGTTCGGCTGTTCACGTCGCCTCGATCGGGGTTCTGAGCCGACGTGGTGTAGCCGACAATCCTCGTCGTTCCGTCCTCGTCCGTGAAGTTGACGAAGAAGCGCTGTGTGTCTGCGAAATCGGGAGCGAAGGCGAGGGAGAGAAGTCCTTGCTCGCCCCCCCTGGACACCGACTCCGTCAGATCGAGGAAGGGCTCGTCGAGTACGGCGTCGTCTCTGATGATGCGAATCAGCCCCGACTTCTCGACCACGAAGAGGCTCGAGGAGTCGTCAGGCGGAGTGGTGAGGTAGAGCGGCTGCGAGAACATTCCGGGCATTCGCTCCAGTGCGACGGAGAGCGAGGCAGGCGGGGAAGCTGACGGCGACGCTGACGGCGACGTCGGCGATGCCCTGTCCGTTCCATTGCCGCAGCCAGTCAGGGCCAAGCCGGCGGCGAGGAGGGTCACCCATATCAGCCGGCGGAGGCGCATGGCCTCAGCATTCCGCACCGCGACGCAACGATAACCCGCTGACGCCGGGGAATTGACTATCGATACGTCTGGCGGAACGAGAGCACGCTCGTCGCCTCAGCAGCCGAGATGAGAGATCGCAGCTGCCCATGGAGGGGCAGGTCGGTCTGGAGGGGGCGACCGTCGACGCTGCTCACGGCCACGATACCGCGAACACTGCTGGTGAGCAGCATGCCGTCTTCGGGCCGCAAGTCGGGTACCCGTACGAGGGCTTCGACGACGGGAATCCCATGCGCGCCGGCGAGCTGATCGACCTTGGCGCGCAGGACGCCGGGCAGGATCGCTCCTTCGGCCGGCGGCGTCACGAGACCGCCGCCTCGCACGAGAAACATGTTGGACGTGGAGCCCTCGAAAATGTAACCGTTCTCATCGACGAGGATTGCGTCGTCGACATTAGCCGCCTTCGCTGCCCTCAGCGCCAAATAGGACTGCATGACCGTCATCGCCTTGAGCTGCGCGCGAACGCGGATGCCGCGGTACGAAATGACGTCCAGCGGGCGGGCAGGGAAGACGCGCACCTCCATCTGGATGAGCAGCGCCGGGATGCCCTCCGGGGGCCCGGCCGTGACCAGGACGCGGCACGCGCCGTCCGGGACCGCACCGGCCATCGATAGATGGCAGATCTGGTCGGCCATCTCCTCGCGCGTGCACGGGTGTTCGAGGCCCAGTTCTGTCAGGCCTCCTTCCAAACGATCCATGTGCTCATCGAAGAAGACGGGGTATCCGCCCACCATCTTCAACGTTTCGTAGAGGCCGAGTCCGTGTGTCAGAGCACGATCGGTGACCGGCAGGAAGGCCTGGTCAGCCTCCTTGATGACGCCGTTGAGCATGAGGAGAGTCATGCGCCTTACTCTACAGCCTGGTGTCGGAAACGCGCACCAGCCTCGATCATCCTCAGGACCTATGTTCGCCTACACTAGCGCTCACGGCCCGCAACATGCCCGTGGCCTTGTGAAGCGTCTCATGGTACTCGCGCTCCGGTATCGAGTCGGCGACGACGCCGCCGCCCACCTGCAGGAAGAGACGGTCGCCAGTGCGCACGAGCGTCCGTATGATGATGTTCAGGTCGAGCGTTCGCGCCGCAATCCACCCGAATGACCCCGTGTAAGGACCTCTTCGAACCGGCTCGAGCTCGTCCACGATCTCCATGCATCGTACTTTGGGACATCCTGTGATCGTGCCGCCGGGGAACATCGCCTGCGTCAGATGAATCGCGTCCCTGGCTGGGTGAAGGCGTCCGCGGACGTTGCTCACGATGTGGATGACATGCGAATAGTACTCGTTCACCATCAGCTCCGATACGCGCACGGTGCCGTATTCGCAGACCTTGCCGAGATCGTTGCGCTCCAGGTCAACGAGCATAATGTGCTCCGCCCTGTCCTTCGGGTCGACGTTGAGCTCCTGTGCGAGTTCCTCGTCCTCGGGACACCGTGCTCCGCGAGGCCTTGTGCCTGCGATGGGCCTCGTTTCGGCCCAGCCATCGGTACCGAGTGACACCAGGCGCTCTGGCGACGAAGAGACCAGCTCGTATTCGCCCAAATTCAAGTAGCCGGCGAAGGGGGAGGGGTTGACCGTGCGCAACGTCTCGTACAGAGCCAGGCTGGGCAGCGCATAGCAGAGATCGAGACGCTGTGACAGGTTGGCCTGGAAGATGTCGCCTGCGAAGACGTACTCGCGGACGCGCTCCACGGCGGCTTCGTACTCACCACGCGTGAAGGTGGAGCGAAACACGGGAAGATCGTTGCCGAACAAGGGCGCGGGCGTAGGGTCGGTGACGAGTGCCAGCGCGGCGGCGATGCGGGCCCGCGCTTGCCGAGCCTCGCCTTCGGACGCGCTCGTTCGATCCAGAAAGAGGGTCTCGCCGGAAGTGATGTCATGGCGGAGCAGCTTTCCGGGCAGGAACACGTCGATGTCTGGCAAGCCGAGATCATCGCTCGTCGTGTCAGGCAGCCGTTCCAAGTAGCGGACGGCATCGTAACCGAGCATGCCGAACAACGCTTCGCCTTCTGGGAACGAGCAATCAGACGCTGTCTCTGTGGAAAGGGCCGCCAGGAGCGTTGCCTGGCGAAGCGCCTTGAATGGCGACAGAGAGCGGAGGGCCACGGCGCGTCGTGCGACGTCGCGCGCCCTACTACTGACCGCTTCGTTGCCTGTCGGCACGACACTGACGACGCCATGACGCACTCGCAGACGAAACACCGGTTCCCAAGCGAGGTAGTGCCGGCGGGCGAGCCCGGGGGAGCCGCCGGCCGAATCGAGCAGTACGACCGGCGCGGCCCCGTCCAGACCGAGGGCGCGAACAAGGGCGACGGGATCGACCACGTCTGCGGTGAAGCGACTGAGAGCAGCCCCCGCAACCCACGGACCAAGCGGATTACTCGTCCAGGTCGACGAAGTCATCTCGTGTGAGCGTACGAAACTTGGTGTAGTCCTTGACAAAGCCGAGCCGGACCGTGTCTGTCGGCCCGTTACGGTTCTTCGCGATCTTCAGCTTGACGACGCCCTTCGAGGATGGATCGCTGGGGTCCTCGTAGCTGAACATCACCATATCCGCGTCCTGTTCGATGGCGCCGGATTCGCGCAGATCCGCGAGCCGAGGCTCGCGGTCGGCACGCGCCTCAGGAGACCGGTTCAGCTGCGAAACGGCGATCACCGGGACTTCGAGCTCCCGGGCGAGCTGTTTCATCGACCGGGAGATGTTCGAGACTTCCTGCTGCCGGTTCTCCGCTCGAGTGTCGCCTGACATAAGCTGGAGGTAATCGACGATGACGAGCGCCAAGGGCTGCTTCGCCTGCAGACGCCGGGCTTTGGCGCGCAGCTCGAACATGTTCAGGCCGGCGGTGTCGTCGATGTAGATGTCTGCCTTCTCGAGCTCGCCGGCAGCCTGCACGAGCTTCGCGTAGTCATCGCCGGACAGACCGCCGGTTCGGACGCGGTGCGAGCTCACCCGGGCGGACGAGCACATCATCCGCTCGCCGAGCTCGCGGGCGCTCATCTCGAGGCTGAAGATGGCCACCGACATCTGGCCCTGTACGGCAACGTTCTGGGCGATGTTGAGCGCCAGGGACGTCTTTCCCATCCCCGGACGCGCCGCGAGCACGATGAGGTTCGCCTTCTGAAAGCCGCCTGTCAGGCGGTCGATGCCCTCGAAGCCTGTGGCGACGCCACTGACGCCGTGCTCCTTCTCCATCTGGTCGAGATACTCGAAATTGCGCACGAGCACGTCCCGGATGTGCTGGAACTCGGCGACCCTGCGCTGCTGCTGGATGGCGAAGACCTTCTGTTCGCAGAGGTCCAGCAGTGTGGGCAGGTCTCCCGGGTGCTCGTAGCCGAGCTGCGCGATCTCGTTACCGACTCGTATGAACGACCGCAGCACGCTCTGCTCGCGCACGATGCCGGCATAGTGGGTGGCGTTGGCCGCTGCCGGCACGAACTCCGCCAGCGTGTGGACGAACTCGCGACCGCCGGCGCGCTCAAGCACACCCTCGCGTTCGAGCTGTGCGCTGAGGGTGACGACGTCGACCTCCTGCCCCCGGTCATACAGGGTGATCGCCGCGCGGTAGATGAGGCGGTGGGTATCGCGGTAGAAATCCTCGCCGGACAGCACCTCGGCGACGGCGGCGATGGCGTTGGGATTGACGAGCATGGCGCCCAGTACCGACTGCTCGGCCTCGAGGTCATGCGGGGGCAACATGGGCGAATGCCCACTGCCGCGATCAACGGCCACGTATCCTCCCCTGAGGTCGAAGGAGTCCCCATTCGCGCGACGGCAGCGGACTCACTTGTTCATGATACCGGCTTGGTGGGACGAGCGCTGCACCTGAAGCGCGACGGGCGGGAGCGGCACCGCCGCTCCCGCCCGTCGGGACGAATGATGTCGCAGGTGGCTATTCCGCGGAGACGATCACTTTGACCGAAGCGACGAACCCTTCGCCCACCTCGACGTCGACCAAGAACGTGCCGGTCTCCTTGATGGGCTCCTCGAGCTGGACCTTGCGCTTGTCGATCGTGAACCCACGCGCCGCCTTGATGGCGTCGGCGACGTCCCCGGCCGTGACCGAGCCGAACAGACGATCACCTTCGCCGGCCTTCGCGGAGATCGTGAGTACCGTCTTGTTCAGGGTCTCGGTGTGTTCCTCGGCCTGGGCGGCAAGACGAGCATCGCGCGACTTGCGCTCTTCCTCGCGCCGCTGGAACTCGACCATCTTGCCCGGTGTGGCCACCTCGGCCAGCTTACGCGGGATCAGGTAGTTGCGCGCATAACCACGCGCAACATGAACGAGGGCCCCTTTGTCGCCGAGGGTATCGACGTCCTGAAGCAGAATGACATCCATGAAGCTCTCCTCAGCTGTTGACGTAGGGAAGGAGTGCCATCTCGCGAGCACGCTTGACCGCAACTCCGACCTGATTCTGATGACGGCGGCACGCTCCCGTGCTGCGGCGCGAGCGAATCTTGCCCCTGTCTGAGATCATTCGCCGCAGGGACGCGAGGGTTGTGAAGTCGACTTCTTCCGCCTTCTCGTTGCAGAAGGAGCAGGAACGGCGTCGATCCTGGCCGGGTCCCGCGGCCTTGCTCAAGTTCTCGCGCCGCGGCTTGGTGCTGGCACTCGGCATTCGTGTGTTCTCCTTGCGGCGCTCATGGAGCGCCGTCACTGACTGCTCAGAACGGTATGTCGTCGTCTGCCGCTTCGGCGAAGTCGCTCTTCGGCGGCTCGCTGCCCCTGCCGAACGGTGCGCCGCCGGATGCGCCGGGAGCGCTGAAGCCGGCATTCGTTCCGTATCCGCTTTCTCCGCTCTCGCGAGGGCCGATGAACTGGACGTTGTCGGCCACGATCTCCACGGCCTCGCGCTTCTGGCCCTCCTGCGTCTGCCACTCACGCCAGCGCAGGCGACCATCGATCGCTATCTGGCGGCCCTTGGTCAGCCACTGCGCGTATCGCTCGGCTTGGGCTCCGAAGACACTGACGTTGAAGTAGTTGGGCTTGTCGCTCCACTCGCCGGTGTTGGGATCCTTGACGCGGTCGTTGACGGCCACGCGCATGCTGCACACTGACGTGCCGCCCGGCGTGGCGCGCAGCTCGGGGTCACGAGTGAGATTGCCGACGAGCACGACTCTGTTGATGGAACCGGCCACTGGTGACTCCCTTCGCTCGCTGAGACGCTACGACTTCAGCCGGATCGTCATGACGCGCAAGACCTCGTCCGTGATGCCCAGAACGCGCTCGACCTCGGAGAGGGTGGCCGGCTCGGCCGTGAACGTGAGGACGGTATAGACGCCCTCCGGCTGCTTCTTGATCTCGTACTGCATCTTCTTCTTGCCTTGCTCGTCGATCCCGACGATGCGGCCGCCACCGCCTTCGACAGTGGCGCGAAGACGCTCGACGATCTCCTTCTGCCGCTCCTCGTCCGCGTTCGGGTTGACGATGAGCATGAGCTCATACTTGTTGATCGCGATCACCTCCTGTGGTCTGCGCGGCCCCAGCCTAAGGTGCTGGAGCAGGGGTGAAAAGCCGCCGTGCGGCGGCCGAAAGGGCACTATATACCAGCCTTGGCGCCGCAAACAAATCGTAGCGCGGCGGGGAAGGTGAGGAGGATGACGCGAGAGACGAAGTACGGTTACAGCAAGATGACGCGGCGCAAAGACGGCAGCGGACGAGCTCCCATCATCGGGTCCGTCCTGTCGCTTGTCAGGTCATGATCCCCTACCGGCTCCGCTCTCGTCACACTTCCGCGAGAAGTCCGTGTCCGGGAGGCGGCGTGGTCTCGATGGGGCGCAACATGAGCAGATCGCCGCTCTCAGCCTCGGCGCTCCAGATCGCCTCGAGTCGTGGCAGCTCGCCGTGATCCCTCGTCATCAGCAGGAAGACGGGTCTGACCTGGCCCACGAGCTCGCGGACCTTCTGAGCTCGTCCATCGAGCCCATCCATGACCAACTGCAATGCGTCTTCGGCCGTCCCCGCCCGCAGCGAGCCCATTCCGCCGCACCGCGGGGAGTCCGTGAGGAGGGTGAAGAACTCCGCCATCTCGCCAGAGCGGAGGTCGTCGATGACGAGCCGGGTCGCTTCCATGCGCCGCGCCTTGAGGAACAGCGCCGGAAGGTCTGCGGCGTCGTTCGAGCCCAGTCGAAGGCAGAACGATCTGTCCTTGAGCGCAGGCAATTCTCGGCCATGCTCGATGGCCACCATGCGCTCATCCAAGCTCACGAGCTCGAACAAGGCATTGAGCAGCGTCGACTTCCCCGTGCGTCGCTCCCCTATGATGAGCAGCGTTCGGCGATCCGTCACGAGCTGCATGAGGCGCATGGCCTGCTCGCGAGTGAGGGAGCCGGCGTCCAGCAGACTGTGCAGTGTGGTCGCAACGACGCCCGGAGCGCCCACGGATTCGGCATACATGACAGACGTGTGAGGCGTGAGGATCGCCTTACGCGCGACCAGATGCTCCAAATACGCTCGCACCTGCGCCCGAAGCAGGGTGCGCATCACCTCGAGGTGCTCCCGCAGGGTGTCATCGCTGTGGACGAAAGTCAGCCGGTCGATTGCGCCGTCGATGTCACCGACGAGTTCGTCTTCGACCTTGTGCAGCAGCTGGTCCCCCGGAAGCGCATGCGGTGTCCGGGGGACGTGAGACGTGCTGGCCTGGTCACTCATGATGCCCCCCTGCGCGCCCTTGTCCGCCGCTATATCGGCAGACTGGGCGTCTTGTATGAGTGGTACAGTCTAGAGATGGGCGCGCAGCACGACGTCGTCAGGGTGAAGCTCTTCGCCGGCCTCGAGCGGCACGCGGCCGAGCGGCAGGCCGAGCGGGTCCTCTCGCTGGACGAGGCACGCTCGGTGAAGGACGTGCTTCGCCGGCTCGGCCTTTCGCGGGATGCCGCCGGCCTCATCCTCGTGAATGGTATCCACGCGCATGACGACCAGTCTCTGAACGGTGGCGATGAACTTTCTCTCTTCCCTCCACTCGGAGGCGGCTGAAGACCGCGGCCCGGGGATGGGTCATGATTCGCAGCGTCCGGAGCAGCCAAGCCACACGAGGCCGAGATTCGCGTATGCGATCGTGGGCCTCCTCCTGGCCGCCTCGCTCGTGTGCGTCGGACTCGTGGGAGCGCGCATGGTCTACTCGCACTCCGCGCACTACTGGTTCCTGATCTGGAACCTGGCGCTCGCCTGGGTGCCGTTCGTGTTCGCGGGGCTCGCCTACCTCCTGGCGCGCGGCAATCGATCGATCCTCTCCATCCTGATCATTCTGGCCGCCTTGATCTGGCTCCTGTTCTTCCCGAACGCGCCATACATCCTCACGGACTTCCTCCATTTGGGGAGTATGGGGGACAACGTGCCGGGCTGGTACGACGTCCTCATGCTGTTCTGGTTCGCGTGGACGGGTCTGATGCTGGGTGTCGTCTCTCTCTATCTCATGCAGGATCTGGTCAGCCGATCGGCGGGCACAGCTGTCGGCTGGCTCTTCGTCGTCGCGGCAGCCGCCCTCGGGAGTTTCGGCATCTACCTTGGCCGCTTTCTCCGCTGGAACAGCTGGGATCTGCTCCGACGGCCGCGACCCCTCGCGGTCGACCTCTACGGCGCTGTGACCGACCCTGCGGCTCAGCCCCAGCTCCTCGGCTTCACGTTGCTCTTCGCTTTGCTGTTCCTGTTCGTCTACGGCGCCGTCTACATCTTTGCCAAGCTCATCCGGCCGCGCCCGGAGCCTGTGGTAGACTCTCGGACATGACCTCCGGCAACATTCCCCGGCTCATCGAGACACTGAAGGCTCGGACGGGCGACGACAGGCGCCTGAGCTGCTCGGATGCATTCAGAATCGCCCACGACCTTGACGTTCCGCCGGCTGTCGTGGGTCGGGTATGCAACGAGTTGCAGATCAAGATCAGCGACTGCCAGCTCGGCTGCTTCTGACGACGCTCGCGCAGGTCGTCCGCGTCTAGCTCGTTCGGTTCGCTCCGCTCGTCACCTCGGGCACGTCCTCGATCCACCACATCAGCTTTCATCGTGCAAGCGACTGTCGTCGATTCATTCGTCCGCCGGTTTCGCGACGATAGAAAATGGGGGAAGCGGGGCACCGTTGATTACACGCTTGAAGTTCGCCGCAGAGTGAGGGATCATCAGGGAGAACCGATCGACCTCTGGACGTCTGCCCGTGGGAGCTGGGAGAGAGTCACGGCTCAGGCGGGCAGGCGGTCGGAGCGCCAGCCGCGTGTGGGCTGGTCAGTACGATCGGGAGCCTCGACGAAAGGAGGTTTGCGACACGTGAGTAGCTTAGGAGGTGCGGCGCGCTAAGCGTCCCGCACGCGGTGCGTTTGCGCGCCGCGCCACACTCTTGGGGCGGCGGGTCTTCGGGCCCGCCGCCCCTCTTTCGTTCGTGCCTCATCGCCGGCTTGATACAATCGGGCAGACTGTCATTCTCCCAAGAGAAGAGGCGGCGGGTCGACTCCGGACACGATTGTCCGGCAGCCTGCGGAAAGTCGACGGGTCATGGAGAACATGCTGGTCATCGCGCCATCCTCCCACGGTGCCAAGAATAGTTCGGTGAGGAATGCTGGATCCGTCATCAAGACGGCGAATGGGATGCCGGCGCGATGAAGGTCGACTATTTGCGCCTGTCGATCACTGATCGCTGTAATCTGCGCTGCAGCTACTGCATGCCACCGCAGGGCGTGCCCCCACGGTCTCATGACGAGATTCTGAGCTACGAGGAGCTCGCCGCCATCGCCCGGGCGGCCGCGGCCTGTGGCGTCAGCAAGGTTCGCGTCACCGGGGGCGAGCCCCTCGTGCGGCGTGATTGCGCGGGTCTGGTGGGCATGCTCGCCGGAACGAAGGGGATCCGGGACATCTCCCTCACGACGAACGGCCTTCTCCTGCCACAGTACGCGCCGGAGCTGCGTGACCAGGGGCTGAAGCGCGTGAACATCAGCCTCGACAGCCTGGACCCCCGCCGCTATGCGCAGATAACGCGCGGCGGGCGCCTCGATGACGCTCTTGCCGGTCTCGAGAGCGCCATGGCCGCGGGGTTTCGGCCGGTCAAGCTGAACGTGCTCCTCCTTCAAGGTATCGAGGAGGAGCTGGACTTCTTCGTCAACCTCACCCGGAAGCAGGAGGTCCACGTCCGTTTCATCGAGTTCATGCCGCTGGACCGGCGACTCGGGGGGCACGCGGACGGGCTCCAGCTGGTACCCGCCCCGGTCGTTCTGCAGCGGCTCAGGACGACACATGCGCTGGCGCCTGATCGCGGGCCGTATGGTCACGGGCCGGCGATCTACTGGCGGGCGCCGGGGGCAGCAGGCAGCATCGGCTTTGTGGCAGGTGTGTCAGATCACTTCTGCGGCAGCTGCACCCGGCTGCGCCTCACAGCTGACGGACGACTGCGCACGTGCCTGTTCTCAGGCGAAGAGGTGAACGTCCGCCCGTTCGTTGCCCGGCAGGAGGAGTTGCGCGGGATCATCGAGGCGGCCGTCGCTCACAAGCGCTTCGATCGCTGCCGAGAGCCGCGCGCCAACGAGCGAGCCATGTCGGAGATAGGCGGATGAGCGATAGAAGCAGGATGAGCGCATGAACGACCTGACGCACATCGACGCGCTGGGTCGCGCACGCATGGTCGATGTCGGCGAGAAGCCGGTCACACAACGGTCGGCCAGAGCCGAGGCGAGCGTCCGGATGGCGGCTGCCACGCTGGCCGCTATTCGCGACCAGTCGCTGCCGAAGGGCGACGTTGTCGCCGCTGCCCGTATGGCCGGCATCATGGCCGCGAAGCGCACCGCGGAGCTGATCCCGCTCTGCCATCATGTCGCGCTGACGTCGGTCACGATCGAGATGACGGCCGACGCTGTCCTCCCCGGCATACGAATCGTGGCCGAAGCCAGAGCGGCAGACCGGACCGGGGTGGAGATGGAGGCCCTCGTCGCTGCCGCCGCCGCGGCCCTGACCGTCTACGACATGTGCAAGGCCATCGACAGAGGCATGGAGATCACCACCGTTCGACTGCTCGAGAAGCTCGGCGGGCGCAGCGGCGAGTGGATTCGCAGCGGGGAAAGACCTGCGCCGACGCGGGAGGACGAAGGGCTATGAGACCGTCACCTGACGGCCGCGTCGTTTCGGTCAACGTTGCGGTTGAGAAGGGCGTGGCAAAGGAGCCGCGCGCCAGTGTCGCGTTCGTCGCTGGGCATGGTATCGCGGGTGATGCGCACGCTGGTCCGTGGCATCGCCAAGTCAGTCTGCTGGGAGACGAGAGCGTCGAGACGATGCGCGCTCGTGGCGCCGATGTCGCACCCGGCTCGTTTGGCGAGAACATCACGACGGAAGGGATCGTCGTCCAGCGGCTCCCGGTAGGCGCTCGCCTGCGCATCGGCCACGCGCTCGTCGTCATCACGCAGATCGGCAAGGAGTGTCACGATCGCTGCGCCATCTACGCGCAGGTCGGAGACTGTGTGATGCCTCGCGAGGGCGTGTTCGCCCAGGTTGTGCAAAGCGGCGAGGTTAAACCGGGCGACGACATCGTCGTTGATCGTTTCAGCCTGATCCGCGCAGGGGTGCTCACCGTCAGCGACAAGGGCGCGCGAGGCGAGCGGGCGGACGAAAGCGGCGCTGTACTCGAGGTTGCGCTGCATGAACTCGGCGTCGCTGCGGTGGCGCGCGCCATCGTCCCAGATGAGCAGGACGAGATCGCGTTGGCGCTTCGCAGCTGGTCCGATGGCGGCGGTGTCAATCTCATCCTGACCACGGGCGGGACGGGCATGACCAGCCGGGACGTCACGCCGGAAGCGACCCTCGCGGTGCTGGACCGCTTGGCGCCCGGCTTCGCAGAGGCGATGCGGGCAGGGTCCCTCGCCGCGACTCCGCACGCCATGCTGTCACGGGCAACGAGCGGACTGCGCGCCCGAACGCTGATCGTCAACATGCCGGGCAGTCCGAGGGCGTGTCGCGAACAGTTCGCCATGATTGCACCCGCTTTGCCCCACGCCGTCGAGAAGCTGCTCGACCTCGGCGGGGAATGCGCGACGTCCTCTCAGGGCCGCACGTCCGGCAGCGATCGGTAGCGACGTGCGCACCATCTGCTTCTCGTCTGACTATGGGCTTGTCGACGAGTTTGCCGGTGTGTGCCGAGCTGTCATCGCACGCATCGCTCCGGCCGTCCCAGTCATCGACATCACGCACGGGATCGCACGGCAGGACGTTCATGCGGGCGCGGTCATGCTGAGGAATGTCCTCCCGTTCACGCCGGACACGGCCGTGCATCTTGCCGTCGTCGATCCGGGAGTCGGCGGCGAAAGGCGGCCCTTGGCGCTGCGCAGCGTGGACGGCCGCCTTTTCGTCGGACCCGACAACGGCCTTCTCATGTTGGCCGTTGACGAGGCCGGCGGAGTGGCCGAGGGGGTGGCTCTCACGAACTGCGAGCTGTGGCTGAAGCCGGCGAGCCGTACGTTTCACGGCCGCGACATCTTCGCTCCCGTGGCGGCGCGGCTGGCCGCCGGTCTGGACCTGGACGAGGCCGGCGACAGGGTGGATTCCGGCGGCCTCGTCCGGCTCTCCTTATCCGCGCCAGCATGGCAGGACGACTCCGTCGCCGCCGTGGTCGTTCAGGTTGACGTCTTCGGCAACGCCGCGCTCAGTCTGGAAGGGGGGTGCCTCGTCCAGCTGCCGGCTGCGCTCGAAGTCGAGCATGCCGGCCGAAGCATGCGCGCCCACATCGGCGCCACCTTCACGGACGTGCGGGAGGGCGACCTCGTCGTCTATTCCGACTCAAACGGGCAGGCGGCGATCGCCGTCAACGGGGGATCTGCTGCTGGCGAGCTCGGCCTCCTGCCCGGCAGCGCTGTGATTCTGCGTCCGCAGCGTGGCTGACCGCCAGACGCCGCCTCTGTTTGCATCAGCTCAGGCGATTGGCTATAGTTCCCCTTCGCGCGTCCGCTGTGCGGCGCGCGCTCTGTCATCGAAACGAGTGAGCGTATGAAGACTTACGTCGCCAAACCATCCACTATCGAAAAGAAGTGGTACATCGTCGATGCGAAGGGCCACACTCTCGGCCGCCTCGCCACCGTCGTCGCCGACTGCCTGCGTGGCAAGCGTAAGGTCACGTACACACCGAACATCGACACCGGCGATTTCGTTGTCATCATCAACGCTGACAAGATCGTCGTGACCGGGGACAAGCCCGTGCAGAAGATCTACTACCATCACACGGGCTACCCGGGCGGCATCAAGGCCGAATCGTACGCCTCTCTCCTGGCTCGCCGCCCGGAAGAGGTCCTGCGTCATGCCGTGCGCGGTATGCTGCCGCACAACAAGCTGGGCCGCGCTCAGCTCCGCAAGCTCAAGATCTACGCCGGCTCGGAGCATCCTCATGCGGCGCAGATGCCCGAAGTGCTCAAGATCAAGGGGGG
>CAZHMG010000012.1:0-43598 GCA_964533575.1 uncultured Thermoleophilia bacterium | reverse complement strand
ACCCTGGTCATAACCAACGTCCCGGGTAGTACGGCGAGCCGTGAAGCTGATGTCGCAGAGGACGGGCGCTTCGGCGCCAGGGTAGCGAAACTCCGCCTCGCGGAACTCAATGTGTCCCTGTGCCGGAACCCCGGTCATCGGCGCCTGCTCATCGATGATCGTCGGATGCGTCTCAAGGACCGCCTGGATACGCTCTGAGGACGCGGCGGCGCGCGGGACCAGGACGAACAGGATGGTGGCCATGGGAACAGCCAGCAGGATCTGGATGATGTACGGGAGAAAGGCGGTGAGGTCGCCGATCGGCATGCCGTGCTCGGCGACTTGAATGCTGCCGAACCACATGATCGCGACGGTCGAGAGATTGAGGATGGCCGTAAGGGTCGGCATCATCAGCGCGAAGAGGCGATTGACCTTGAGGGTCGTGTCGGTGAGGTCGGCGTTCGCCCTGTCGAATCGCTGCTCTTCGTAGCCCATGCGATTGAAGGCGCGGATCACGCGCACGCCGCTGAGCACCTCGCGCGTGACCTGGTTGACTCGGTCGATCTTGACCTGCATCGACTTGAAGAGCGGAAGCGCGGTCCGCAACACGAGCGCGATGAACACCCCCATCACGGGAATGGCGACGACGATCACGAAGGACAGCGGCACGTTCAGCCGCAGGGCCATGATGAGCCCGCCGATGGCCATCATGGGCGCCGCGATCACCAGGTTCAGCATCATCAGCACGACCATCTGCACCTGCTGGACGTCATTGGTCGTGCGCGTGATCAGCGAGGGGGCTCCGAATTGATTGATGTCGGCCTGCGAGAAGCTCTGAACGCGCCGGAACAGGAGACCGCGCACGTCACGCCCGAACCCCATAGATATCCTGGCGCTCCAGTAGACCGCAACGATGGCCACGATCACGAATGCCAGCGTGACGCCGAGCATGACGGCGCCCGTCCGGACGATGTAATCCGTGTCGCCCGTGACGACGCCGTTGTTGATGATGTCGGCGTTGAGCGTCGGCAGATACAGGTTGGCGAAGGACTGTGCGAGCACGAGGACGAGGACGAGGCTGATCTGCGTCCAGTAGGGCCTGAGCCGCTGAGTCAGCAGGCGGATCACTGCTCGGCCCCGTCTGCGGCCGGCATGCGCTCCGCCTCATGCTTCTCAAGCACCTCCGAGATCCTCGTCGCGAGATCGTTGAGCAGGCGAGCCAGTTGCTCGAGGTCGGCGTCGGGCAGGCTCCCGATCGTCTCGTTGATGTGGCCCGCGGCGACGACCCGCAACTGAGCCGCGAGGTCGCGGCCGTGATCGGTGAGGAAGACGCGGGTGAGCCGCTGGTCGCGTTCGTCGGGCAGGCGATCGATCAGGCCGGCCTGCTCCATACCCCGCAGCATCTTGGAGACAGTCGGGCGGGCCAGATGCAACGCGTCCGCCAGGTCGCGCTGCGTGATGCCGTCGCTGCCCTCCAGCATGCGCAGGCAGATGGCCTGCCCCGGATGAGCGCCGTGCTCCGCCATGGTGGCCGTCATGAGCTGGCGGTGGAGACGCACGGTCTGGAGGAAGGCGTGAAAGACGCGTGCCGGCAGATCGGCCACTCCCTCGAGCTCGAGGGAGTGGAGACCTGGTCCGCACGCCTTTGCGTCTGTGGCCTGCGCGGGTTCGTCGTTCGGCTGCATGGATGGACGATAGCAGGCTAATCATTCGCCTGCAAACAAATCCGAGGCCGCTGCTCGCATCAGTGGACACGAGCCGACGCTCAGATGGCTGGAACGTCGACTCCCGCCGTCCCCGAGCCACTCGTCCAGCTGGCCCCCGCCGCGGCGGCGACGATGGCGGCTATGCCCCCGATCTCGAGGGGAGTCAGCACCTGTCCCAGGACGATGAAGCCGGCCACCGCGGCAACCGCCGGCTCGATACTGAGCAGGACGCCGTACGTGGCCGCCCGCACGCGTCGCAAGGCCACGAGCTCGAGAAAGTACGGGAGCGCCGACGACACCAGCGCGACGACGGCCGCGAGAACGATCGCCTGGCCGTAGCCGCTGATCTTGACCCCGCTGACGAGGAACGCAGGCGTCAGCATCACTGCCGTGCCGGCAATCATCAGCGTGGTGACGGTGAAGGGGTCAAGCCCGGTCACGGCGTGTTTGGCCAGCAGCAGGTAGATGGCCCAGAAGGCTCCCGAGACGAACGCCAACGCAAGACCGAGCATGCTCGTGGCGCTCATCGGGCCGGCGATCAGGGCGACGCCCGCGCCGGCGAAGAGTATCCAGAGCCAGTCCACCCGCCGCCGCGTGCCCGCCACGGCCACGCCCAGCGGGCCGAGGAACTCGATGGCGACCACAATGCCGACGGGAGCGTGGCTGATCGCTCCGTAGAAGGCGAGATTCATGCCCAGCAGCGAGAGCGAGAGCGCGACAAGAGGGACCCGGTGGCCCTTGGGCGGCATCATGAACCGGCCGCGGCCGAGCACGAGCCAGATGCCCCCGAGGAGGACGACGGCGAAGGCTTGACGCAGCCACGTCGCCTCGATCACGCCGACCGAATGGATGACCTTGACGGCCAGCGCCGAGCCGAGCTGGAAGGACACCGCGAGGAGGACGACGAGAGCGGCCGCCGAGCCTGCGGCGCGGCGGCCGTCCTGATCGTCTCCTGACGCGGGCGTGCGGCTCATCCGCGTTAGTGTATGGCAGCGGGCGGCACACAGCGTTCGCGGTCAGTAGACTGTGCGCCGACACGTGCGACGAGGGGAGGATGAGATGCTCTGCGACATAGCCCGGAACCTGAGCGACGAGAATCTGCGCCGCATCCGATCGCTTGAGCAGGCGCTCGGGCTCACAATCGTCGCCTTCAGCTGCAGGTCTCTCCCGCCCGAACGCGAGGAGCGCCTGCGCAAGACCAGCGATGAATTGGGGCTCATGCCGCATGTCGAACCCGCGCCCACGAACGACGCGCAGCTGCGGAGAATCCGCGAGGAGGAAGAGGCACTGGGCGTGTCGCTGGTCGCGGTTCGCGCCTGAAGCCGCCAGCACTGCCGGCAACGGGCGCCAGTTCCGTCGGTCCTCTCCCGCGATTTCCCGGCGGGGCCGCAAGCGTGATCGCACCCCAAACCCATATGATGGGCACAACACGACGCCCTGGGGCGTATCGATAGGAGAGGGGGACGTTCGATGAGTACGCTTGACGACCTCGTCCTGGCAGTCCAGGACGGCGACGCGGGGCGAGCCGGCGAGCTGGCGCGCTCGGCGCTCGACGAAGGCACGGATGTCAAAGGCATGGTCGACAGGCTGAGTGCCGGCATGCGCGAGGTCGGCGACCAGTTCGGGACCGGCGATATCTTCCTCCCGGAGCTCATGCTCGCCGCGCGCGCCATGCAGTCCGCCATGGACGTGCTCCAGCCGCGCCTGCTCGAGTCCTCTGAGGCGACCGTTCGGCGCGGGACCATCGTCATCGGCACGGTGAAGGGCGACGTGCACGAGATCGGCAAGGACATCGCCATCACCATGCTGCGCGCCGCCGGCTTCGATGTCCACGACCTCGGCCGCGACGTGAACGCGCTCGACTTCGTGAAGCGCGCCGAGGAGCTGCGCGCCGACGTGATCGGCGCCTCCGCCCTCATGACCACCACGATGCCCGCCCAGAAGGAACTGGTCGACATCCTGGTGGCAAAGGGCCTGCGAGACAAGTACCACGTCATTTTGGGCGGCGCCCCCGTCACGCCCGAATGGGTCGCTGAAGCCGGCGCCGACAGCTGGGGCGAGGACGCCGGCACGGCGGTGAAGGTTCTGGAGAAGGCGATGGCCGACAAGGCCGCGACCGCGGGGAGCTGACGATGCCGCACCTCAAGATGTGGGAGATCATGGAGCGGGCCGCCGAGGGCCCGTACTGCGAGGACGACGAGTTCCTCTACGACATCTTCCTTCCGAAGATGAAGGAGGTCGTGCGCAAGTACGAGATCAAGTTCGATCCCCGCACGGCCGTGCCGGCCGACGACGACCTGGCTGATCGGGTATGGCAGGCGGCCGTCGAGTTCTTCCTCGCCGTCGGTGTCCACAACGTGGACACGCACCGGCGTATCCTCATCAGCGAAGCCGAGCTGAACGAGGCCCTGTACCTGGCGCCGGAACAGCACATGGTCGGCGCCGGGCACGAGACGCGGTTCTGGCGGCCCCGGAAAATCGAAGACGAGCGGCCGCCCTTCTGCATCTTCAGCCCGGACATCACCTACGACGAGAGCATTTTCCTGCAGGCGTCGATGGCCTACGTCCAGGAGCCCCTGGCCGACGGCGTCTGCGGCCCGATTCTCGAGGAGAGCATCGGCAGGAACATCACCTCTGGCACCCCGTCCGAGATGGCCGGCGTCATGCAGCACGCGATGCTGCTGCGCAATGCCGCCAAGCTCGTCGGCCGACCCGGCCTCTTCCTCGTCGCCGTCGGCACGGCGCAGTCTGACACCGGTCAGGTCGCGGTGAGCAACGAGCAGTGGGGTGTGCGGCCGAGCGACGGACGCCTGATCGGCGTCGTCACCGAGATGAAGACCGACAACGAACTGCTCAACAAGGTGGCGCACTGCAAGCAGTTCGGCTGCGCCATCGGCTGCCTCACCGGCGCGATCTACGGCGGCTACGCCGGCGGCGCCGAAGGTACGGCCGTGCTCGAGGTCGCGCACCACCTCGTGGGCCTCACGGTCTATCAGCACAACTTCAACAACAGCTTCCCGTTCCACATCCAGCACACGTCCAACAGCGGTCGCGAGATGCTGTGGCTGGTCAGCATGGTGCACCAGGCCATGGCGCGCAACAGCCGCATCCTGTCGACGAGCAACGGCTTCTTTAACGCCGGACCAGGCACCGACATGCTCTTCCGCGAGGCGGCCGCACACGCGATCGCGAGCGTCGTGTCGGGCGGCGACCTGTGGACGGCCGCGCCGCGCCACAACAAGCACCGCAACTACGCCACGCCGCTCGAGGCCCGTCTCGCCTGCGAAGTCGGCCACGCCGTCGCCCGGCAGGGGATGACTCGCAGCCAGGCGTCCGAGATTGTCGACAGACTGCTCAAGACGTACGAGGATCAGATCGCGGATGCTCCCATCGGCAAGCCGTTCCAAGAGTGCTACGAGGTGATGAAGATCCGGCCCCAGAGCTGGTACCAGGACATGTACGAGGCCGCCAAGGCCGAGCTCGCCGAGCTGGGCGTGCAGTTCCCGTACTGAGCCTGCCGAAGCGACTGGACGAGGAGGCGGGAGGCCAAGACCTCCCGCCTCCTCGTCGCTTCAGGGCCGCTTCAGGCACCTGCCCCACGCGCGCACTGGCCCGGTATCATGTGTGCGGGGCGCGGTTCGGATTCGCCCCGGACCATTCGCCGACGGGAGAGGCGATGTGGACGACGGCATAGGCGCCCGCTTCTGGCGGGAGACCAGGCATCACCGCGGACAGCACAGCGGCCACCGCCTCGACTGGGCGGCGCGGCCGGCGCCGTACAAGTCGTATCCGGCCGCCCAGCGCATCGGCCTCCCGCTTCCAGCCGAGGGCACAGACGCCGGTCTCTTCGATTCGATGGCTCGTCGCCGTTCCGTCCGGCGCTTCGCGCCCGAGCCCCTGACGCTTTCGGAACTCGCCCGGCTGCTGTGGGCCGCGGCCGGCGTGTCGACGGTCCGTGACAGGATCGCCTTCCGAACGGCGCCCTCCGCGGGCGCTCTCTACCCCATCGAGACATACGTCGACGTACATCGCGTCGACCATCTGGATGCAGGTCTCTATCACCATAACGTCGTCGGCAACTGCCTCGAACGCCTGCGGCGCGCGCAACGCGGGGACGAGACAGCCTCGGCCGCACTGGACCAGCGGTTCCTGGCCGATGCCGCGGTCGTCTTCGTCTGGACCGCCGTCTTCGAGCGTTGTCGCTGGAAGTACGGCGAACGCGCCTTCCGCTACATCTGCCTCGACGCCGGCCACATCGCGCAGAACGTCGCCTTGGCCGCCGTCGGCCTCGGCTTGGGCAGCTGCCAGATCGCGGCGATCTACGACGATGAAGCCGACGACCTCCTCGGCGTCGATTCGGAGGAGGAAGGGGTCGTTTACATGACCGCCGTCGGCCGCCCGGCCTGACTCGGGCCAATGCCACTGCAGCTGGAGCAGCGCTCTATGCGTGCCTGTGGGAGTGCGCAACCATCTGAGCCAGCTTCGCCTGAAAGCCGTAGACGTTCACCGCACGAGCGAACTGCATGCGGATCGGATCCATTGCGCCGGCAGTCCAGATCCTCATCTCGGCGTCGAGATCGAGGGTTCCCACAGCCTCCACCGAGAAGCGCACGATCGCGTGATAGGGCAGCGAGACGTACTCCACCTTCTTGCCCCGCAGGCGATCCTTGTCGACGATCAGGAGACGCCATTCCGTGAACAGGATGATGTCGTCGTCGAGACGAGAGACACAATCCACGACCTCGTCTTCCCCGAGAAGGTGCTCGCACTCCTCGCGTATCCATCGCGCATCCGCCTCGGACAGGCAGCCGCGAATCCGCTCGAACTGGTTCATCGCATCACCCCCAGAGCATGGTGTTCACCCTCATATGCCCCCCCACGGCCATGAGTAGGCCGAAAGGGAGTGTGACGACGCAGGCGCCGGCGCCGTCGCGCTTCAACCGGGTGCATCAGCCGGCGCCGAAGCCGCCCCCGCCGCCGCCCCCGCCGCCGCCCCCGGAGAAGCCGCCGCCGCCCCCGGCGCCGGACGACGAGGATGAAGTGGCGATCGAGACGGCCTCCCCGAAGCTGTCGTGCAGCTGGCTGAAGGCTGACACACCGCCGCCACCGTCACCGGGCGCGGCGAACCAGAGCATGTAGACCGGCGCGAAGGCCGGATCGTGAACGACCTCCGGCACCTTCATCGCCATCGCCTTCACGACCTCGTTCGCGATCCCGAAGACGACCGCGTAGACGAGGAAGTGCTCCCACAGCACGACCGCGTCTGGCGGCTTCTCCTGCATGCGCCCGAAATCCTTGAGATAGCGTTCGAGTGCGGCGTACTGAGCGTGCAGCTCGGCCGCCTCCGGCGATCGACGCTTGATCGCTCGAGAGACGAAGAGCAGGACGACGCACACCGGAAGCCCGACGAGGAACCAGTACCATCCGGTAACGATCATGGCCACGAACGACGCGATGATTCCGCCAAATGACAGCACCGCGCCGACGATCGCCATGCGATTCGCGTGCGGGACGAGGTAGCCACGCCTCCCGGCGTCCTCCTTGACCCCCTCCTGCCATTCGCCGTACCCCTTCGCGAATTCCTCGCGCTTGTCCTTGGCCAGATCCTTGAGTTCACTCAGCACCAGCGTGTCGTTCCCGGCGATGTCGTAGAAGAGGAATGTGACGAGATCGCGCTCCTCGGGGGACAGCGCCGTCATCCGCTCCTCACGAAGCGTCAGTTTGTAGGTCCCTGTCTCATCCTCGCCGAACAGCTTCCGCTCGCGCACTGTGACCCGCTCGAGGTCGATGATCTTGCGATTGACGAGGTCGAGCAGCGTGGCGACGACATCGTCGCGCCGCAGCCCGCCCATGTGCCAGATGAAGCTCGCAAGGGCCGGCGGCAGATCCGGCTCCGGAACATCTCTGAGATACTCCGCCTGAAACTGAGTCCTGGGCTCGCGCCCGTGCCTGACGTAGAGCCAGAGCACGACGATCAGCGCCAGCAACGGCACTCCGAAGCCGAGGATGCCCCACAGGATCACTCGAATGCGGGCCTCCCGGCGTTCGCGGTTGGCCTCGTCGGCACGTTGCTGTTCCTCGTCCAGAACCGTCTGCTTGCGTGCGCCTCCCGCCTGCGGCGCGCCGGGCAGGGCCGCCGCGGGGAACAGGATGCGGCCTTCGACGAACGTGGCTGCCGGCAGAGGGCTCACGGCCATGACGACCGTCGCGTCGGGAGCGATCGTCACCTCGCCCCACAGAGGGCCGTGAGCCCAAGCCTGCACCTGCTCCCGGGCAACGCCATCCGGCAGGTGCACCGTCACCTTCACGTCCTCGCTCTCGATCTGCGCTTCGTCGCCGACGAACTGCCAGTACACCTCGCTCGTGTCGGCCCAGCGCTTGGCGGCGCCCCGAGCGACGTAGTCGATGCTGAAGCTCGCCGAGGTGTCGGCGACACTGAAGTTGAGCTGCACCCGGATCGTGTCGCCGTTATCAGAGAACCAGTACGTGCCGGGCGATCGATTCGCTCCCGCAGGGATTTGCTCGTACGGGATGCTGCCGTTCGAGGCCGCGTTCGGTCCCCGCGCGGCGGTCACGTCGATGCCGTCCGACCCGCGCGTGTTCAGGTCCCAATAGACGAAGGAGAAGTCGCCCGAGAAGTCAAGGACGCGCGTCTCGGTGACTCTCATGTCGCCGTTGGGACGCACGACGGCATCGATCGTCACGGACCTGACGGCGAACTCCTTGGCCGCCGCCGGGCCGGCCAGCAGGCAGGCCAATCCGGCGGCCAACCCGCCCGCCGTCACGATGAAGAGCGCCAGAAGGGCTATCCTGCGCATGCTTGCTCCCGAACGCCCGCCGGCCGCGCCACAGCGGCCGACGGTCAATCTCAAGACTCTACCACCGACGTGCCGCAGCGGCGTTTCCTCGCACGACGGACGCCGTTACTCACGGCCTACAATGGTTCGGAGCGGTTCGTCGTCGTCCCCGTCAGAGAGGATCCTTCATGCAATTGCAAGGGGCGCGTGTCCTCGTCACCGGAGGAGCGCGGGGATTGGGCCGTCGCTTCGTCCTCGACCTGGTCGCCGCCGGCGCCAAGGTCGGCGCATGCGACATGGACTCGTTGGGTCTCGAGGAACTGCGGAGCCAAGCCGACCTGAGCGGCGTCGACATCTGGACGGCGATGGCCGATGTGAGCCGGGAGGACGAAGTCGAACAGCTCTTCTCGGAGTTCGTGGCGACCCACGGCGGCGTCGACGCGATCATCAACAACGCGGGGATCACGCGCGACTCCCTCCTCGTCAAGGTCAAGGAGGGCCAAGTCGAGCGGATGTCGCTCGAGGCCTGGCAGCACGTGATCGACGTCAACCTCACCGGCGTCTTTCTGTGCGCCAGGGAGGCGGCGACGCACATGGTGCGACAGGGCAACGGCGGCGCCATCGTATCGATCTCATCCATCTCGCGCGGCGGCCAAATCGGCCAAACGAACTACACGGCGACCAAAGCCGGCGTCGCGGCGATGACCGTGACGTGGGCCAAGGAACTCGCCCGGCACGGCATTCGCGCCGTCGCCATCGCCCCGGGCTATGTTTCGACGGAGATGACGGAGGCAATCCGGGAAGATATCCGCGAGCGCATCATCAGGCAGATCCCGATGGGGCGCATGGCATCGATGGACGAGATCAGCCATACGGTTCGTTTCGCGCTCGAAAATGACTACGTCTCGGGGCGGACAATCGAGGTCGACGGAGGCTTGCGCATCTGATGGACGCCAAACTGACGGAGCTTTGGCTGCGCATGACGGCGGACGCGGTCCGCGGCGCCGACGACGCGCAGCGCGCGCTTGATGCTTTGGGAAAGAACCCGATGTCTCCTGCAGGACTGGAAATGTGGATGAAGCTGTGGCTGCCGGAAGCCAGGCAGGGCGGGGGAACGGTGTCGACCGCCCAGGTGACGGACTTCCACGCAATGCTGGAGAACTGGTGGCGGCTGCTCGGCGTCGTGCCGCAGTACCGCTATGACGATCTCAGCCGGCGATACGAAGAGCTGAAGCGGCGTCTGGAAGACGCCGAGAAGACCGTGTCCCGCCTGCGGCGGGTCCTCGCCTCGGAGGGGGGACAGGCGGAAGCGCGCGAGATGCTGGACACCTGGGAGAACCTCACCGAGCAGACGCTGGCGGCGCAGTCGGAGTGGACTCGCCACTGGCTGGACGCATGGAAGGCGTCGCCGGGCGGCGGCGCCGAAGACGACGAACGAGCAAAGTAGACAGGAGCGAGACGATGGACTGGATGGAACAGAGCCTCGAGATGATGAAGTCCTGGTCGGACATGCAGAAGAAGATGTGGGACGGCTGGGCGGACGCCGCCTCCGTTCTCGGCAAGCCGCAGGAGAACCCCATGGACGACTGGGTCGCGCGCTGGCAGGAGACGATGCAGAAGTCCATGGACACCTGGCAGGAACTGGTCCGCACCATGGTCGAAACCGAGAGCCGGTGGGCGAGCAGCGAAGCGGCCTCGGGGTCTTGGCCGGGCAGAGAAGACGACGTCAAGAACATGAGCAAGCTCTGGGCCGAGCAGACCACCAGCATGATGACCGCGTGGGGCGAGGCGCAGCGCGCGCTGTGGGAGGCGTGGTTCGGCCTTGCCGGCACCATGGCGGAGTCCGGCCAGGGCCCGGGCACCGAGTGGTTCGATCAGTGGCAGGCAGCCGCACGCAAGTCGATGGAGGGCTGGGAAGAGCTCTCCCGCAAGGCGATGGAGACGCAGGGTGAGTGGCTCAGGGGCTGGTTCCAGTCCACCGGGGAGGCTGCCGGGCAGAAGGCGCCCGACGAAGCCCCCGGCGAGGAGAAGCAGCCCGCATGAGCCCCGTGGATCGGCAGGGCGACGGAGGATCCGCTCCGAGCGACTGGGTCGAGCAGACGCAGAATCTGACGCAGGCGTGGACGGAGGCCCAGTCGAAGATCTGGCGCGATTGGGCCGCGGCGGCGCAGCCTGCCGCGGCCGTACCCGGCAAGCTGGCCATCGACTGGATGCAGCAGTGGCAGCAGCTCGTGCGGACATCTACGAGAAACTGGTCGTCCGGCTCGCCCGACACCGCGCGTGACCTCGTAGAGAACCTCATCTCGGGGGAGCAGGTCTTCCTGAGCATCGCCGAGATGACGCTCGGGATGATGAAGGCAGTCGCTCCGGCGATGGATGTGGACAAGGACTGGATGGACCTGCTACGGCGGTTCGCCGACCAGATGAAGCAGGACATGCTGCGCGGCCAGTTCTCGTGGCTCCAGCCGCAGACGCTGGCCAGCGCCGGGGGCGATGTCGCTGAGCTGTGGCGTCTCTACACGGCGGAGCTCCAGCGCCTCTACGGTCCATGGGCCAGCGCCTACACCGACGCGGCACGGCATCTGACGGAGGCAGGCCGAGGCGATCCCGCCGCCCTCGGCAAGACCTACGCCGGCTTCCTGGACGCATACGAGCTCTCGTTCGGACGCTTCCTCTCGGCGCCGATGGTGGGCTACAGCCGCGAGAGCTCAGAACGGCTCCTGCGCGGTTTCGACGCGTGGGTCGACATGAACCGTGCGGCCTTCGACTTCCAGACGGAGATCGCCAACGAAGGCCTGCACGCGGTCGAGGCCCTTGTCGCGAAGCTGGTCGAGATGGGCGACAAAGGGCAGACGGTGACCAGTCTGCGTCAACTCTTCGACCTCTGGTCCGACACCGTCGACGAGGTCTACTACACGCTCTTCGGCAGCGACAGCTTCGCCCGCCTCCAGGGCCGCTACGTCAACGGCATGATGGAGTACCGCCGGCGACAGGCCGAACTGCTCGATGAGGCGATGGAGATGGCAGGCCTGCCGGGCCGCAAGGAGGTCGATCAGGTGCACGCCCGCATCCATCAGATGCGGCGTGAGGTGCGTTCGCTCAAGAAGGAGATGAAGGAACTCAAAGCGGAGCTGGCGACGCGCGAGGAGACGGCGGCGGCGGCGGCCGCCGAAGCGCGTGAGGCATGGACGGCAGCGTCAGCCGCGGCTGCGGAGGCCCGGGACGCGCTGGCCGCCGCCACTGCCGCCGAGCAGCGCGCCGGCAAGCAGGCCAAGAAGGCCGGCGGCCCCGGGCGAAGCTCTCGTCGCAAGGAAGGAGGCGCCGGTGTTTCCCATCCAGATCAAACCTGACGAGGCCGTCAGAGAGCTGGTCGAATTCAACCAGAAGGTCATGCGGGGCATCGACTCCATCGCCGACGTGCGTGAGATCGACGTGGCCCCAACGCCCAAGGAAGTCGTATTCCAGGAGGACAAGCTCGTCCTGTACCACTACACACCGCGCGTCGAGAATCCCTGCCCCGTCCCGATCGTCATCGTCTACGCTCTGGTCAACCGGCCGTACATGGTCGACATCCAGGAAGGCCGCTCGATGGTCGAGAACCTGCTCAACCTGGGCATGGATCTGTACCTCATCGACTGGGGCTACGCTGACCGGGGCGATATGTTCCTCACGCTGGACGACTACATCAACGGCTATCTGGACGCCTGCATCGACGTGGTGCGCGAGCGGCATGGACTGGATGCGGTCAACGTGCTGGGTATCTGTCAGGGGGGTACCTTCAGCCTCTGCTACGCCGCCCTGCACCCTGAAAAGGTCAAGAATCTCATCACGATGGTGACCCCCGTCGACTTCGACACCCGCGACGGGCTGCTGAACATCTGGTCGCGCTTCGTCGATGTCGACGCCATGGTCGACACGCTCGGGAACGTCCCCGGCGATTTCATGAACGGCGGATTCCTGATGCTCAAGCCGTTCCAGCTCATGGCCCAGAAGTACGTGGGCTTCCTCTCAATAGTGGACCAGGAACAGAGCCTCAAGAGCTTCCTGCGCATGGAGAAGTGGATCTTCGACAGCCCCGATCAGGCCGGCGAAGCGTACCGGCAGTTCATCAAGGACTTCTTCCAGGAGAACAAGCTCGTCAAGGGCGAGGTCGAGATCGGCGGCGAGCGGGTGGACCTGCAGAACGTCACCATGCCGGTGCTGAACGTCTACGCCACAGAGGACCACCTGGTGCCGCCGGCCTCCTCCGAGGCGCTGGAACGCACCGTGGGCAGTAAGGATGTGACCACCATCTCGTTCAAGGGAGGGCACATCGGCATCTACGTGAGCGGCCGCGCACAGAAGGAGCTCGCTCCGGCGCTCGCCGCATGGGTCACGGAGCGGTGCGACTGACAGTCGGCGCCGCGACCCAGCTGCCGCTCACGCGGTGACCCCTCCGTCGATCAAGAGCCCCGGAGCAAGGGTCGCCGAAGTCTGGCCGGCGCAGCAGATCAGGACGCCACCCGTTCGTTCAGGAGGCGGTACTCGGCCCCGCCCAAGCCCGCCTTGAACTGCTCAGTGGCGCGTGGGCGCTTCCCGCCGAGGTCGAACCACTGACAGCCGCGGCGCTTCAGCTCGAGCGCGGCGGACCAGTCGAGGTACTTGCGGGCGTTTGCGCGCCGGCCCTCCGGCCCAAGCCACAGGATGAGGATCTCGCCCACTTTTCCGAAGCGGTAGCAGACGGTCCCGCCCCCACTCGAGGTCCTCTGCCGACACGCAGACCGCGAAACTCGACGCCCACCTTGTGCGCAAGGTTCACATACCTGCGCCAGCTCCAGTGCAGGTTCCTGTCCATCTGCTGAAGAGATGCTGAGCAGATAATGGGGCCTCGGGAGAGTCCGGCAACGCGGGCGCCAGGAGCAGCGGCCGCCGAGCACGCTTCGCCTGCTCTCTGACCGAGCGGTAGACGTCCCTGATGACGTCGTTGTCCGGATCGGCTCGCAGGAACAACGGCCCTGATTGAGCCGCGAGGCCATGGGCACGGCCCCGAGACACTTGTCGGGCATCTGACAGATCGCCACCGGCTCACCAGTGCGACTGATGACGAGGCGGCGGGGCCGCCACCCACCCACGTCGAAGACAACGCGCCTCGGGCGCCATCCGGCAGATGCTCTCTTCGCCTCACCATAAGCCCACGACTGCGTCACATGGGGGTGCTCCACTGTGGAGAACAGGCTCTCCCATTCTGCCGCGTCCGTCACCAGACGCACACTGCATTCACTCGCCATGCTTCTCCCGCTGTCGGAGGGGTGAGCAGCCGCATCCTGCCCGAGAACGCCCCTGACATCGGCAAAGGACCGATGAATGGGGTCGGGGCGAAACGAGGCCCTTTCACCTCCACTGAAGACGACCGCCTGCCATCAACGGCGGCACTGTCAACACACGGAAAGCCGAGCTGCCGACAGCTGATCGCCGTGAGATGATGTACGCTTGAGGTGATTTCGTGCACGTCTCCGCAACCATTCCACTGCGTAGAGACCGTCCGGACTGGAGATTCCGCCGGTGAGAGAGCATCTGACAGCGGGGCGTGCAGGGACTAAGCACTACGTGGATCTCGGCGCCGTCATCCACATCGGCCACATTCCCCCAGACGTGGCACTCGACCTGCCCAAGTTGTATGGCAGCTTCCGCTGCAGCCTCGACTACCATGAGACCTACAACCCGCACAAGTTCGACGACAACGCCGTAGCCGGCGTCTGCCTCCTGAGCAATCCGAGACACATCCTGTTGTTCACCGCGTCAGGCCGTTCCGTTGAAGTGCTCAACATCGCCTACCAGATAACGCCGACGGATGTGGCGCGCGCCTGTCGCGCACTCTTTCGCGCATTGCCCGGCACGCAAGAGATACGCGCCGAGGTGCCGTTCCAGCCGCGGGACCTGCGTCTTCCGCGTTGGACCCGGGGATCCATCGACCACATGAGCATCATGCTGCCAGAAGAGGTCGATGACTATGAATCCATGATCGGCTCCAGAACACGACGGAATCTGCGAACCAGGCTCAATAGATTGCGGAGGGAGCACCCTGACATCACAACAGTCGTCTACCAGCCGACGGACGATCACCACGAGTTGGTGCAACAGATGGTGACTTGGAAGTCCGCTCGCTTCCGCGAGCGAGGACGCACCACGTACTGGGACGAGGACGAAGGACTCACCGATCGTTTCGCAGACCTCGTTCGGCGTCGTGGTCGGGCCCACGTCACCCTGATCGACAACGAGCCGGCTGCCGTCCGCATCACATTTGCAGCCGGCGACGTCATCTGCTCCATGGAAGGCGCGTTTGATCCCCGCTTCGCGGAATTCGATCTCGGCCTCCTCTCCTACTGCGATGTCGTCCGACAGGCCATCCGAGACGGAGCCAAGCGCCTGGACCTCACGTCGGGGAATCGTGACCACAAGGAGCGACTTGGGGCGAAGTGCACCCAAGCCTGGCGAATCTCGGTTTTCAGACACAGGGCAAGCCCCCTGTTGATGCCGCGGAAGACGTTTGGCGCTGTGGCGCGCCGGCTGAGCCGGCGCTGATCCGGCCACGGTCTGCCGGCGCGGTCCGCTCGCCCTCCTTCCGTCGCTTTCTCAGTACGCCAGCCACTCATTGAGCAGCAGGTACTCCGTGCCGCGCATCCCCTGTTTGAAGTGGCCGTACCGCTGCTCTGAGAAGTAGCCGCCGAGGTCGAAGTACCGGTAACCGCGACGCTTCATTTCCAGCGTGATCTGCCAGTAGAGGAAGTTGCCCACGTTCGCCTGCCGACCCTTCTGACCGAACCAGCCGACGTAGTACTCGGCCGTGTTGCCGAAGCAGCAGACGAGCATACCGCCTACGGGCTCGCCGTCCAGCAGTCCCTGAAACACGTGGAAGTCGCGCGGCGCCGCTTGGTAGTGGCTTCTGAGAAGCTCGGTGGAGTGGCCCCGGAAGCCCTTCGCCTCCGTGTTGTCGACATGGCGCGCGAGCATCCACTCGATGTCGTCGGCCGTGCTTGAGATCTTCACCGTGAGGCCCGAGCGCTCCGACTTCTTCAGCCTGTTTCGCCAGGTCGATGCAAGGTTTGCCCGCAGCTCATCCTCTTCAAGCCGAAGATCGAGCCACGCCGCCCGCCACCCGCCCTTGTCCCGATCCCGGAAGCCGAGGTCGCTCAGCAAGCGGTAGTTCTCATCGCTCTTGGCCAATGCCGGCGCAAGGACGAGCACGCCGCGCGGCAGGCGCCAGCGAGCCCGCAGCGTGGCGTAGACATCCCTGACAACGGCCGCGTCGGGCTGCTCATGGAGGAAAAGCGGCCCGCGATTGAGGCGGGACAAGAAGTGAGCGCCGGCGAGGGACTTGCCCAGCAGTTGACAGATGGCGACCGGCTGGCCTTCACGCTCGAAGACGAATCGGCGAACCCTCCACCCTCCGGCATCAGAAAGCCGCCGTCGGGACCGGTAGTCGACCGCCTTTCGTACGGCTTCGCCATACGCCCAACTCTGCACGAGGTAAGGGTGCTCCAGTGTCGAGAAGAGCGCCTCCCACTCCTCCCGAGCCACTATCGGGTGCAAGCTGCATCGTTTCACCGCAGACTCCCCGCCGGTGTCACATCAGGCCCCATACACGCGCGGGCACGCATGTGCACGGCGCTGAGTGCAGTCCAAGTCGATTGACGGAGCAAGACACCTCCGACTTCGCGAGGTGAGAAGGGCCCGCCCGCACCCCGCCCGCCTCCTGCGCAGCTGTTCACAATGCCTCCGCCGCTGGTTTCGAGGTGCATTGTACGGTACCCGTGCCCGACAGCGGCGTTTCGCCGCAACCAGCCGAACGCCTCAACGCGACATCCGGAAGGGGATTACAGGGACGCGGAGAGCATCGCGCAGCAGCACTCCTCTAACAGGGCGAGCATGTGGCGAGGAATCGGATCTGGGTGGCAACGGTTGAATCTCGGATGGTGTGGTAGGCTCGACGTCCGAGCGCTCCATGAGACTGGAAGGACTCCGCTGGTAGCTGCATGGAGAGTGATCGAGCGTCGCGGTCGCGCGGGGCTGGTGAGCCTTGAAGCCGACTGGCGGCGCCTTTATGCACAAATGCCTCAGCAGACCCTCGGTCATCTCTTCGAGGCCTATGTCGCCTACGCGGATCACCTTGCGGAGGAACCCGACCGTCTACGCTGCCTCGCTCTCGCCGACGAACATGCAGTGCGGGCCATCTGCGTCCTGGAAGCAAGGACGGTGCGAGCGTTTGGACTGCCGATCACCATGTGGCGGACCGCGTCCTTGCCTCAAACATGGTACGGCGACATCGTCTGCCCGGATGACGAGGCCCGACGCGTACTCATTCCTGCCATCGTAAGCCACCTGCGTCGAACATCCGAAGGTGCTGCGCTGCTCCATTTGACGGCGCTCCCCAAGGCCTCCTCGCTCTGGGACGGTCTTCAGTGGGTGAGCGGCGGCGAGCACTGTGTTGACGAGACAGCACCAATGCACGTCGTCGATTGCCGCAGGTCGTTCGAGAGCCTCACGTCTGGTCTGTCCGCGAAGTCCCGCGCCAACCTGAGGAAGTCACGACGGAAGCTCGATTCCCTCTCCGACGTCAGTTTTACGACGGTTGCTTGCGAACCCGATCTCTCGGCCGCATTCGAGACCTTCCTCCAGGTGGAGGCTTCCGGTTGGAAGGGAGCCAACGGGACGGCCATACTGCAGCGCCCCGGCCTCGAGGCCTTCTTGCGCAGCTTGCGCACGCTTCACCATGAAGGTGATCATTGCGCGATCAACGCGCTTCACGCAGACGGACGCTGCATCGCGGCAGAGCTGTGCTTCTCAACAGGTGATGAGTGCGTCGCGTTCAAGATTGGCTACGACGAGCAGTACTCTCGTTTCGCCCCCGGTCTACTTCTCGTGGAATACTCTCTTGAGCGCTGCTGCCGGGACGAGCGGATCTCGCGTCTGAACTGGATCGGTGATTCCGCTTGGGAGCGCCGCTGGCACCCGCACGCTGTGGAGATGCAACAGGCCTACATCGCTCTCCACCGGTGGTCTGGCCGGGTACTCGTCATTCTCTTGCGCATTCGCAATGGACCCGTACGTCGCCTGAAACCACTGGCTGCCAAGGCAGCGAAGTCGTTGCGGCAATGGCGCGGCGATCAATGCCAGGCCGGGGGACGCCGAACTGACATCACGTAGGTCCTGATTCGAGCAAGATAATCACCGCTCTCGTCGCCGTCATTCGGTCGGCGCCCACTGCAGCTCGGTCGCCGCGAACTCGCCACGCAGCGTCTCGGCGAGTTCTTCGGGTGGCGCAAAGATGAGTTCGCCGCCCAGCTGCTTCTGCAGGAAGTAGTCGTCGGTGCGGTAGTCAGGCGCGAACGCCGTCCGCGCAACCACCCGCAGCACCAGAGGATGACCTCCCGCCGAACGAGTGAGCGGGCCTCCGATCAAGACGAAGTTGAACGCGGAGAGTCCAACCTGTTCGTACCATGCCAGCACCCTGGAGAGCCCCGTGGCGAGCGCTTGCACCTGTTCCGCTCCCAGCAGCGACGCGCGGGTGACCCCGGGGACGACGGCGATCACTTCGCGGTTCCCAGCCGGCACGAACGGCGTCAGCCACGTGCAGCCCGCGCTGCTGGAGACGAAGCGCTCGCCACGCTCCGTCTCTTCCTCGACGAGCGTCTGCCAGTACGAGACGCCGTGCTCCCTGCGGAACTCGGCCGAGCTGTCCCACAACCGCCGGACGGCGGCTGGGGGCGTCGTGCCGCCGAGAACCTGGAAGTGTGGGTGCACGACGCTGGCGCCGGCCGGCAGCATGTGGTTACAGCAGATCTCGAGATGCTCGAGACCAGGATGGTGTCGCTCGGCGCGGGCAGCGAAGTCGACCGCTGCGCCGAGCCATTCCGTCAGCAGCGAGGCGGTGAATCCGGAGGGCCGCAGGAAATGCAGCTCCGGATCCGCGCAGACGGCGTGCACGGTGGCCAGCGGAAACAGGTTCGGGAAGACGAGCACGCCTCCCCGCCGCAGCCTCCCGCCCTCTGCGATGTGCTCAGGATATCGCGGGGTCGCTTCCATGACCCTCTCGGGGCAGAAGAAGCAAGCGGCCCGCGATCGCCTTCCCAGATCCTCCGCGTACTCCCAGTCTGTGGCCCCGGAGAACATGCGCTCCTTGGTGCGCAGCTCAGACGTTGCGCGAGCGGTGGCGCCCGTCAACGGATCGATGCGCACCTCGATTGTCTGCTCAGCAAACGCCATGCACTCGAGAGGACTGAAGAAACCGGCCGTCTCGACATGCCGGTCGAACTCGATGATCGGCATCCAACACCACCTCGTTTACCTTTTCCCCGCAACGCCGAGTTTATCCTCAGCCTACGACGATTCCACGAAGATGCGGCAGCAAGGTGCTCCCATGACATCCATCGGAAGTCCTCCCGCCTGTGGGCGGGGCCATATCCTGCCGGTTCTGCCGGCGCTCGCGATCGACGTAGTGCTCACGCACGCGCATCGCCTCCGTCCTGCTATGCCGTCCACCCCCCGGCTGAATCCTCGCCGGATGCTGGACCGGCCCCCAGCGCCAAGCGAACTCCGCGCCCTGACGTCAGACCCGACAGCATGGTTCGCGCCCGGTGGTGCACCAGGTCCAGCGGAGGCTGATGAGGCGCTGCACGCCTTCACCCGATCCTTCTACGTGGAGGATGAGCGCGCCGGCGGTCACTTCCGCGTTCATCGGCACGCCTGGCGCCCCACGACCTTCTGGCAGACGGCCGAGCTGATCGAACTGACTGAGGATGCATTCGCCGGCACCGGCGATGCCCGCTGCAGACACATGATCCGTGCTCTGTGGCGCGGCGTGATGCTTCGCTACGGCCCTTCCTGGACGGCCGCTCGGGTTTTCAACGATGACGTCATCTGGATGGTGCTCGCCGCTTTGCGCCTGTTTGCCCTGTCGGGAGACCCCAGATGCCTCGCGACTGCCAAGGCGAACTTCGACTCAGCCTTCACGCGCGGCTGGAGCGACGACGTCGGCGGTGGGCTCTGGTGGACATCGGCGCGCCGCGAGAAGAATGCCTGCGTCAATGGGCCGGCCGCGATCGCGGCCGGCCAGCTCTCCGCCGCCCTCGGCGACTCGTCGTATCTCGTCAAAGCGCGCCTGATCTACAACTGGCTGCACGCAACGTTGTACGACGCGACAAGCGGCCGCGTGGGAGACCGCATCGTCGTGGCGGGCAACGGCTCTCATACCCTGGTTGCCGACGCCTCCACCTACAACCAGGGCACCTTCATCGGCGCCGCCGACATGCTGCACCGCCTGACGGGCGAGGCGCACTACCAGAGCGATGCGCTCCACGCCCTCGCCTTCACGCGCCGTGAGCTGACCGTCGACGGCATTCTGCGCGGCGAGGGAAACGACGGCGACGGCGGCGGCTTCAAAGGCATCTTCGCCCGCCATGCCGTGCGCTTCGCCAGGCACAATAGGCTTACTGACCATGAAGCCTGGTTCTGGCAGAACGCGCGGGCAGCCTGGCTGCAGCGAGAGGGGTGCGGACTCATTCTGCAGGACTGGACTCCGCAGACCGGCTCTCCCACGATATCTCGCGTCGCGGCTCACGGCCCGGCCGCCTGGGACGCGTCATCCGCGGTCGTCCTGCTGCAGGTTCTCAACGCCAACAGGATCCGCGCGTGAGCGGCTCCACTCTGATCGGCACCAGCGGATGGAGCTACGGACACTGGTCCGGCGACTTCTACCCGCGCGGGCTTCCCGCCCGCGAGTGGTTCGGATACTACGCGGAGCAGTTCCGGACGGTGGAGATCAACAACACCTTCTACCGGCTGCCGTCGCAGAGCGCCGTCCAGAGATGGAGACGGCAGGCGCCGCCCGGCTTCCGGTTCGCCGTCAAGGGGAGCCGCTACATCACCCACATCAAGCGCCTCAGAGAACCGAGAGATCCGGTCGCTCGATTAAGCTCCCTCATGGGGTCGCTCGGCGAGACGCTGGCCGTCTTTCTGTGGCAGCTGCCGCCGCAGATGAAGCCAGACCCAGCTCGCCTCGAGAGCTTTCTGGTCAACCTCCCCACGACGGTGCGGCATGCGATCGAGTTCCGCCACTCGTCCTGGCTCAGCGACGACGTCTTCGCGATTCTCCGCCGTCACAACACAGCTCACGTGAATGTCAGCAGCGACGCGATGCCGGTGAACATGACGACGACGGCTGACTTCGTCTACGTGCGCCTCCACGGGCTCGCGACTCAGCACGGCGCCTACCCTCAGCCGGCGCTGGAGCCATGGGCGCGCTTCCTCGCCGAGCAGCAGGCGGTGGGGCGCGACGCCTTCGTCTACTTCAACAACGACATGGGCGGCCATGCGCCACGCGACGCCCTCCGCCTCGCCTCCATGCTTAAGCCCTCCCAGGGGCGCTGAACGCCTTTCGCCACCTGAGGCTGCCGCCATGGAGAGACGCAGATCATGCGCATTCACGAGGGAAATGGTTGGACTTGCACAGCCTCTCAGGACTTCGTCTCGGCAACGGCGGCGCTCGCTGACCGTCGCCCCCTCAAGTACTTGATCACGCAGTCTATGCTGTCCCACACCGAGATACCGATCACCAGTACGGTGATCACCATTGCTGTGACGTTTCCGGGCAGATCCGTCCCCGTCATCTCCTCCATCGCTTGAGAAAACCGCGGGTCGATGACCTGTTGCGTTCTCAGCAGCACGACCACAAAGACGGCGAAGATGAGATTCGCCACCAGATTGGCGATCACCAGTGACAGCGTCCATCGGGCAACCGCGAACTTCCAGACCTCGATGCCGATCATCGCGGCGATGAGGACGATGAACGCGGGGATCCAGAAGCTCCACAGCGCCTGATCGAGCAGCGGGACAGGCTCTCCGTCACTGTGAATGACGGAGTGCGATTGCTGCCAGAGGACGAGCCCGATGAGCAGCACGAGAAAGATGAGGGAAGACACTGACTCGGCCAGCGTGATCTGACGCTTTGGCGCCGGGGCCGGCAGTGCATCGAGGCTCCAGGCGCTGCCGTCCTTCCTGGAGAGTTGCCGGGTCACCCCCGCGCGTTCCAGGACGGCGAACACCAGCGTCACCCAGAACGCGATCATGATACCCGTCTGGAAGGCCGCCTCGAGCGCATCGAGCAGGCTGTACCCACCCCTGCCCTCGGGTGACCACAGGTTCACGGCGAGCACCGCCGCGAAAACGATCGGGACGATGATCAGGAGCAGTGTCCCGAGCAGCTTGATGTAGGAAGGATAGAGGGCCGGGCCGATGAGGGATCGTCTGGAGCCGCCGTATCCAACAGCCAGCTCCGCGGGATCCCCGAACCCGGCCAGAACCTGCCGAACGGCTTTCTCCTCATCCGAGCCGTGCGCCTCGAGAGCGCCGGCGATCCTCGCCCGGAGCTCGCGGTCCGCCTGTGCGCGCCCGTCGGGCGGCACGCTGTCCAGGACCGCCGCCACATACCGCTCGATGAGTTCGGTCTGCTGCACGAACTCGCCTCCTCCGATCCGAGGATTCCCATCAATTCTACGACCGTCGTCGGATCCATCAAATGCATTCCGGCGGAGGCGCTAGACTGCGAACCGGCGGCGAGAGTGCCGGCAGATCATCGGGGAGGAGCAGCTCATGAGCGGGAGCGCAGGCGACGGCTCGCACGTGGAGGATCTTCGCAGACGAGTGCGCGAGCTTATGCCGCGGGCTCAGGCTGAGCTCGCCAGCCTCGTCTCCATGCCCTCGATCGCCTTCCCGGGATACCCGCGGGATGTCGTGGACCAGACGGCTGCGGAGGTCGCCCGCCTGCTGAAGGAGAGCGGCCTCCCGGAGGTCCGTCTGCTCGACATCCCCGGTGCGCCCCGGGCCGTCTACGGGCACCGTCCCGCGCCGCCCGGGCGGGCGACGGTGCTGCTCTACGCGCACTACGACGTCCAGCCCACCGGCGACGAGGCGGCGTGGTCCTCGCCGCCCTTCTCGCCGGTGGTGCGGGACGGACGCCTGTACGGGCGCGGAGCGGCCGACGACAAGTCTGGCGTCGTCATTCACGCGATGGCCCTTCTGGCCTTGGGCGCCGACCCACCAATCGGCGTCAGGGTCCTCATCGAGGGCGACGAGGAGGCGGGAAGCGGTTCGCTCGAGAGGTGGGTCGCCGAGCACCGCGACATGATTGACGCCGATCTGATCGTCGTGGCCGACGGCGGCAACGCCAGACTCGGGATTCCCACGTTGACCACCTCGCTGCGCGGCGCCGTCTCGGTGGAGGTCACCGTGGAGACGCTGCGGGCGCCGGTCCACAGCGGCACGTACGGAGGTGCTGCTCCCGACGCCCTGTTGGCCCTCATCCAGATGTTGAGCACGCTCGCGGACGACGATGGCAACGTGGTCGTGCCGGGCGTCAATCGCGTGTCGTGGAACGGCGCCGACTATGGAGAGGACGAGTTCCGGAGCGACGCAGGTGTTCTCGACGGCGTCGATCTCATCGGCACCGGCTCCCTCGGCGAGCGACTATGGGCGCATCCCGCCGTAACCGTCGTGGGGCTCGACGCGCCCCCTGTCGCGGGGGCATTGAACGCGCTGGTGCCAAAAGCGCGCGCCAAGATCAGCCTGCGCGTGCCCCCGGGGGTGGACGCCGCGGGCGCGCAGGCGGCGCTGCGCCGTCATCTCGAATCCGTGGCGCCCTGGCATGTGCAGGTCACGGTCGTCAACGGGTTCGTCGGACGTGGCTTCTCGGCGGCGTCGGACGGCCCCGGCTACGCGGTCGTGACGGAAGCCCTGCGCCAGGCGTTCGACGCGGACGTCGTTCACATGGGTCAGGGAGGATCCATCCCGCTCGTCGTCGCGCTCCAGGCGGCCGTCCCCGAGGCGGAGATCGTGCTGTACGGGGCCGAGGAGCCGAGAAGCCGCATTCACTCCGCCGACGAGAGCGTCTCGCTGGACGAGCTGGAGCGTTGCATCCTGGCTGAAGCACTCATCCTCATGGCAATGGCGCAGCGCCGGGGCGCGTCCTGACCCGCGTCATGACGGCCTATGTCGACAGGCCCCGGCCTCGGTTTCGCGCTTGGACAGACAGCGTGTGCGCCGCAGCGAGCGGCTCAGGCCGGCGGCGGCGTCCCGTCGACCACGCGAGAGCCAAGGCGATAGAGCTCGACAGGTCGACGAGATGGCCGGGCGAAACGTAGACCGGCTTCACCCCCGTCTTGATACGCAGCGACGCCCCTTCGGCACCCCACTCCTTGCTCAGTACGTAGTGCTCTCCGCGCCTCGGCCCGGGCAGACGGTCGATGGCATGAAACGGAGCCTTGGCGACGCCGATCGCCGGCACGCCGAGAAGCACGCCGACGTGTGAGGCGAGGCCGCAGCCGCGAGCGTGCACGACGCCGTGACCGTCGAGCAGCAGGAGATCCGGCTCGACGTCCAGGGCGCAGAGAGCCGCGAGCGTCAGGCGGCCCTCGCGAAACGCGAGGTAGCCGGGCACATACTCGAGATCCGGCTCCCCTTCCACGACGACCGAATCGATGACCCGAAACCAGCGGTCCATGACGAGCGCCGCCGACCAGGCAAGGGACCGGTCCCTGGAATAGGCGACGTCCACACCCGCGGTCAGGCGCGGCGAACCGGGACCCGCGGCAGGCACGGGCTGGAGCCTCACCTCCGTCGCCATCTGTCTCTGTATGCTCGCCGCTTCGGTGAGTGGGACGCGCCAGGGGTGTATGAGATCCGGGCGAGGGCGCAGCATCAGCTCGTGCTCCTCGGGCTCACACTGACAGCGGCCGTCCCCGGGATGGCAACCCTCCGGGCGGCGAGCCTACCGCGACGAGCACAGTGGCGGCCTCATCAGGCCTGGCACGACGCGTCCACCGTCTCCGAAGTTCATGATTCACGACGTCAGCCTGGTGGCGCGCCGCGCCGCCCAGAGCGCGGCGATCCCTGTGAGGGTGGCGAAGCCGAGCGTCACCGCGAAACCGACCAGGATGGGCTGAAGCTCCCATCCCGAGTTGAGGAGCGTCCGCATCGCGTCGAACACGTAGGTCGTGGGGTTGATCGCCGCCGCAATGCGCAGCCACTGGGCGGTGACGTACTCCTCCGGGACGAACGTGAACGAGAGGAAGATGAGCGGGAAGAAGGCGAAGGTCGCGGCCTGTGCCGCGGCTGCGTTCTTGGTTCGCAGCGCGATGAAGGCGGCGTAGCCGGCAAAGGCCATGCCCCACAGAAAGGCGAGCACAACGACGAGGGCGAAGCCGATCGGTCCGGAGGCCACGTCGAGACCCATGGCCAGCGCCAGCAGCATGACCAGCACCACCTGGGCTGTGAGGATGAGGGCGCTGGCGATCATCGGCCCCCAGATCATCGCCAGCCGTCGCGCGGGCGTCAGGAGCAGCTTGGTGAAGTAGCCGTTTTCGATGTCCTTGACGAGCAGTTGCCCCGCAAGGCCGGCCCCTCCGACGGCGGCCGAGACGAGCGATACCGGCAGGATGAAGCCCAGGTAAGAGCCCACGAAGCCGGGCAGATCAGACACGGACGAGAGTCCGGCGTTGTAGACGAACAGGAAGAACACGCTGATGGCGACGTTGGGAATGACCGTCGCCGGCTGGCGGGCTGTGTCGCGCAGCGAGCGCCCGATGAGCAGCACGATGTCGTTCATCCTGCCTCCGCCTCCAGCGTTTCGCCGGTCACCCTCAGAAAGACGTCGTCCAGGCTCGGCCGCTCGATCTGCAGCCCGAGCGCCCGCAGCCCCGCCGCGTCCAAGGCGCGCACCAGCCCAGGCACGTTCTCCGCCGCATGACTGAAGTAGAGCCGCAGCTCACGCTGCGAGAGTTGACGACTGGGAGCCAGGGAGGCGAGCGTCTGCGACGCCCTGCTCGCCTCCTCCTGGGACTCGAACTGCAGCATGACGACCTCATCGCCGACCTGCCGCTTGAGCTCGCCCGGCGTCCCTTTGGCCACGATGCGACCGCGGCTGATGATCGCGACCTCGTCCGCCAGCCGATCCGCCTCCTCCAGGTACTGAGTCGTCAGGAAGATCGTCATGCCGAGCTCGGTGTTCAGACGGCGAACCTCCTCCCAGATCGCAGCGCGGCTGATGGGATCGAGCCCGGTGGTCGGCTCGTCAAGGAAGAGGATCCTCGGCTCGTGCACCAGCGCCAGGGCCAGGTCGAGCCTGCGCTTCATGCCGCCCGAGTAGGAGCCGCTCCGCTTTGCCGGATCGACGTCGTCGAGGCCCACCGTCACGAGGAGGCGTTCGGCTGTCTGCCGAGCCTCGTTGCGGCCGCTGCCGAACAGCTGAGCCTGCAGCATGAGCAGCTCACGCGCCGTCATCAGAGGATCGAGGCCGACGTCCTGCAGGGCAACTCCTATCGCCGCCCGAACCTTGCCGCCCTGCCGCTGGACATCGTAACCCGCGACCACGGCGCGCCCCGCGGTGGGATCGAGAATCGTGGTGAGGATCTTGACCAGCGTCGACTTCCCCGCGCCGTTCGGGCCGAGGAATCCGAAGATCTGGCCGCCCGGCACTTCCAGGTCGACATCATCGAGGGCGTGCAGGTCCCCGAAGTCACGGCGGACGCCTTCGACGGCGATGCTCCGGTCACCGTCGTCGGCGGCCATCACGCACTCCTCGCTCCGTCCGCCTGAGACGACACCATCACTCCCCGAGCACCTTGATGACCAAGCGCTTGCTCCGGCGGCCGTCGAACTCACAGTAGAAGATCGCCTGCCACGGCCCGAGATCGAGCCTACCGTCCGTCACGGGGACGATCACCTGATGGTGGACCAGCATGTTCTTGAGATGCGCGTCGCCGTTGTCCTCCCCGCCACGGTGATGGCGATAGTCCCCGCCGTCCGGCAGAAGCGACCGCGCCACGTCGTTGGCGGGCGGCTGCCATGACGGCGGCGCGACCTTGTCGAGCCACTCGAGGGCGTCCTGTTGGATCCCCGGCTCATCGTCATTCACCCAGACCCCCGCGGTGATGTGCATAGCCGACACGAGCACCATGCCTTCGGTGATGCCGGCTTCGTCGACGGCCGCGCGAACGTCCTCGGTGATTCGCACAAACGCACGGCGCTCGCGCGTCTTGAACGTCTTGTACACGGTATGTGACTTCACGGGCCCTCCTTGGTCCCGGACAGCATACTTCGCTGTGGGCGTGTACCCCTGTGAGAGGACGTTGTCCTCCTGCGGGAGGAGCAGGAGCCACCCTCCAGGTGGCCTCCGGAACAGGGAATATCCCCCCTTTGCGCCGACACAGTCGCCCCCTCCGGGTGATTCGCCGTGGAGGCGCGACCCGTAGCCTTCTTTCAACGTCAATTTCGGAAGGGACTACGACATGGAACCGACTGTTGCTCTGGAACGCGAGCGTCGTGCTCAACCCGACATGCTCGCCGAGCTCGAACGCCAGTTCACGCGGGAGATCCCTGATGAGGAAGCACAGGCGCACCCGGCGGTCGTGAGCGGGCGCGCGTTGTGTCGCGTCTACGGACGAAGCGACACCGCGGTCCACGCGCTGCGGGACGTAGACATCGACGTCGAGGCGCATCGCCTCACAGCCATCATGGGTCCCTCCGGTTCGGGCAAGAGCACCCTTATGCATATCCTCGCCGGCCTCGACCAGCCGACGAGCGGGCAGGTCACCATCGACGGAACCGAGATCACGAGCCTGAAGGAGAAGCGGCTCACGCAGCTCCGCCGCGACAAGATCGGCTTCATCTTCCAGAGCTTCAACCTGCTGGCCACGCTGACGGCCGACGAGAACATCGTCCTGCCGCTCTCATTGGCCCGCCGCAGGGCCGACGAGGCCTGGCGGCGCACCGTCATCGAGGCCGTCGGCCTGCAGGACCGCCTGACGCACCGCCCGGCCGAGCTCTCCGGCGGCCAGCAGCAGCGCGTCGCCGTGGCCAGGGCTCTCATCACCCGGCCGGCCGTCCTGTTCGCCGACGAACCGACCGGCAACCTGGATTCACGGACCGGCGGTGAAGTGCTGGACCTGCTGCGCCGCAGCGTCGACGAGTTCGGCCAGACCGTGATCATGGTCACGCACGACGCCAACGCCGCCAGCATCGCCGACCGCGTCGTCTTCCTCAAGGACGGCCGCATCGAGCTGGACGAGGACCGCATGACCCGCGACGCCATCTACGACACCATCAAGAACCTCGAGATCCCCGTCGCCGACGCCCCGGCCGCGCGCACCGCCGCGGGGGTCCAGCGATGACCCGCCTCGCCTTTCGCAGCCTGGCCAGCCGGCCGCTCCGGACCGTCCTCACGCTCCTCGCGATCCTGCTGGGCGTGGCGATGATCACCGGCACGTACGTGCTGACCGACCAGATCGACAACGGGTTCGCCAACATCTTCGAGACCTCGTTCAAGGGCACGGCCGTGCAGGTCGAGCCGAAGACCTCGTTCACCAGCATGGAGGGCGACGCGCCCCAGACGCTGAGCGACGGCCTCGTCGCCGACGTGCTGGCGGTGCCGGGCGTGGACAAGGCCGCCGGCATCTACGAGACGGCGGGCGCCGCGATCGTCGACGGCAAGGCCGTCGAGACCGGCGGCGCCCCCACGCTGCTCACCGTGAACGCCGGACCGCCCTTTAACAACGCGACGCTGGTTTCAGGCCGCGAAGTGGCGGCGGCGAACGAGGTGACGGTCATCCGCGGCTTCGCCGAGAAGACGGGGCTCGAGCCCGGCGACAACTTCAGCGTCGCAGGCCCCGGCGGTTTGCAGAGGGTTACGGTCGCGGGCGTCTTCGAGTGGGGTGAAGCCAGCGCGCTCGGCGGCACCGTCGTCATCGCCGGCCGGCTGCAGGACGTCCAGCGCTGGGGGGGCGAACCCGACTCCCTCAGTATCGTCAATGTTGCGGCGGCTCCTGGTGTCACGCCTGAAGAGCTCGCAAGCCGCATCGATGGCGTCCTGCCGGAGACGTACAGCGTCAAGACCGGTCAGCAGGCGGCAGCGGATGCGACGGCAGAGACGGCCGCCACGATCGGTGCCTTCCTCACGCCGGTCCTCCTGGCGTTCGCCGGCGTCAGCGTCTTCGTCGGCGCGTTCATCATCTTCAATGCGTTCACCATGACCGTCGCCCAGCGCCGCCGCGAGTTCGCGCTGCTCCGCGCCCTCGGCGCGAGCCGCCGGCAGGTGCTCGCCTCCGTCATCGCGGAAGCCCTGGTGCTCGGCACGCTGGCTTCGGCCGCAGGCATCCTCGCCGGCCTCGGCGTCGCGAAGGGCATCAACGCCATGTTCAAGCTGGCGGGCGCCGACATTCCGACCTCGGGCCTCGTCCTCGAACCACGGACTATCCTGATCGCCGCTCTCGTGGGTATCGGCGTCACCCTGCTGTCGGCGCTCGCGCCGGCGCTGCGTGCGACGAACGTACCTCCAGTCGCGGCTCTGCAGGAGGGTCCCGCGTCGCCTTCACACAGCTCCAGGTTCACAACGATTGTCGCCGTCCTCATCTGCGCCCTTGGAAGCAGCAGCCTCGCCACCGGCATTCTCGTCGACGGCTCCACCAACAACCGTCTGCTCCTCATGGGGGCCGGCGCCCTGCTGCTCTTCGTCGCCATCGCCATGCTCACGAGGTTCATCGTGCGTCCGCTGAGCCGGACGATCGGCTGGCCGCTCGAGAAGCTGACGCCCATAAGCGGCCGCCTCGCGCGTGACAACGCAGGCCGCAATCCGTCCCGCACGGCGGCCACCGCGGCCGCCCTGATGATCGGCCTGGCCATGGTGGTGTTCGTCGCCGTGTTCGCCCAGGCGCTCAAGGGCTCGTTCAGCGGATCCATCAGCGAATCCGCACGCGCCGGCCTGGTCGTGCAGGATCGCAGCGCCTTCCTGACCGTGCCGCAAGCAACCGTCAGTTCGCTGGCCAGCGTCAGCGGCGTCAAGACCGCTGCGGGCGCCGCATGGAGCCAGCTCGACGTGCAGGGCTCCGGCGTGACCACGGTGTATGCCGTCGATCCTGAGGTCTGGAACGACGTCTGGGGCTTCCGCTGGCAGCGCGGCGGCAGCGACGCCCTGCTCGGCCAGCTCGACGACACGCACGTGCTGATCGAGTCCGAGTCCGCGATCGCCTCGACCGTGACCGCGGGCGACACGATCACCGTGACGAGCCAGTCGGGCGAGAAGGCAAGGCTTGAGGTGCTCGGCTTCTATCGCGACCCCATGGCCTTCACCGGCATGGTCACGAGCCTGGATGCATTCGAGAGTCTCGGCATTCCCACACCTGCCGGGATGGTGCTCCTCGCGTTGAACGAAGGCGCCGACGCGGCTGTCGCGCAGGCGGCGGCAGAAGAGGCGCTCAGCGCCTATCCGACCCAGACTGTGATGACGCGCGGGGAGTACCTCGACAGCGTCAACAAGCAGGTGGACCAGATCCTCACGATGTTCTACGGCCTGCTCGCCATGGCCGTCGTCATCTCGATCTTCGGGATCGTCAACACGCTCGTCCTGAGTGTCCACGAACGCCTACGCGAGCTCGGGATGCTGCGGGCGATCGGGGCCACTCGTCGCCAGCTCCGCCAGATGATCCGGTACGAGAGCGTGATCACCGCGAGCATCGGTGCGATGCTCGGTACCGTCGTCGGCATCGGCGCCGGGTATCTCGTCGTCAACGAACTGGGCGAGGGTCTCATGTTCACACTCCCCTGGCTGCAGCTGGGCGCGTTCCTCGCCCTGGCCGTGGTCGTCGGCGTCGTCGCTGCCGTCGTTCCCGCACGCCGCGCCGCCAGGACGCACATCCTCGAGGCGATCAGCTACCAGTGATTCGCGATGCGGGAGGGTGGGCTCCGGCGCCCGCCCTCCCGCATCTTCGTCTTGCGGACGGCGCCCGGGTGGCAGGCGGCTCGCTCCGCAGGAGAGTTCCCTTCCCTCGAGAAACGAGTGACATGCACCCTGTGACGCCGATGCCAAGACCATGCCGAGTCAGCCCGGCGGGGTTGTCCACGAGAGCCGGCGCGATCTCATGACACCCGCCATCGGACTCGTCCTCGAAGGCGGCGGCATGCGCGCGACGTACACGGGAGGCGTGCTCGACGCCTTCCTTGACCACGGCATCGACATCCCCTATGTCATCGGCGTCTCGGCCGGAGCCAACGCAGGCTCGGACTACGTGGCGGGACAACGCGAACGCAACCACGAGATGTTCATCAGGCTCGCCTCCGACCGCAGATACGCCGGGTTCATGAACCTGCTCCGCGAGCGCAGCTGGTTCGGTATGCGCTTCCTCTTCGAGACGGCGCCCGACGTGCTCGCGCCGTTCCACTACGAGGCCTTCCGCCACTCCACTCGTCTGCTGGTGGCTGGAGTCACGGATTGCGAGACCGGGAGGCCCGTCTACTTCCGCCATCGCGATCATGACCCGCGGTGGTTCGTGCGGACGGTGCTGCGCGCATCCAGCAGCCTGCCGATGCTGTCGCCGCCTGTCGCCATTCAAGGGCGGCGCTACTTCGACGGCGGGGTGAGCGATTCGATTCCAATCGAGCGTTCCATGACCGACGGGAATGCCTTCACTATCGTCGTGCTGACACGAAATGCAGGCTTTCGCAAAGACCGGCAGCGGCTGGGCATCGTCGGCCGTATCCTCCTCCGGCGCTACCCTGCCGTCCTGAAAGCCCTGCAGGAGAGGCACCTCCGCTACAACGCGTCGCTGCAGCAGGTCGAGAGGCTGGAGCGGGCCGGCGCCGCCTTCGTCCTCCGGCCCCTCCGGCCCCTCGACGTCAGTCGAATGGAGCGCGACGTCGGCAAGCTCGAGGCGTTGTACCGGCAGGGCTATGACGAAACGATCGAGCGTCTCCCCGCGCTTCGCGCCTGGATCAGTTCGCGTGCCGGCCTCTAGCGACTCGGGCACGGAATACTGTCCCGGTCCTGAGTCGCCGCGTTTCGGGTATCAGTCGCATAACGATCAAGCCCACGCGACGGCGAGGTTTGCCATGTGCCGTAACATAAGAACCCTCTACAACGTCGACCCCGCTGCGACACCGGAAGAGATTCGCGCGGCGGCAACCCAGTATGTCCGCAAGGTCGGCGGCTTCCAGGCGCCCTCGGGAAGCAACGAGGCGGCCTTCGCGACGGCCATTGACGAGATCGCCGCCGCCACGGACAGGCTGCTGCAAACGCTGGTCACGACGGCTCCGGCGAGAGACCGTGCGATGATGGCCGCGAGGGCACGCGAACGCGCGGCCCGCAGATTCGGCCCGGCAGCGGCCGGAGCATCACCAAGCGAAACGGGAGGAGAGCCGTGAACGGCAGGGGTCGCAGACTCACACGCTCGAGAAAGCGGATCATCGGCGGCGTCTGCGGCGGTTTCGCGGACTATCTGGGATGGAACCGGACCGTCGTACGCCTGCTCTACGTCATCCTCTCCGCTGCATCGGCGGCGTTCCCCGGCATCATCGCCTACATCGTCCTGTGGATCGTGATGCCCGGGCCCGACGACTGATCACTCCCCGACCTCTATCGTCAGCGTGAACTTCCCGGCGGTCTCGGCAGGATCGCCCCACGAGCGGGCGTAGGTACCCCTCACTGATTGGGTCCCGGGTTTCGTTGCCGTGACGGAGAGTTCGCGGGTGCCGGCCGCGCCGACCACTCCGGGCGAGACATTCGCCTGCAGGAACTCGTTCTCGTGCTCCTCGAGGCCTGCGGAGAGCTCAAACGCCCACGCGTAGCCGGTCGACGGGTTTTCGACGAGCCGGACGGTGATCACATCGCCGGTGGCGGCCGTCACGCTCGTGCCGCTGTCGGCTTCCGTGTAGACCAGCGGCTCGGCCTCCTTCCGGCAAGCAGCCAGAAATGCCGTCGCGAGCAAGAGTATCAGCGCCGCCGCGACGAGCGGGATCCTGCCGGGCCGGCCCGTCCTGGACCAGCGTTCAACCATGGCCCCGCCTCCTCTATCTTCATGGTTCCGGGATGCGCCTGAGGGACGCGCAACCGCCGGCCCCGGTTCAAAGAGATCATGCCAGAAACGAGCGTCCCCCCACCCAGTAAGACGGTCGCGATGAAGCAATCTCAGTTGGCCCTGGAGAGCCGCCCCGCCCGTGACAGGCGCGGCATTCCGGATTCCACAGCGGGCGTTCATCTCGCGCAGCGCCGCGTGAGACAGAGGGGGCGGACGGTTGTAGCATGAATCCGACGCTCGTCCATTCACGAAGGCGGGGAAGGATGAAGGAAGCAGCGCTGAAGACGGAGGGCCTGAGGAAGTCCTTCGGCTCGACCAAGGCCCTCGACGGTCTCGATCTCACGGTCAACGTCGGTGAGGTGCATGGTTTCCTCGGCCCGAATGGGGCCGGCAAGTCGACAACACTGCGCATCCTCCTCGGCCTGCTGAAAGCCGATGCCGGCGTCGTCCGGCTGCTCGGCGGCGATCCTTGGCGCGATGTGGCGCGCCTGCATCGCCGCCTCGCCTATGTCCCCGGCGAGGTGGCCCTATGGCCCGGCCTCACCGGCGGCGAGGTGATCGATCTTCTGGGGCGGCTGCGAGGAGGCCTCAACGCCCGGCGCCGCGCCGACCTCCTGGAGCGCTTCGAGCTGGACCCGACCAAGAAGACGCGAGCTTATTCCAAGGGCAACCGTCAGAAGGTGGCGCTCGTGGCCGCGCTCGCCTCGGACGCAGAGCTCCTGCTCCTCGACGAACCCACGGCCGGCCTCGACCCCCTCATGGAGGAGTTGTTCCGTCAATGCATCTCAGAGGAGCGCAGCAACGGCAGAACAGTGCTGCTCTCCAGCCACATCCTGGCCGAAGTCGAGGCCCTGTCCGATCGCGTCACGATCATCCGCGACGGCCGCGCCGTCGAAAGCGGGAGTCTTACAGAGCTTCGCCACCTGATGCTGGTTTCGGTGGAGGCGGAGCTGGCGGGAGTCCCGGCCAACCTCGAGGCTATGCCGGGAATACACGACGTGGAGATCGAGGGCACGCGCGTGCGCTGCACAGTCGAGCCGGAGCGGCTCAATGTCCTCCTTGAGGCACTGACGGCGGTCGGCGTGCGAGCATTGAACAGCCACCCTCCCACCCTCGAGCAGCTCTTCCTCCGCTATTACCGAGCGAACGGGAGCTTGCGGAGCGACCGGGAGGAGCGATGACGTCGTGAGCTCACTGACCGGCACCCTCGCCCTGGTGCGCCTCGCGGTTCGCCGCGACCGGATCCTGCTCCCTGTCACCATCGCAGCCTTCGCCGTCATGGTCACCTTTTCGACCTCGGCGACGGTGGCGCTCTACCCGACCGTCGAGGCGCGCATCCAGGCGGCGGCGAGCATCAACAACATGGCGTCGCTCGTCGCGCTCTATGGCCGCATCTACGACGAGACATCCCTCGGCGCCGTGGCCATGATCAAGATGGGCGGGCTTGGCGCCGCCATGGTGGCGCTCCTGGCGCTGTTCACGGTCATCCGGCACACGCGATCGGAGGAAGAGAGCGGCAGGCTGGAGCTGCTCGGCGCCGGAGTCATGGGGCGGCACGCGCCCCTGACAGCGGCCCTCGTCGTCGGCGTGGGGGCGAGTCTCATACTCGGCTCGGTGACGGCGATCGCCCTGGCGGCGATCGATCTGCCCCTGGAGAGCTCGATCGCCTTCGGCCTTGCTTGGGCGGGCATCGGAGTGGCCTTCGCCACCGTGGCTGCGGTGGCCGCGCAGCTGACGCGCAGCGCCCGGGCTGCCAGCGGGATCGCGGTCGCGGCCCTCGGCTTGGTCTACGTCCTCAGAGCCGTCGGCGACGTATCCAGCGGCCCGGGCCGATGGCTCACGTGGATCTCCCCCATCGGCTGGGGGCAGCAGGTGCGGCCCTTCGCCGGCGAACGCTGGTGGGCTCTGCTGCTGCTGTTCGGCTTTTCCGTCGTGGCAGCCGCGATCGGCTACGCCCTCGCGGCGAGGCGAGACCTCGGCGCCGGTCTGCTGCCGGATCGCTCAGGACCGGCGGCGGCTTCCGTACGCCTGCGCTCGCCGCTCGCCTTGGCGTGGCGCCTTCAGGGCGGCGTGCTTCTGGGCTGGCTGGCGGGCTTTCTGCTGCTCGGCGCCGTCTTCGGCGGGATCGCGGCCAACGTCGGCGACCTCTTCACCAGCCCCGAGGCGCGCGCCATGATCGAGGCCATCGGGGGCAAAGGCGGCCTCACCGATGCCTTCATCACGGCAGAGCTCGGCTTCATGGGGATCTTTGCGGCCGCGTACGGCGTGCAAGCGTCGCTGCGGCTACGCCAGGAAGAGGTCGCTCTTCATGCGGAGGCTCTGCTGGCGACGCCCGTCAGTCGATTTCAGTTCGCAGGCAGTCATATCACGGTCGCCCTCGCCGGCACCGCCGCCTTGCTGGCGCTCGCGGGATTGAGCTCGGGCGCCTCGCTTGCCGTGCAGACCGGCGACGCATCACAAGTTGGCCGCGTCCTCAGCGGCGCCCTCGTCCAGATACCGGCGACCTGGGTGCTGACGGGCATCGCCGTCGCCCTGTTCGGCCTCGCGCCGCGCTTCGTCTCGCTCAGCTGGGCGGCGCTCGTTGCCTTCGTGCTGCTCGGAGAGCTGGGTGCCGTCCTCGACGTGCCTGCTTTTGTCATGGAGCTGTCGCCGTTCGCGCATGTGCCCAAAGCTCCGGCCGCCGGGATCACCGTCGCGCCGCTCCTGTGGCTGGGGCTTGTCGCGGCCGGTCTCATCGCAGCGGGCTTGACCGGCTTCCGCCGTCGCGACGTCGTGTAGCCGTCTGCGGTCTCGGGACTGGCCACGTGGCGGGCTAGAACCTCATCGCCTGCCGCATCCCCCGTGCGTCGCGTATCCTTCCGCGGTCCTGAGCCGTCAGTGACCCGGTACACTGCCAAGGTCACGACAGAACTGCGAGCACTTGGCGGATATCAGACTTTGAACTCAAACGGCAGCTCATCGCGACTAGGCCCTGAGACACGCAGGTCGGCCCTCGAGCACCTGGCCGCCGAAACGTTCGACATCCTCGTCATCGGCGGCGGCGTGACGGGATGCGGCGTCGCCCTCGATGCTGCCAGCCGGGGACTGTCCGTGGCGCTCGTCGAGAAGCGCGACTTCGCCGCCGGTACGTCCAGCCGCTCGAGCAAGCTCATCCACGGCGGGCTCCGCTATTTGGAGCGCCTGGACGTGAGGCTCGTGCGCGAAGCCCTGCATGAGCGGCGCCTCCTCCTCGAGACGATTGCGCCCCACCTCGTGAGAATGACGCCGTTCCTCTTCCCGCTGAAGCGCCCGGTGTGGGACCGCTTCGTGATGGGATCGGGACTCGCGATCTATGACGCGCTGGCCGGACTCCATCCGGCTGTGCCCCATCATTGTCACCTCACACAGGCGGAATGCCTGCGCGACGTCCCGGCCCTGAGTCCTGACGTCCTGTGCGGCGGCATTCGCTACTTCGACGCCCAGGTCGACGACGCGCGCTTCGTGCTGACGCTGGCACGCACCGCAACTGCGTACGGCGCCGTCTGCGCCGCAGCCGTGCGCGCCACGGCGCTTCACCGACGCAGCGGCCGCGTCGTGGGAGCCGCTCTACTGGACGAGGAGACCGGCGCATTCATCGAGGTCCGCGCCCGCGTCGTCGTGAACGCCACCGGCGTCTGGGCCACGGAGACTGAACGTCTGGCGGGTCTGCCCGATCCGCTGACAGTACGGCCCTCGAAGGGAATACACGTCGTCGTGCCGCAGGAGAGCATCGCATCGGCGTACGCCCTCATCCTTCCGACCGAGAAGAGCGTGCTCTTCGTGCTCCCCTGGGGCCGCAACTGGATCATCGGCACGACGGACACTGATTGGGACCTTCACTTCGACCATCCGGCAGCGAACCGCGCGGACATCGACTACCTCCTGGAGAAAGTCAATCAGGTTCTGGCCAGGCCGCTGACGCGCGCGGACGTCGTCGGCGTGTACGCGGGGCTGCGGCCGCTGGCCAGCACTGGCCGCAAGGACTCGACGAAGGTCTCGCGCGAGCACGAAGTCAGCCGGAGCGCCCCGGGACTCGTGAGCGTGGTCGGCGGCAAGTTCACCACCTACCGGATCATGGCCCGCGATACCGTCGACACAGCCATCCGTGAACTGGGCGAGAGTGGAGCTGTCTGGTATCCGGCCGGCGAAAGCCCAACCGCTGAGCTGCCGCTGCTCGGCTCGGCGCCCCCCGCAGACGTCGCACGCACGGCAGGCTCGTCTCGAGGGTCTCTGGGTCTCACACCGGGACAAGTACGGCGGCTCATCGACAGGCGAGGGTCCCTTGCGCTCGAGGTGCTCGACCTCATCGCCTCGGATCCTTCCCTTGCCCGAACGGTCTCTGGCGCCGAGTATCATCTTGCCGCCGAAATCTGGTATGCGGCGTCGCACGAAGGAGCCCTGCACGTGGACGATGTGCTGACGCGGCGCACCCACATCTCCTTCGAGGAGCCGGACCGCGGACACAGGGCTGTGGAGGAGGTGGCGAGGCTCATGGCGCGTGTCCTTGCCTGGGACGAAGCGACGATCAGCCGCGAAGTGAGCCATTACAGAGCACGCCTCGCGGCCGAGCATGAAGCGGAACTGATGCCGGACGACGACGCCGCCGACGCGGTGAGGGCGCCGGTGCACGATCTGCGGCTGGGATAGGAAAGGGATGGGCCGCGATGATCGGGTACAATCATCGCGGCCCATCGGAGGGCCATCTGCGCTTCCGGGCGGAGAAGGCACACCCGGTTGCTTGGGGTCAAGACCAGGTGCGGGGGGACACCTTCTTGGTCAGACCCTGGTAAGCTGGGGGGGCAGCTTGCCGTTTTCTGGCTTGCCCGTAGTCTGCCCCCGGAATGTGCAGTTCGTGTTGCGTTTGCATTGCGGAAGATTGCGCGCCCGCGTACATTTCCGTCCCTGCCCCGTCCTGCACACGGAAACGCCGAGACCTCAAGCACGTAGCCCTCAGATCGCCTCGTCCTTCCTCTGCCGGCTTCGCGTCGGCCCAAGCGGCGAGATGGCCGGCCCATGCAGTACCTCACCGCTCTCCGTGAAGCGCGAGCCGTGGCACGGGCAGTCCCAGGAACGCTCCGCTTCGTTCCACGACGTCGTGCACCCCATATGCGTGCATGCTGGATCGTGGCTCGTCACCTTGTCGATCACGAGACTCCTCACGCTTGTCGCCGCTTGGCTGAACAAGGCGCCAGGTCCGTGCAGGAACGAGCGCTCCCACGGATCGAACAGCTTCGCCCAGTCGTTCGGGCGCCCGAGTATGCGATCGCTGATGATCCTCGCGGCAACCATGCTGTGGGTCATGCCCCAACCCTTGAAGCCGGTCGCGGTCCAGATCCGTTCATTCCCCTTCCGGTAGCGTCCTATGAAGGGCACGGAATCGTTCGTCCGCATGTCGTGCGTGGACCATGCGAAGTCGACGGCGGCGCCGGAGAAGCTCAACCCGGCCCACGTCTCGAGGCGATCGTAGTGGGAGCGCGTATCGCCGCCCTCGCCGACATGGTGATGCTCGCCGCCGAGCAGCAGGTACGGCTCTCCCTCGGCAGGATGCTGCCGGATGGAGCGGTAGTTGTCGGCGGCGGAGATGTACATGCCGGCAGGAGGCGACGGATATCGCGCCGCGACCACGTAGGAACGGTGCGGCGACACGCGCAGGGCGAGCGGGCCGTGATCGAAGATGGGGAAGTGCGTGGCGATCACGATGTGGCCGGCGGAAACGATGCCCTGGTCGGTCTTCACTCTGCCGGCGTCCTCATCGAGATCCAGGGCGACGGTGTGTTCGTGAACGCTGCACCCGTCGCCGTCGAGACGCTGGGCCAGCGCCTTCATGTAGCTGCCGGGGTGAAAACGCGCCTGTCCAGCAAGCCACACACCGCCTTGCGTCGGATACGGAAGTGCAAGGTCCTCGCGGAACTCGACCGGCAGACCGGCAGCCTGTGCCGCCTCGACCTCGCGCTCGATCTGCTCGCGCTCCGACATCGTGTCTGCATATGTGCAGGCGGCATCCCGCTCGAGACCGCAGTCGATGCTCTCCTGGTGGACGAGATCGACGATGTCTTCCAGGGCGACCACGTTGGCGCGGGCATAGATGGACGCTGCCTCGCCGCCCAGCATGCGGCCTATCTTCTCGTACGTGAGCGCGTGCAGCGCCGTTATTTTGGCCGTCGTATGGCCGCTCACGCCGCGGCCCAGCAGTCCGCGCTCGATGAGTGTGACCTGCACCCCTGCCTTCTTCAGCAGATACGCCGTCTGGAGGCCGGCCATGCCGCCGCCGATGACGAGTACCTGCGTACGCGTGTCGCCGGCCAGCGGGGCGTAGGAAGGCATGTCGGTGGTCGCGACCCAGAGGGAGTGTCGTTGTGCCGCGTGTTCCATTGGGCTCCTTCGTCATCCAGCCGGGCAATGCCGGCGCTTTCGGCAGCCGCTCAACGCGTACTATGGCGGGCTTGTTCCCCCACGCACGGACCGATAACAGAGGAGTGTTGGCGTAGAATCCGGTAATGGATTGCATCAGGCCGGCATCGACGTTCCTCGGCTCGCCCTTCGCCTCCGACCCGCGTCGTCCGGGGGCGGCCTTCGCCGTCTTGGGCGTTCCCTATGGCTCGCCCTACGACATGGCGAATGTGTCGCCACCCGCCGCCGAGGGCCCAACCGCGGTCCGAGCGGCATCGCTCGTCTATCGCGACGCGCTGCAGAACCACGACTTCGACCTGGGCGGTCCGCCGTTCCCGGACGGACTCGACGGCGTGCTCGCCGATTGCGGCGACGTGCGTGGCGATCCGCGCGACCTGTTGGGAAACGCCGTACGCGCCACCGAGGTGGTCAGCGCGCTCGTCGCCGCCGGCACGATCCCTCTCGTCCTCGGCGGCGACCACGCCATCCCTCCCCTCGTGGTGCGTGGCCTCCCGCCAGAGCCTCTCGACGTCCTGCACATCGATGCGCACCTCGACTACCGCGACGACGTGCGCGGGGTGCGCAACGGATACTCAAGCCCCATCAGGCGGCTTCGGGACCAGCCCTGGGTCGGACGCATCGTGCAGGTCGGACTGCGCGACATCGGCAGCGCACGCGCCGAGGAGGTCGAAGCGGCACGCGAAGCGGGCAACCTCCTCGTCACCGCCGAACAGGTTCACGATCATGGGGTGGATCCCGTGATCGATCTCTTCGATCCGCTGACGCGGCTCTACGTGACCGTCGACATCGACGGCCTCGACCCGGGATGCGCCCCGGGCACGATGTGGCCGGCGCCCGGCGGCCTGCTGTTCTGGCAGGCAGCGAAGCTGGTACGAGAGCTCTGCCGCCGCTGCCGTCTCGCCGGCATGGACGTCTGCGAGTTCGCGCCGTCGCGAGACCCGCAGGGTCACACTGCACTGGCGATCACCCGTCTCCTCATGATCGCCGCCGGGGCGACCCTGGCGCGCTAGCACCGCGCCGTACCGCCCGACCCGCATCCGCCACCAGGCGCATCGCCGGGTCGACCTCGCGTCAACTGCAGTGGCGCTGCGGCTGCTGGGTACATCACTCCATATCGGCCACGGGAGGACGTTGTCGTGCCGGTTCCAGTCTGTTCGCTGACCAAGGCGACCAAGGCGCACGTGTGAGCCGCCAGGAGGCAAAACCGTGGGCACATCGGCGGGGGGAGACGTTTGGAATCGCGACGTTACGGAGGTGGGGGAGGAGTCCGGCACTGATCTTCACAACGGCCTGACCGCCGCCGAAGCAACCGCGCGTCTCGAACAGTATGGGCCGAACGAACTCGAGGCAGAGGAACGGGAACCAGTGTGGCGAAAACTGGTCGCCCAGTTTGCCGACCCGCTCATCTACCTGCTCGGGGCGGCGATCGTCGTGTCTCTGGTCGTCTGGCTCCTCGAAGGCAGCGAGGGCGTCCCCTTCGAGGCGATCGTCATCGGCGTGATCGTCGTGCTCAATGCGGTCATCGGCTTTCTCCAGGAAGCGAGGGCCCAGCAGGCCGTGGAAGCCCTGCGGCGTATGTCGGCGCCCACTGCAGGAGTCCTGCGAGACGGACGCGAACAGCGCATCCCGGCAGCCGAAGTGGTACCGGGCGACGTCCTGCTCCTCGCCGAAGGCGATGCCGTGAGCGCCGATGGGCGTCTGTCGGAGGCGGCGTCCCTGATGCTGGCCGAGGCGTCACTCACGGGCGAGAGCCAAGGCGTCCTGAAATCGACTGCGCCACTCATGGGGCAGGTCGCCCTCGGCGATCGCGTCAACATGGTGTTCAACGGCACGGCCGTCACTCGCGGACGGGGGCGAGCTGTCGTAACCGGCACGGGCATGCGCACCGAGATGGGTAAGGTCGCTCGCCTGCTCGCGGGCACGCAGGATGAGGAGCGAACCCCGCTCCAGCGGGAGATCGCGCGTGTCGGCCGCATGCTCGGTCTGGCAGTCATCGTCATCGCCGTCGTCGTCATGGGCGCCATCCTGTTCACTACGGAAATCAGCGCCGGATCCGACCTGGTGGCGATACTGCTCATCGGTGTCTCGCTCGCGGTGGCCGCGGTCCCCGAAGGGCTTCCGGCGGTTCTGTCCGTCGTGCTCGCCCTCGGAGTCCAGCGCATGGCGGCACGCAAGGCGATCGTGAAGAAGCTGTCCTCAGTCGAGACGCTGGGGTCGGCTTCCGTCGTGTGCTCGGACAAGACAGGAACCTTGACCAAGAACGAGATGACCATCCAGAAGGTGGTCACCGGATCGGGCGCGGTCGACGTGAGCGGCGAGGGATACCTGCCGGTGGGCGAGCTGCTGGTCGGAGGGCGTCGGCTCGACGATCCTGTGCTGATCGATGAGGTGCGCTTCGTCCTCGCCGGCGGCAGCCTGGCCAACGACGCCGTCCTGCACGAGGAGAAGGACGGCAAGTGGACGATTCAGGGAGACCCGACGGAGGCGGCCTTCCTCGTCGCCGAGGAGAAGATCGCGGGTCTGCCCGAAGCTCGGGACGCCCGGTTCGACCGCGTCGGCGAGATCCCCTTCACGTCCGAACGCAAGATGATGACCACGATGGAGACGGATGTGGAGCGCGAGGGGAGGATCTCCATAGTCACGAAGGGAGCCCCTGACGTGCTCCTTTCCCGATGCACGTCCGAGCGGGTGGCAGGTGAGATTCGTCCGCTGACAGAGGAACGCCGGCGGCAGATCCTGGGTCAGGTCGACGAGCTGGCAGACCAGGCCATGCGGACGCTCGCGGTGGCGTATCGGCCACTGGAGGTGAGCAAGCCGCCGGAGGCGTACGAGACCATCGAACGCGAGCTCGTGTACCTCGGCGTCGTGGGTATCATCGACCCCCCGCGCCCCGAGGCGAGGGCGGCGATCGCCGAGGCGGCCGCCGCGGGCGTCCAGGTGATGATGATCACCGGCGATCACCCGCGTACCGCCGCCAGAATCGCCGGCGATCTCGGCATCGCGCCTCCCGGCGCCCATGCGCTGACCGGTCCGGAACTGGAGAGCCTCGAAGAGGAGGATCTCCGGCAGGCCGTACGCGAGACGGCGGTCTACGCGCGTGTCGCCCCTGAGCATAAACTGCGCATCATCGACGCGCTCCAGGCAGACGGGCGGATCATCGCCATGACTGGAGACGGAGTGAACGACGGGCCGGCGCTGCGGTCCGCCGACATCGGCGTCGCCATGGGCATCACCGGCACTGAAGTGTCGAAGGAAGCGGCCGACATGATCCTGGCGGACGACAACTTCGCCACCATCATCGCCGCTATCCGGGAGGGACGCGGGATCTTCGCGAACATCCGCAAATTCCTCCGCTTCCTGCTGTCATCGAACATCGGCGAGGTTCTCACCATGTTCTTCGGCGTGCTCCTCGGGGGCGTGCTTGGACTGACCGGAGAAGACGACGCGATCGCGGTTCCCCTCCTCGCGACACAGATTCTCTGGATCAACCTGCTCACCGACACGGGCCCCGCCCTTGCCATGGGCCTCGATCCGCCGCCCGAGGATGTGATGGAGCGCCCGCCCCGAAGGATCACCGACCGCGTGATTGACGCACACATGTGGGCAACCATCGCCTGGGTCGGCTTCGTCATGGCCGTGGTGACGCTGCTGGCGCTCGACCTGGGCCTCCCCGGCGGCATCGTGGGTGACTCAGGAGACATGGTCCTCGCGCATACCATGGCGTTCACGACGCTCGTGCTGGCGCAGCTGTTCAACTGCTTCAACGCCCGCTCAGACCTCACGAGCGCCTTCCGGCGCCCTTTCACCAATCGCATCTTGTGGGGAGCCGTCCTCCTCTCACTGGTGTTGCAGGTCGCGGTCGTACAGGTGCCTCTGCTCAACGCGGCCTTCGGGACCACGCCGCTGACCGTCCGGGAGTGGCTGACCTGCGTGGGCCTGGCGAGCATCGTGCTCTGGGCGGACGAGGGCCGGAAGTTGATCGGGCGCTGGCGCCGGACCGGCAGCGAAGACGACATCCCTGCGCGCGACACCGCAACCGAAGGGCGTTCGCACCGGCCGCAGGTCCAGGCCTAGAACGCGAAGTGGAAGATCACTCCGATCGTCCATGCTGAGCCCGCGAGGCAAACGCACGCGAACTCCACGAGGACGCCCGCGCCGGTCGCCTTGAGCGTCTCAGCACTCGACCGAAGCGCGGCGGCGAAGTCGCGCCGGCGCACGAACTCGCTGATCAGCAGTCCGGCGCCGAAGCCGACGAAGAGTCCGACGATCGGGATCAGGAACATGCCGACGACGGCGCCGACCATCGCCACCACAACCGACTGCCTCGGGATCTGCTGCTGCTTGAGCTTTCTGCCGGTCAGCACCGCACTCGCCGACCAGCCGATCGCGGCGAGGACCATGCCGGTCACGGCGGCCGTCCATGAGGCTGTGGAGCCCAGAATCCAGCCCCATGCCAGCAGAGCGGCGATCGCGAGCGGACTGCCGGGCACCACGGGAAACACCGTGCCGACGGCGGCGACCGCCAGCAGCAACCCGGCCAAGAGGGTGACGATGATGTCGGTTTCCATGCTTCCTTCTTCCCGCCGCCGCCGGCGCCCGGCACCCGGCGGCACGCGAATCAGGAGGTGCGGTGGTGGCGCGCAGGGCCCGAGAGCACCGACGCGCGCCAGATCACGGGCGGGGGCGAAGAGAAGGGCGCCGGGGCGGCTGCATGGCCGTCCCGGCGCCCTTCGTCGTCAGTGGATCAGGCCTCGGCCTTCTCGCCGCTGAAGGCCTTGCGCAGGTTCTCTTCCTGCTCATGGGTGAGGTTGGTG
>CAZHMG010000011.1:0-44146 GCA_964533575.1 uncultured Thermoleophilia bacterium | reverse complement strand
GGGAACTGGTGGCCGAGCCCTACTTGCCCTCGCTCCAGGTTGACGCGAAGGGCAAAGGGTTCATTGATGAAGTCCGAGCTGACGACCGTATACCCCTGGTCGAAAGCGTCCGCCGTCGTGAGGTAGTTGTCCTCGCCGGTGTTGATGATGATCCCTGCCCGGGCGTTGATGAGGCGACTCAGGTATTGATCCACGAAAGTCCGCTGCATGTTGATGTCACGGAAGATGATGCCGTACAGCGAGTCGTTGAGCATCATGTCGAGGCGCTCGAGGGCGCCCATGGCCGCGATCTCGGGCATGCAGAGACCGCTCGCGTAGTTGCAGAGGCGGATGTAGCGGCCGAGTTCCGCGCCGGCCTCGTCCAAGGCGGAGCGCATCAGCCGAAAGTTCTCCTGCGTCGCGTACGTGCCGCCGAAGCCCTCGGTGGTTTCCCCAAACGGCACGTAGTCGAGAAGGCTCTGTGCAGTCGTGCGTATCACGGCTATGACGTCTGCCCCGGCGCGGGCGGCCGCCACAGCCTGGACGGCGTCCTCATGGATGTTCCCTGTCGCCACGATCACGTACAGGTACGGCTTCGGCGGTTCGCCTGTCTCGGCGACGAGCTCGTTGCGCTGCTGCCTCACCGCGTCGATGCGGGCGACACCCTCCGTGGCCAGCTGCACCGCTCTCGCCTCTGCGGCGGCACGTCGCTCGGAGGGCGCCGCCGCGAGGACGAGATCACCGTCGGCGATGCCTTGGGCAGCCGCCTGGGCGCTCAGCCCTGTGCTGTTCAGGAGGTCGGCGAACGGCAGCATGATGCCGCCCGCCAGGAGTTCTCTCGCATGCTCGACCACGACATTCACCAGCGGCACGTCCGCCTGATTAACGCCGCTGATGCCGAGCAGCCGCAGCGTAGCCCGCTCGGCGGCGTCGGTGGTGTGCGCGTCGATGTGCCGCTGGATATCGTCGGCGATCATGCTTGCGGCCATCCGTGCCCGCGAGACGAGCGACGAGTCGATCCGGAGTGCCTCAGTCATGGTTTCAGCCTCCCTTGAAGTGGCGCGGTCATCCGGCGTGCGCCGGAATGCGATGGCGCAACCAGGTTGCTTACGACGTCAAAGACGGGGACCCGTCCGCCGACGCCTTTGACGATGGCCTCAAAGAACGCGTCTGCAGGCAGCGGCTGGGGCCGTCGAAACGGGTTGGCGGTGACGGCGAGGACGTGGAGCCCACTGACAACCTCGATCGTGATACCCCTGCGCCGGCAGCGGCGGAGGGTGGTTGCCGGCGCGATGACGACAGTAGCGTCGCGTACCACGATCCGCAGGGTGGCTCGAGGCGGCAGCAGCCGCGCCAGATCCTCCAGAAGCTCTTCGGTCAGAGCGCCTCCGAGCACCAAAGTGGCCACGCCTTTCCTTGCTGACTCCCGGGCGAGCGCGGGAGCATTGCCGATTGTTGTCGGGCACTCCAGACACACCTGACGCCCCTCGTGGTCGAGTCCGGTCACGTGCATCGTCTCACCGATGATGCACGCGAAGCGGGGCCGTTCAGACGAAGAGACCTCCGGCAGCAAGAGGAGGTCAAGGGCCGCCGAGGTCTGTTCCACGACATCCTCCACGCGCTCGCCGGCCATTGCTCCGGTAGCCAGGATGAGAGCATCACTGACTCGGGGAGAAGCACTGCCCAATCGGTTGAGTGCGCCATCTACGAGCACCAGACCGGCGCCGAGTTCATGCAGGCGGCCCACGGTTGCGCGAAGCTCGGCGAGCGTCGTGGGGCCACTGACTTCGAGGCAGACGCGGCCGGGTGCTCGTCCCACGGCAACGGCTCCGAGCGAGGTTCGGAAGGGCAGCTCCCCGAGCAGCTCCATCTTCTGCCGGGAGCGACGAAGTGAACCAAGGGTCGTCGCCACGAGGGTGCCCGGTGGCGGCATGATGCGAGGTTTGGCGAGTCCGGTAAGATGATCTTCCACTTCTCCGTCGAGGCCCAGAGAGGTGAGGCCGAGGGTTCCGGGACAAGCGGAAAGAAGAGCATTGATCACTGTCGTCTTGCCGGCGTTCTTGGTCAGCCCCACCACTGCGAGAGTGCCGATGCCTGACGACATCACGAGTTCGCAGAGGGCTGAGGCGCTGACGGCGTCGCATCCTGCAGTTTCGGCGTCAGTCATCACGACGGCATTTCCTCGCCTTCCACTCGCCTTGGTCTGCGTCGGTCATCTCCTCGGCGGCGTGCGTTGTCTGACGCCGAGTTTGCATCGTTCGCCGAGGCTCTGTAAAGCCGCCTCGACGTTGCCGCTGCAAGCCGCTTCAGTGACGCGGTCCCTGTTAAGGCCCTCGTCAGAGGACGCTCGGGCTGCGCCGGGAGGAGCTTCTGGGAAGTGTCACCGTGAAGCTTGCTCCTTCGCCGTCCCGTGAGGCTGCTGTAATACGGCCTCCGAGCAGTTCGGTGAGTTCCCGGGCGATGGACAGGCCGAGACCTGCTCCGGCCGTCGTCGCCCTCTCCTGACGACCGCGATGGAATCGTTCGAAGACGTGCGGCAGTTCCTCTTCGGGAATGCCCGGACCATTGTCGCTTACGATGATCGTTGCGGAAGCTTGGTCGGTCTCGGCTTTCATCCTGACGGTGCTCCCCGGCGGGGAGAACTTGACGGCGTTGTCGACCAGGGCGCGAAGGACCTGGGCCAACCGCTGCTCGTCGCACCAGGCCGTCTCCCCCTCCCCGCCCTCGAGCACGAGCGAAACGCCCTTGGCCTGAGCCTGCGCCTGGAACTCGTCGAGCACTGAACCCGCCACGGTGGCCAGTTCGACCTCCTCCAGATGCAACTCGAACGATCCGGCTTCGACCCGCGACAGGTCCAGCATGCTGACGGCCAGGTTGCTCAGACGGTCGACCTGCTGGCGCATGATCTGCAGGAAATCGCGTTGCTCCTCAAGGCTGAGATCACCCTCGTCGATGAGCTCGAGTGAGCCGGCAAGCGAGAATAGCGGCGTCTTGAACTCATGTGAGGCGTTCGCTATGAGATCCCGGCGAGCACGGTCGAGACGAGCCCGCGCCGTGACGTCGCGGACCACGACGATCGAGGTGAAGTCCGCCCCGCTACCGACGGGATACGTCGTCGCCTCGAGAGTGCGGTCGCCATGCACGAATACCGCCGCCTCCACAGTGCCGTGCTTACGGGACTCTCGCCATGCTTCACCGACATCGATCGGGAACGCATCATCGACGTCGGTCCCGAGAAGGCTCTCTTCGCCGAGGAGGTCTCCGGCCGCAGGGTTGGCGATCATGATCGTGCCCTCGCCAGATAGGCCGATCACGCCTTCGCTGAGGTCGTTCAGCAGGACTTCGACCCGATCGCGTTCGTTCTCAACCTGGGCGAAGGCGTTGCGCAGCCGTTCGGCCATGATGTTGAAGGCCTCGGCAAGCTGCCCGATCTCATCTTCAAATGTGTCGGGCACCTTGGCGGTGAGGTCACCGGTGGCGATCGCTTCGGCGCTTCGCTCGATGCGCTTCAGGCGCCGGGCGATGAGGTACGACACGAGATACCCAAGCACCAGGCTGAGACCAAGCGCCAGCACGAGCGCGAGAAAGAGCTGGCGCTGGACGGCCGCCACCGCCTTGTCGACGTCTGCCAATGGCGCGATGGTGAGGACGACTCCAGCCACCGAGTCCGGCTCCCCCGGCTCGAACAGCGGGACTGCCGTCGTCGCGTACCTGCCTGTCGACGTCACCACAACGGCCTGGGAGATCTCTCCTGAAGACAGGGTGTCGCGGGCGATGGGGTAGTTGCCGATGTTGAAGACGTCGGACCCACCGGTGTCGACACTGGGTTCCAGGTCCCGCGTCAGAACGACGACACGTGCGTTCAATCTCGGGCTGAGATCCCCGACCTTCTCTTCGAGCAGTTGCGGGTCCGTGACGATCGTCGCCCCCGTCTCGGCGTCGTACTCGACCCACGCACTCGCGGTATCACTGATGATCCTCGCGTTGCCGCGCTGGTCCATCAGCTTCTGTCGGTCGAGTCGACCGAGGAGCGGCGGCACGACGTACACCCACGCGACGGCCATGGCGAGGGTCACGAGCGCGAGGATCAGGACGGTGAGCCAGTTCTTGACAGAGCGGAACAGCATGCGCGCCGCACTCAGTCGGAGGGGGTGTTGTGCTTAGGGTTCGTCAGAACTCGCGGAACTTGTAGCCGATGTTGCGGACGGTGAAGATGAACTCCGGGTCCTTCGGTTCCTTCTCGAGCTTCTCGCGCAGGTGCCTGATGTGGACATCCACCGTTCGGGCATCCCTGTAGTCAGAGTCGCCCCACACGAGCTGCAGCAACAACTGTCGGCTGTAGACACGTCCGGGGTGAGAGATCAGGGTCTTGAGGATCTCGAACTCGATGTACGTGAGATCGACCTTGCCGCCGCGCACGGTCACGTTGCGCTTCAGCAGATCCACCTCGAGGTCGTCGACCTTGATCACCTCCTTCTTGGCTGCTTCGAGGCTGCGCGTCATCTCAGCCCGGCGGAGTTGAGCGCGCACACGGCTGCGGAATTCACGCAAGCCGAACTTGTCTTTCGTGATGTAGTCGTCTGCCCCGATCTCGAGGCCGAGCACCTTGTCGAACTCGTCTGACTTCGCCGTCAGCATGATGATGGGGACGATGCTCTGCGCGCGAATGCGGCGGCAGACCTCCATTCCATCCACGCGCGGCAGCATAAGGTCGAGGATCACGAGATCGAAACCCTCGCGGCCGAAGAGCTCGAGCGCCTCCGCCCCGTCCTTGGCCGTGACGACCTCGTACCCTTCCTTCTCCAGCGGAAAGCGCAGGAGCTTCAGAATGGCTTCTTCGTCATCGACGATGAGGATTCTCGCCCCATTGTCCGTCATTGTGCGTTCCCCCCGCATCCAGTCCCAGGTGTCACCATCCCACGCACACGAATAGGCGCGCCGATTCTCGCGGCGATGGCTTTGCATCCGGGCAGGTCGGAATCCGGATGGTCGACGACGGTGAACGTCGTCGCAATGCCGTGCTGCAAGCACTCTTCGGCAAACCTGATCGCGGCCCTGTGCGCCTTTGAGAATGTCGGGCGGCAAATCTGGTCATAGGCGAGGGGATCGGCCGCATTGAGGCTCACGAAGACCTCACCCAGACCGGCCTTCGCCAGCGCCGCCGGTACATCTACAGCCGGATTGAGCAGACTGCCGTGTCCGTTTGTGTCCAGCCGGGACGGCAGGCGTCGCAGACGGAGCCATTCCGTGACTGCCAGGACGACGTCAAGGCGCATTGTCGGTTCCCCGAATCCGCAGAAGACGACCTCAGAGGCGGGACCGTCGAGAAACTCCAACTCGAGGGCAGTGAGGACGTCATCGACTCCCGGCTCCTCATCCAGCATCAGATTCGCGCCGTACACGCCCACTGACCAGGTCCGGATGCAGTATTCGCAGGACGAGGAACAGCGATTCGTGATGTTGAGGTAGATCGCGCCGCTGGGACCCCGATAGGTCACGCGGGGCGACTCCATGGAGGACCTGCTCATACTGACTGACATGGTAGCGTGACGGAAGGCATGCGCTCGCCGCAGAACTCACACTCGGGCCATACGACAGAGACGAGTATAGCAGGGTAGAATCGTTGTTCCGGCAGCAGTCATGAAGGGCGTGCATTGCGATGACCAACGAGACCGCCTGGCATGAGGCGATGCTGTACGATCATCGCGAGGACGATTCGACAGACTGTCGCGTGTGCCCCCGTCTGTGCCACATCAGGCCCGGCAAGAGCGGCGCATGCCGGGCCCGGGTGAATCGGGGCGGAACGCTGTACGCGATCACCTACGGCCGAGTCTGCAGTGTCGCTGCGGACCCAATCGAGAAGAAACCGTTGTACCACTTCTTCCCCGGCACCGATGTCCTCTCGCTTGGCAGCGTCGGCTGCAACTTCTCCTGCCGTCACTGTCAGAACTGGCAGATCTCCCGTGCCGATCCTTCTGAAGCGACGCGAGATCTGCGGGAGCTTCCCGTGCGCAACATCCCGGTCCTGGCCGCCAACAACGCCTGTCAGGGTGTCGCTTGGACCTACAACGAGCCGACCATCTGGTTGGAGTACATTCTCGACGGCGCGCAGCTTGCTCACGAGCGCGGTCTCTACACGGTGATGGTGACCAACGGCTACATCACCGAGGAGGCGCTCGATGTCCTCGCCCCCCACATCGACGCGTATCGCGTCGATGTCAAGGGGTTCAGCGACGATCAGTACAGGGAGCTTTGTCGTATTCGACACATCGCCCCTGTGCTCGCCGCAGCCGTTCGCGCCAAGCACCAGCACCATTGCCACGTTGAGATTGTCACTAACATCATCCCGACGATCAACGACGACGACGATACGCTCAAGGGCATCGCGGACTGGATCGTCGCCGAGCTCGGCCCCGAGACTCCTTGGCATGTGACACGCTTCATGCCCTACCTCGAGTACGCTCACCTGCCGGCCACGCCCATCGCCACCTTGACCCGGGCTGTCAAGATCGGCGAAGACGCGGGACTGCAGTTCGTGTACCTCGGCAACGTTCCGGGCCATGAGGGCCAGAACACGATTTGTCCGAATTGCCGACGTCTCCTTGTGCGTCGCACGGGCTCGGCGGTTGAGGATGTGGCGCTACGGGGAACCTTCTGTTCGATGTGTGGAGCGAATGTGAATGTGCGCACCAGCCTCAAGTAACGAAGAGATGGCTTGCCGGCCAAGGACCAGATACCATTGCAGCCCGTGAACGAGTACGTGAAGCTCGATATTCCAGCCAAGGCCGAGTACGTCGTGCTTGGTCGTCTGGCGCTTGCAGGTCTCATGAAGTCGTCGGGATTCTCGGAGGATGCCGTCGCTGACCTCAAGCTCGCCTTGACCGAGGCGTGCTCAAATTCGGTGAGGCACGCCTACGGCGAAGTCGACGGGCAGGTGCATCTCGTGTTCACGATGCACGACGATCGGGTTGTGATAGAGATCTGTGACGATGGGGCGGGTTTCGACGTCAGTCAAGTCGATTGCCCTGAGTGCTCGGGCGTATCCGGCTTGCGAACCGACGGCGGTATGGGCATCTCAATCATTCGTGCCGTCGTTGACGGCTTCGCTCTTCATAATCTGGCCGACGGCGGCACGTCGCTCGTCCTCACCAAGCTGCGGGACGACTAGAAAGCGCCTTGCTCGGGCTGCCCACGGCCGGCAGCATGGCCCAGAGCCTTCGTCCCGAGGACCGACCCGCATGGTACGCTGACCGCCATGGACGGGTTGAGCAGCGCGGATGAAGCGGCGGCGGTCTTCGACCTGAACGCCGGCCAGTCCGCCGCTCTCGCGCGCTATGCGGACTTGATCCTGGCTTGGCGCCAGTCGAACATCACGGCCGTTCGCACACCCGAAGAGATCGCTCACACGCTGATCGGCGACGCCCTTTCGCTTCTCGACGTCGCCGAGCTTCGGCGACGTGAAGGCGAAGAATGGGTCGACTTGGGAGCGGGAGCAGGTCTTCCCGGGATCCCGCTTGCTATCGCTCTTCCGAACGCAAGCATGACGCTGCTGGAATCTGTGGGCAAGAAGTGCAGATTTCTGGAAGCGGCTGTGGATGTGGCGGGCATCGCGGCGCGCTCCCGCGTCGCCTGTGCCCGCAGCGAGGAGTACGCGGCCAAGGGACAGCAGGGGCGCGAGGCGTTCGGCGTCGTTCTGGCGCGAGCCGTCGCGCCGCTGCCCGTCCTGCTCGAGCTCGCGTCGCCCCTGTTGCAGGTTGGCGGGGTGTTGGTGGCCAGCAAGACGCATCGCGCTCTCGCTCAGGAGAGCGGAGCCGGCGAGCATGTCGCGCCGCGCTGTGGACTGCTGCTCAAGGAGATCATCGTGCTGCCGCGCTCTCCACTCCATGATGGGGCGTGCGTGGTCTACGAGAAGATGCAGCCGACGCCGGACCTGCTGCCGCGCCGCGAGGGCATGGCGGGTAAGAGGCCGCTTGGGAAGGGCGCTCCTGGGTCCTCCCCGTCGTCAGCTCCTGCTAGTATCGAGGGCCGCGAGAAGGGAGTCTGGTGACTCGGGTCATCGCTGTGACCAATCAGAAGGGCGGCGTGGGCAAGACGACGACGGCCGTGAATCTCGCCGCCTGCCTCGCGGAGGCCGGCTTCAGCGTGCTGCTCATCGATATGGATCCTCAGGCGAATGCGTCCGCGGGCCTCATGGCGCGCGCTCCCCAGCCCCGGCTCAGCACGTACGGCGTGCTCGGGGGCGCCGCCGGTGTTGCCGAGGCCACGCTTCCGACCCCTGTGCCGCACCTTCATCTTATGCCCGCATGCCCGGATCTCGCCGGAGCCGTTGTCGAGCTGTCGTCTACGGATGGCAAGGAGTACGTCCTGAATCGCGCCCTCGCGGGCATGACCGATCACTACGACTTCGTCTTCGTCGACTGCCCGCCATCTCTGGGAGTTCTGACGATCAACGCTCTGACGGCGGCGAATGAGGTGCTCATCCCGGTGCAATCCGAGTACTACGCACTCGAGGGACTTGCGCAACTCCTCGATACGGTGACGCGTGTCCAGGAACACCTCAACCCCGAGCTTGTGATCCTCGGCGTGTTGGTGACGATGTACGACCGGCGAACGCGGATCGGCCGAGAGGTCGCCGGCGAAGTAAGGGAGCACCTCGGCGCCCACGTATTCACCACTGTGGTGCCGCGGAACGTGCGATTGAGCGAGGCGCCGAGTCACGGTTTGCCAATCTCACGCTATGATGCGACCTGCTCTGGCAGCGATGCGTACTTCGATCTTGCCAAGGAGGTCGTCAGCCGTGGCTAGCAAGAAAGCTCTTGGGAAGGGCCTTGGCGCGCTGATTGGCGACAGCAGGTCGGCGCTGGCGCGCGCGGGAGGTCCAGAGGGCCGGTTGCGGGAGCTCGCTGTGGACGAAATCGCCGTCAACCGCCGCCAGCCCCGCCGCACCTTCGCCGACGAGGAGCTGGCCGAGCTGGCCGCCTCCATCAAGGTTCTCGGGGTCGTCCAGCCCGTGGTGGTTCGGCCTGTGCCGTCACCCCCGGCGGGCGACGTCGATCTGGCGGCCAGCGGGGAGCGATCAGGCGAGCAGCCGCCAGCCGCAGTGCGTTACGAGCTGATCGCCGGAGAGCGCCGGCTGCGGGCCGCCAGGCTGGCGGGGCTGGCGCACATCCCGGCCCTGGTGCGGCCGGCGGACGAGGTCGCGTCGCTGGAGATCGCCGTGGCCGAGAATGTCGCGCGAGAAGATCTGAACAGCATCGAGGAAGCGCACGCGTACGCGTCGCTCGTTGACGAGTTCGGGCTGACACATGCGAAGGTCGCCGAGCTCGTGGGCCGCAGCCGTGCGGCAGTCAGCAACATCCTCCGGCTTCTCGAACTGCCGGACGATGTGCAGCACATGATCGAGGTGGGCGAGCTGAGCGAGGGGCACGGCAGAGCGCTCTTGGGGTTGCCGGACCATGGCGGACGCCGCGAGGCAGCACGGCTCATCAACGCACAGGGGTTGAACGTGCGTCAGACCGAAGAGCTGGTGAAGAAGATCTCGTCGAGGGAACGGCCGGAGCCGGTCGAAGGGCAACCGCCGGACCCGGACCTCGGTGCTCTGATCGACGAGCTCTATGGTGTGCTCGAAGCTCCGGTGCGTATCCGCAGCGGCCGGCGTGGCGGCACGATCCAGATCGCCTTCCGCAACAAGGTCGAGATGGACCGCATCATCGGAATGTTGCGCTCCCTCGCAACCTGACAGTCCAGTCTCGCGTGATTCAGTGCGACGGCCTGGGAGCGTCGCTCTCGATAGCAGGCGACGTCGCGTGTGGCAGGGGTGACCGCCGCTGAGGACTTCGATGACCTGGGACCGCGTTGAGACGTGTGCCGTGTGCTGGGACTGCGGTCTTTGGCATCAGCGTGTATTCTAGGCAGTCGATATGAAAACAACACTCTCATTGGTTATCCCTGTCTACAACGAGGCCGACAGCCTCGCTCTTCTCGTGAGCGAGATTGACGAGGCTATCGCTCCCCTCGGGCGTCCTTATGAGATCGTGTTTGTCGATGACGGTTCCACGGACGGCTCCTTCCGCATCATGGAGAGACTGGCTGGCCAGCGACCGGATGTCGCTGTTGTAGGCCTGCGCCGCAACTTCGGGAAAGCGGCCGCGCTGGCTCACGGCTTCGCCGTATGTCGCGGCGACTACATCGTCACCTTGGACGGGGACCGCCAGGACGATCCCCTGGAGATTCCGCGTCTCATCGCGCACCTCGATGCCGGTTACGATCTCGTCTCGGGATGGAAGCAGAGCCGCCAGGACCCGATCAGCAAGACGCTGCCCTCGCGCTTCTTCAATTGGACGGTGAGGCGAACCACCGGTATCCCACTCCACGACTTCAACTGCGGTCTCAAGGCGTACAAGCGCGACGTCATCGAGACGATCACCGTTTACGGCGAGCAACATCGATACATACCCGTGGTCGCAGCGCAGGCCGGCTTCCGGGTGACCGAGGAGAAGGTCAACCACAGGCGCCGCGTCGCGGGTCGGTCCAAGTACGGGTGGCAGAGGTATCTGCGCGGCTATCTCGATCTCCTGACCGTGCTGTTTCTCGGAAGGTACCAGCACCGGCCACAACACCTCTTCGGCGGTATCGGGACGTTGTTTCTCATCGTCGGGTTCCTCGTCGAGTTCTATCTCACCGTGGACAAGCTGGTGTTCGGGCAGCCGATCGGACAGCGCCCCTTGCTCCTTCTCGGAGCGCTGCTCATCATCGTGGGCGTGCAACTGCTCTCACTCGGCCTGATCGGCGAGTTGATCGCAAATTCCAGGGCACGCAGGGGGCCAGACAAGACGCAGGCGGCAGTCGTCGTTGCTGCGGGCGAACTCGCGGTCAAGCGAACCGGGGGTCACGTGTCGGCAGGTGAGCCGGTGGGAGCGCTTCCCATGCCCACGGATTCGGCCTCCGGCTCTTTTGGGGTGGCGCTCGACGCCCGCGACGGGTCGTGATTCGAGCCGTCGTCTACTTTGGCACGTACGACGCCGGCTACCCGCGCAGCGCAGTCGCCCTAGCCGGCTTGCGGGAGCTCGGCGTGAGCGTGTACGAGCTCCGGGCTTCACTCCCGCCCCTGACGGCGGCCGAGATGGCCACGCCGCGGGGCGCGGCACGACTCGCGACCAGCTTGGTCCGGGCTCATCTTAGGCTGGTGTCGCGGCTCCGTGGTCGCCGGCCCGTCGACGCCCTCATCGTGGGCTATCCTGGGCACTTCATGGTGCCTTTCGGGAAGGCTGTTGCCTCTCTCCTTGACACCCCTCTGGTGTTCGACCCGCTGGTGTCGCTGTGGGACACGTTCGCGGGGGATCGTGGCCTTGTTCAGACGGGCAGCCTCAAGGCGTCCGCCGTCCGTACCCTCGACCGCATCGCGTTTCGGCTGCCTGACCTCGTTCTCGCAGACACCGCCGCCCACGCCGGTTACTATCGATCCACGTTTCGCATTCCCGACGATCGCCTTGCCGTGACGCCTGTCGGCGCTCTGCCTGAAACCGCGGCGTCGGGAGAAGCCCGTCGTCTGTCGGCTGGAGAGCCGCTCACGGTCTTTCAGTACGGCAAGTGGAGCCCGCTGCATGGCGCCGAGATCGTGATCGAGGCCGCGGATCGTCTGCGCGACCAGCCTGTCCGCTTCGTGTTCGCAGGCGAGGGCCAACTATCCGGCTGCCTGAGGGCCGCAATCGCCGCTCGCGGTCTGCCGGCCATCGAATGGCTTGGGCTGCTCTCCCCAGCCGAACTGCGCGCGAGGACGCTGTCCGCGGACGTGTGCCTCGGTGTCTTTGGGTGCTCCGAGAAGGCGGGACGGGTCGTGCCGAACAAGGTTCAAGACGCCCTGAGTTGTGGACGGCCGGTCGTCACGAGCGACACACCGGGTGCGAGAGAGCTCTTGAGTAACCGTGAGAACGCGCTGCTCGTTCCCCCGGGCGACGCGGAAGCGCTGACGTCCGCGCTCCGGGAACTGCTCGATCCGGATCTGCGGGAGCGATTGGGTCGAGAGGGGCTGGCCCTGTACGGTCGTTCGCTGACGCCCCGAGCCGTAGCAGGGCGCCTGTTGAGGGCCCTGGAATCACTGTGACGTACGTGCCCGACGCCCCTGCCCCGATGCTGAAAGGCGAGCAGGGCGAGGATGACCGTTCATCTCGGCGCCGCTTCGTGCGCATACTGCAGTTCGTCCTCGTCGGCGCGGTCGCCTACTTCCTGATTGTCTATGTGCTGCGCTCGTGGACGAGCATTCGTGAGTATGACTGGACGTTCCAGCCCGGCTGGCTGGTGCTGTCGGCGCTGGCCTTCCTGGCCTTCTACGCCGCGCAAGCCTTCGCATGGTGGCTGCTGCTCAGGGGATTCGACCTGCACAGCCCTTTGGCGCTGGCCACGGCGACGTGGGCCAAGTCCATCCTTGTCCGCTATCTGCCCGGCAGCGTCTTCATGTTCGTCAGCCGGGCATGGATGTGCCACGCGCAGGGACTCTCCGTCGAGCGTGTCAGCGCCGCCATGATCTACGAGCAGGCCCTCGGGGTCTGTTCCGCCCTCGTCGCGCTCGCCGTCCTCTTCCCGTTCTGGGAGTACCGACCGGCGTTGACGGCGATCGCCCTGGTCCTCATTCCCGTCCTCGTCGGTCTGTTGCACCCGCGCGTGTTCGGTCCCCTCGCTGGCTGGCTGCTAGGGGCGTTGCACCGGCCTCCTCTGGGCGTCGTGTTGCCGTTCACGCGCGTCCTCGGCCTGCTCGCCTTCTTCTCGGCCACCTGGCTGCTCTCCGGAGTGGGCGCGTGGTCTCTCGGGCGCGCCATCGTGAGTCTACGCGCTGACGCCTTGCCTCTGGTGGTCGCCGCGTACGCCCTGGCGTACGTAGTGGGGATGGTCGCGTTCGTGTTCCCGAGTGGAATCGGGGTGCGCGAGGGAGTATTGACAGCCTCGCTCGCGCGCTGGCTTCCAAGTGGGGTGGGCCTTACGTGGGCTCTCTTCCTGCGTCTCTGGGTGACGATCGTCGAACTGATGTTCGTTGGCATTGCCGTCGCGATAGACATGCTGGTGCGCCGGCGGTCCGACCGATGAAGCCCGCGGCAGGCGAAAGGCGGGGGCAGGGGGGTCCCGAAGTGCCTGGGGGTCAGGATGATCGCTCCCGCTGGTGTCGCCTTCGTCCGATCCTCGAACTCAGCGAGACGGAGTACTCTCGCATCTTTCGTCGCCAGGCCGTGTACGTGATCGTCGGCGCTCTCGCGTTCGCGCTTCTGTTCAGCATCCTCTCGTGGCTCCGCTACCGCGCCTACATGGATGCTCGCTTCGACCTAGGGAACATGGTGCAAGCCGTCTACAACACGGCGCACGGCAGATTCCTCGAGATCACGACCGGCGAAGCCGTTCCTCGACAGATATCCCGTCTCGGATCCCACGTCGACCCCATTCTCGCCGCCTTCGCCTTGCCGTGGCTGATCTGGCCCAGCCCGGTGATGCTCCTTGTCCTCCAAGCCACAATCGTCGCCACAGGCGCATGGCCGGCCTTCCGCCTCGGTTCCCGCGTCAGTCGTGATCCCCGCGCTGGAGCCCTGCTGGCCGGCGCTTACCTGCTCTATCCGGCGACGGGTTTCCTGGTGCTTAGCGAGTTCCACCCGGTGGCGCTGGCCACGCCACTGCTCCTCTGGGCCTTCCTGTACATGGAGGAGGAGCGTCTGGTTCGCGCTGCCGTCTTCCTGGTGCTGGCTGCTCTCTGCAAGGAGACGGTGCCTCTGGCGATAGGGATGATGGGCGCATACTTCGCCGTCCGCAAGCGGTCGTGGCAGCCCCTGCTGGTGACGGTGATCGCCGCCGCGTACTTCGTGGCTGCCGTCTGGGTCATCATCCCCTACTTCAACGAGAGCCAGAGCGCGTTCATCGCACGGTACGGGGAGTATGGCGGCGGCGCGGGGCAGGTGATCACCACCGTGCTGACCGATCCGCTCCAAACCGCGTCCGACCTGCTTGCCGCAGAGAACCTCCTCTACTGGCTGCGCCTTCTTGCCCCCTTTGCTTTCCTGTCGGTGCTCAGTCCGCTGACAGCGCTCGTAGCGGCGCCCGAGCTCCTGCTCAACGCGTTGTCCGCGACTGGATTCCAGCGCCGCATCGAGTTCCACTACACGGCGCTGGCGATCCCCTTCCTCTTCGCCGCCGCGGTGTTCGGCCTCGTGCGCCTCTGGCGATGGCTCGGCAACGGCTTTGGCCGGCGCGAACAGGACATGAGCGGCGAACGGGTCAGTCGGGTCACGCTCGCGTGGCTCGTCCTGTTCGCCGCCCTGGCCGGAGCCTACGTGCTCGGCCCGATTCCCTTCATGCTGCCGGGCTCGGCCTACGACGCGCGGCAGTACTCGCGCACGAACCACGACGCCGTGCTCGATGAGGCGCTTCGCCTGATCCCGGCCGGCGTCCCGGTCTCCGTCAACAACAATGCCGGCGCCCAGCTCTCGGCCCGCAGGGTGTCCTTCGTCTTTCCTTCCTACGAGCAGGCTGACTGGGTGATCGTTGATCAACGACACCCATTCATGTTCGACAAGGAGGAACCGGCGCTCCACGCCAGGGCTCTCCGTGTGCTGGCAGCAGACTCCCGCTTCCGCTTGGTGTTCGACAAGGATGGCGTCATGGTGTTCCGGCGCACCATCCCGGCAGCATCAGACTGAGCTCGAGGCGACTAGGCCACCCAGCTGAAGAGAGCGAACTTGAACGTCAGCACTCCGAGCAGGAGAAGGCCTCCGACGATCACGGTGAGATGGGCCCAGCGCCGCCCCTGCGTGAACAGCGCCAGCGAGATGTAGAGCGGGAAGATGGTGAGCGCGAACCGCGGGAACGACATGAGCGGTATTGAGTTCGCCGGGAAGAACAGCGGGAAGAGGATTGAGGCAAGGGCGAAGAGCGAGTAGCTGGCGGGCAGGCGTCGCGCTCCGTACCACAGCAACAGGCCCGCGATGACCAGGGAGGCGAACGCGATGAGGTTCGTGGCCGCTCGGTCGAGTTCGCCCCATTCAGCCGGGTTGCTGAGCGACAGCGCTGCGTAGTCGGTGGTGATGACGCTCCAGATGCCGTTGAGGGCCGCCGTGAAGGCGCGGCCCAGGGTGTAGTTGGGGGCGGCCAGCATGCGCGCCCACTGAGTCTGTGCGCCCGCGAAGGAAAAGGGGTTGCCGAACGCGACACTGAGATACGTCATCCAGATGAGCAGGCCCTCGGGGATCATGAGCAGGTTGGCGATGTGGGAGTCGGTCTTGCGCCAGCTCCAGTCCCGCTGGCGGTAGTAGTAGTACGTCATCGGGATGAGAAGCAGTACTCCTGTACTGCGCGTGAGGACGGCGAGCAACCCCATGACACCGGCAAGACGCAAACGGCCATTGCGAGCGAACGTGAAGCAGGCGAGCGTGAGCAGCAGGAACAGGGACTCGGTGTAGACGGCCTGGAAGAAGAAGGCGAGAGGGGCGACGGCAAGGTAGATCACGGTCCGGCTGGCCACCTGCTCGCCGAAGTCCAGTAGTACAAGCCGGTAGAGCAGCCACAGTGAAGCGGCGAAGCAGGCCAGCGAGACGACGACGCCGGTTACGACGAGGTTGCCGGCGAACAGGAATGCTCCGTAGCGGAGGAGCGACGGCAGCAGGGGGAAGAAGGCGGTGCTGCCGCCGTCTGCCGCGTAGCCGCTCGTGGCGATCTTGATGAACCAGACGCCGTCCCAATGAGCCCAAGGATTCAGGAGATGCCCGAGGGTGCCGGTGAACACCTCAGCCTGGGACGGGAAACGCCATCCGATTGGGCGATCGTTGACGCCGATCAGAAGGCCGGCGACAAACGCGACGAGGAGGATGAAGACACGGCTCCCGATCGCCGCGAGCGTTGCTTGGGCCGCGCAGCTTAGCGGCGCGGTCCAGCGTCCCGCGTGCCGGTCAGTCGCCGCCATCGTCCGCCGCGCGCACCTCGTCCGGACCGGCATTCGCCAAGCCGTCATGCAGAAGCCAATGATGAAGTGCCGCGCGAAGGTCGCCGGCGATGCGCCGCCTTTCCAGAGGCTCAGGCGCCCAGGCGTGGACCCGAATGGTCACCTGCTGGGCGCCCAGTTCGTAGACATCCGTGGTGTTGCTCCTGCCCTCAGGGGGCGGCGCGACGTTGTCGGCCACCTTGAGAGCGGCGGCGCGCGTCGCATCTATGTCGACCGACGCCGGCACGGCGAACGTGATCTCGATCATGCTTCCGGGCGACCCCATTGAATAGTTGTTCACAACGGTGCTGGCAAACTTCTCGTTCGGAATGACGACGAGATGATTGTCCAAAGTGCGGATGTATGTGTACGTCAGCTTGATCTCCTCGACCGTCCCGTACGCTTGGTCGACGCTCACGTAGTCGCCGAGTCGAACTGGCTGTGAGAACGCGATCATGATGCCGCTGACGAGGTTGGCGATGGGCGCCCGCGCCGCAATACCAATGACGGCGGCCACGATCGCCACGGATGCCAGCATCGCCCGCGCCAACGTGCCGACGGCCGGAAACTGGCCGAGGGCGAATGCGATCCCCACGAACAGGACGGAGACGAAGGCGAGCCGGCGGATCATGAAGAAGCGGGTCCGCGCGGCGCTGCCGGACTCCCTCTTCAGCAGCTTCGACATCGTCGCGTCGCGGCGGGCGAGGATGGCGTCCACGACGCGGGCGATGATGACGGCGGCCAGCATAATGAGCAGGGCGCGAAACCACGGGGTCTCATAGAACGCGACGGCAATGCTGATCATCACGTCTCCGTCAGGGCATGGTCGAGGGGCTCGCGCCGGGTGAGGGCGCGAGATCGGCCGGCAGCAGGTCGTCGCGGATGTCGTAGAGCGCTCGTCCGGTCTCGTAGTCGAGCAACGCCACGACGATCCGGGAGGAATCGGGCAGCGTTGTGAGAGAACCCCGCACCTGCCAGATGAATCGGTAGCTCGGCGTTACCGACGACGTCACCGTTCGGCTGCCGATCGCCGTCGTGAACGTGTACGACGCGTCCTGAGCCGTGAACAGGAGCTGGACCTCCTGCGGGTCTATGGCGGTGCCCTTGAAGAGCCATTCCGCCTTGCGCAACGCCATGCCTGACGTCTTCAGCTCCGAATCGCCGGGCACTGCCAGTGCAGCATAGGCAAATGACCATCCCCGCCAAGGATGGGTCACGAACTCCCCGCGCTGTTCCGGGGCTGTGTAGCGGTAGGCGACGAAGGCGGGGAGGACGACTATCACCACCACGGCGAGGACGGCGAACGCGCCGATGAAGCGTCTGCTGCGGAGGCGATTCACGTTCGGCGATGGCGTGACAATTCGCGATCAGACCGGGAAGGCTCAGGCGTCAGTGTTGACGACGTCACCGTCGCTGCGCACTTCCGCTCGAGGGAAGATCCGTTGTGCGATTGTCTGCAGCCTTGAGAAGTAGGCCTCTCCGCGCAGCGGGTTCAGGTGGATGAGCACAAGGCGCCCCACGCCGGCCGCCGCCGCCAGTCCGGCCACCGATTCGACGTCGCTGTGCGACCTGTACCCCGGCGGCAGCTCCGCGCCGGCGAATTCTTCACGGGAGTACCAGGATTCGTGCAGGAGAAGATCCGCGCCGGCAGCGAAGCGGGCCGTATCCTGATCGGGAGAGGTGTCCGTGGCCAGAACCACGCTGTCGTCGATGCGATAGGCGACACTCACATCCGAATGACGCTGCGCCCGCAGGCGGATCGTGCTGCCCGCAATCTCGGCGCCGTCAACGATCGGCGCAACCTTGAGATGGCGGAGATCGCTCCAGTCGTGAGGGTTGTAGGGCCGCCGCAGAAGCCCGGACAGCGCCGTCTCCGGATCGACGCCGGTCACCTCTTGAGGCGCCGCATGAATGGTGACCGGTCGGCCGGGCAGGACGCCTGGAAGATATGCCAGTCCACATACGTGGTCGAGATGGTAGTGCGACAGGAAGAGGTGAATCTCGCCTACGTCTTCGATGAGATCGCGGTTGCGCTCGTCCCCGAGCCGGCGGATGCCTGTGCCCGCGTCGAGGATGAAGAGCGCGTCGTTCAAACGCATCGCGAAGCACGTGGTTTCGCGATGTGCGGTTGGCATCCAGCCCGCCGTGCCGAGGAGTGTCACGCGCATGCGGCCTCGCTTTCGCCCGTCAGACCGGCCCGCGGGCGGCGATCACATCCGCCGCCCGCTGCACCATCTCACGCTCGTTCGGGTAGGTCATCATTTGTAGCGCATCCTGCAGGCGCACCCAGCGGGCCTCCCTGACTTCCTGATCATGCAGCGACGTGTCCCCGCCGATCGCCTGCATCAGAAAGTAATGCACCGTCTTGTGGATGCGTCCGCCTTGATCGCGGGAGTAGAAGGAGTAGTCGATTGAGCCGATCTCCCGCTCCACGACCGCGGAGATCCCCGTCTCCTCCAAGACCTCGCGCGCCGCAGCCTCGGCCACCGTTTCGCCCGCCTCTATGCCTCCCTTGGGGAGACCCCATACACGGCGGCCGCGTCCGCTGGGCCTGATCAGGCAAACCTCAAGGGTCTTCTCGTTTCGCACGACGACGCCGCCGGCCGATGTCTTCGTCTGTGCATCAGTCATGGCAAAGCGCCTTGCCGTGGAGTCCGCCGTTCTGGAGCCTAGTATATCGTTCTCCGCTGCTGGACTGCTCTTGGTGCACGGCGCTCTCCCGCATGCCGTACGGAGGTCCGAGAAGCCTGCTCGCTCATCCCGGGACGATTCACGTGTCGCTGGGAAGACCTAGAGCGCCTCCCCCGTGGCCTCCCAGGCAGCGTAGTAGTGCGCATACCGTCCGCCGAGGGCGACGAGATCGCTGTGACTCCCATGTTCGGAGACCCGACCGCCCTCGATCACCAGTATTTCGTCGGCGAAGCGGACGGTGCTCAGCCGGTGGGCGACGATGATGGACGTACGCCCACGAAAGAGGAGCTCCATCGCTCGTTCGATGCGGCGCTCGTTTTCCACGTCTAGGCTGGACGTCGCCTCGTCGAGGATCAGGATACGCGGGTCGGCGAGGAGGGCGCGGGCGAGGCTTATGAGTTGGCGCTGTCCCGTGCTGAGTCCTGAGCCGATGCCGCGCATCTCCGTGTCGTACCCTTCAGGGAGAGCGTCGATGAAGTCGTGCGCTCCGACTATGCGGGCGACGCGCTTGACCTCGCCCGGGTCGGCATTCGGACGGCCGAAGCGAATGTTGTCGAGGACGGATCCACTGAACAGGAAGGCTTCCTGGGGCACGACGGCGAGTTGCTCGCGCAGCGACCTCGCCGTTACGTCCCTCACGTCGTGCCCGTCGATCAGGACGGCGCCTTCATCCGGGTCATGGAAGCGGGCGAGGAGCTTCGTCACCGTCGACTTGCCGGCCCCGGTCTCGCCGACCAAGGCCACGGTGCTGCCGGCTGCGATCGAGATGCTGACGTCGTGCAGCACCGGATGACCTGGTCGATAGCCGAACGTCACATGTCGAAGCTCGACGTCGCCGCGCACGTCAGGCAGATCGATGGCGTCAAGAGCATCCTGAAGGTCCGGCTCTGTGTCGAGCACCGTGTAGATCTTCCGGACGGCGGCCATTGCCGCCTGGAACGTGTTGTACAGCTGGCTTAGCTGTTGAAGCGGATCGAAGAAGCTGTTCAGATAGCTGATGAATGCGACGAGCACGCCGATCTCGAGCGTGCCGGCACCCGCGAGGGAGCCGCCGTACCAGATCACGACGACTGCCGCCACGGCCGAGGTGAACTCGACGAACGGGAAGTACAGCCCGCTCTGCACAACGGTCCGCATGTTCGCCGATCGGTACGCCGCGCTGGCCGCGGCCAGACGTTCGTAGTCGCTCTGCTCGCGTCGGAAGGCCGCAAGTACCCGCACGCCGGAGATCGACTCCTGCAGATGGGCGCTGACGTCGCCGATCCTGTTGCGTACGTTCGCGTAGGCAAGCGTGGATCGAGAACGGAAGACCATGGTGGCGACGAGCAGCGGCGGCATCACGGCCATCGTTGCGAGGGCCAGACGCCAGTCCAATACGAACAGGAAGACGATGGCCCCCAAGAACGTCAGCGAGTTGGTGACGAGCGACGTGACTCCATCCGTCACCAGCTGGTCGAGAGCATCGATGTCGTTCGTCAGCCGGCTCACTATCCACCCGGTCCTCTGCCGGCTGAAGAAGTCAAGAGAGAGCTTCTGCAGGTGTGCGAAAAGCTGCCGCCGCAAATCGTCGATGACGTGGGAGCCGACCCAGCTCGTCAGATACGTCTGCAGGTAGCTGGCGCCGAGATTGACGACACTGACGGCCAAGAAGGCGACGACGACCCATCCGAGGACGTCGACGTCCATCGCCGCGATGCCGGAGTCTATGGCAACCTTGACGAGATACGGCACGGACAGACCGCTGATGGTGACGATCATCATCGCCAGCACCGCGACGATGGCCCGTCTGCGGTACGGGCGGGCAAGACGCGCGAGGCGTGCGAGCTGGAGCTCTCGCGAGAGGTGAACGAACGCCCTCCATCCCCGCAGGTCGTCCGGGCTGGCGCCGGTGCCGTGCGGTCCTTGGCTGTGCCGGGAGGTGCTCGCCATCAGATTCCCTGCTCGTCGATCTCGACTGCGTCGAAGACGCCGTGTTCGCGCTCGGCTTGACCGAACAGTCGTGCGTACAGCGAGTCTCGGGCGATGAGTTCGTCATGTGTTCCGCGTTCCACGATCCGCCCTGCTTCGAGCACAACGATCTCGTCGGCGAGAGAGATCGTCGACGTCCGGTGAGCGATGATGAAGGTCGTGCGAGCCCGCATGATCTCGCGCAGCGCCGTCCGGATTCTTGCCTCCGTTTCGACGTCCACGCTGGAGGTGGCGTCGTCGAGGATGAGGATGCGGGGGTCCATGACCAGAGCACGCGCGATTGCGACGCGTTGTCGCTGGCCCCCGCTCAATGTCAGACCGCGTTCTCCCACAACAGTGGCATAGCCCTCGGGGAGGTCGCGGATGAATTCGTCTGCCTGCGCCCGCATGGCGGCAGCTTCGACCTCCTCGAAGCTCGCTTCGGGTCGTCCGAAACGGATGTTCTCGCTGACCGAGCTGCTGAAGAGAAATGGGTCCTGCGTCACGACTCCGATATGGCTGCGGAGATCCGCCAGCAGAACGCCGCGAACGTCCTGACCGTCGATCAGGACCCGTCCCTCTATGGGGTCGTAGAAGCGAGGGATGAGGTTGGTGAGCGTCGTCTTGCCTGATCCTGTCTGGCCGACCAAGGCGACGGTGCGACCTGCCGGAACGTGGAGGTTGACCGTTTCGAGCACCGGCCGGCCGGTGAAGGCGAACGCTACGTATTCGAAGGTGACCGCACCTCCCGGGGTCGCCAGGCGCAACGGCTGCGCCCCGGGGGCGTCCAGCAGCTCGAGCGGCGCGTCCAGCAACTCGTAGACGCGCTCCCCGCTGGCAATCGCTCGCTGCGCAAGGCTGACCAACCAGCCGAGCACCTGTGCCGGATAGACGAGCATCATGAGGTAGGTGTAGAAGGCGACAAGGGCCCCGAGGCTCAGTTCGCCCCCGATAACCTGACGTCCGCCGAAGTAGAGCAGCACGGCGATGGCTGCGTTCGGGATGAACGCCGTCAGGGGAATGTAAATGGCCCTCACGTGAGCCGCCGCGACGCTGGCTCGGAACACCTGGTGGCTGCGGCGGGAGAATTTCCCGAGCTCGTCCTCCTCCCTCGCGAATATGCGCACGATGCGAGAGCCCACCACGTTCTCCTCCGCGACGGCGGTCACGTCGGCGATTCGCTGCTGCACGTCGCGGAGAATCGGCTGCAGACGCTGGCCGAAGCGCACGGTGGCGAGCAGCAGGAAGGGGATGAACAGGAAGGAGAGCAACGCAAGCTGCCAGTTGAGGACGAGCAGGATGATCGCAACGGCCAGCATCATCACCACGTTCGAAGCGAAAAAGACGAGCCCGTAGCCCAGGAACATACGAACGTTCTGGACATCGCTCAGCGCGCGGCTCATGAGCTGACCGGTTTGCCAACGATCAAAGTAGGCGAACGACTGCCGCAGAAGGTGCGCCCACAGCCGATTGCGCAGCTCGTACTCGATGTCCAAGCTTACTTTGCCGCTAGCCAGACGCCGGCCGACGGCGACCACGAGCCGCGCCACGGCTACGGCCAGCAGCGCGACTCCGTACGTGACAAGCAGGCCAGACTCGCCGGCAAGGATGGCGTTGTCGATCGTCAGCTGGATCAGCTTGGGGATCAGCAGCCCGAGGCCCATCTGTGCGAAGGCGAGGGCGAACCCGAGGATCGTGAGCCAGAGATGGGCCTTGAGAAGTGCGAGCGTACGCCATACTGTCTTCATGTGCATGAAGCTTACCCGCTCTCTGTGACGGCCGGCGGTGTACACTGCCGGATGCCCTTCTGGCACACGATTCCTCGTCTCCTGTAACTTCCTCTGCCGTGGCAGCGTCTAATGTTGAAAGATGGGTTCCGCCGCCCGATCCGTCGGGGCATCAGCTCGCGTGTGCCGCGAACGGTGACGTGGGTGCCTTTGCAGCGATTGTGGAGCGCTATCAGCGAATGGCATACAGTGTCGCCTACAAGGTCCTCGGTAACCGCGACGACGCGGAAGACGCTGCCCAGGAGGCCTTCTTGCGCTGCCACCGCGCTCTTGGGCAGTTCCGTGGGGAGTCGTCCTTTTCGACGTGGTTCTTTCGGTTGGTCCTGGGGGCGGCAGTGGACGTGAAGCGGCGCGAGAATCGTCAAGCTCGGCCGTATGCTCTGCCCGAGACCATCTCATCCGACTCCGATGACTTCAGTCATGCATCCGTCCTGGTCGCGGCACTGAGGGCGCTTCCGGACGACTATCGCATTCCGACTGTGCTGCGGGACGTGTACGGCCTTCCTTACAGTGAGATTGCGCGGATCACTGACAGGCCTTTGGGCACGGCCAAGGTGATGGTGCATCGAGGCCGTGCGGCCCTACGCCTGCGGCTGCGTGCTGAGGGTCTGGGACCAGACGACACCAGGGCCGGAGGATGAACGTGGAGTGCGGCTCGATGCGCCAGATGATCAACGGGTATCTCGACGGCGAACTGAACGTCGTGGAGGTGAGCGAGCTGCAGGGGCACCTTGGCTTCTGCGAGTGCTGTGCCGCGGAGCTCGAGGAGTTGGGACGCGTGCGCCAGGCCATGGCCGCGTGGGGAACCGTCGAGGAGAGTCCACCGGTGTACTTCGCGGAGCGCGTGGTCGCGACGCTCGTCGAGGAGCAGGGCGAGGAGTCGTCAGGCTTCCTTCACCGAGCCTTCGGGGGCGGTGTGCGCGAGCTTGACGCTGTCCTCGGTCGGGTGTCTCTTCCGGGAGGCCGCTCCCTCCCCGTGAGGAGCCTGATCGGATGGGGGCTGGCCATCGCCGCGCTTCTCATCGGTATTGAACGCCGCCATGTGCGTCGGGTCCGGCAATTGAAGCCATCATGAGCGAGAGGATTGTCTGAATGAAGCTCGATCGCGATCAAGTCATGGCCTTGTTGCCGCATCGGCCGCCCTTCCTGCTCGTCGACGAAGCCCTCGACCTGGAGCCAGGCGTCCGCTGTCTGGCGAGTCGCGTACTTCGGGACGATGACTTCTGGTTCGCCGGACACTTCCCCGGCAATCCCGTGATGCCGGGGGTCCTCATCGTTGAAGCCCTCGCCCAGACCGCGACGCTCGCGGCGGCGAGCGCGGGTGGGGCCGAGGGCAAGATAGGGCTCTTCGCAGGAATCGATAAGATTCGCTTCAAGCGGGTGGTCAGGCCTGGGGACGTGCTGTCGCTCGAAGCGGAGATCGTCGCCGTGCATGGTCCGGTTGGACGAGCCAAAGTCGTGGCCAAGGTCGGCGGGGAGCTGGCGTGCCGAGGCGAGCTGATGTTCGCCATCGTCGACGCCAGGTCTGTGGCCGCGGGAGAGGCCCGGCTTTGAAAGCAAACCTGGGGAAGGTCCCATCGTGAATGGATTCCCGCGCGGACTGGTGCGTGGCGCCAGGATCGCCGCCCTGGGCGTTTACCTTCCCGAGAAGGTCCTCACCAACGACGAGATCTCGCGGTTCCTCGACACATCGGACGAGTGGATCCGCACACGTACAGGTATTCGCGAGCGCAGGGTGGCGAGCCCCGAGCAGGCGGCCAGCGATCTCGGCGTGATCGCCGCGCGCCGCTGCCTCGCCTCTGCGGGCCTCGACCCGCTCGGGGTCGATCTCGTCGTTGTCACGACCATCTCTCCCGATCACATCATGCCTGCGACCGCCTCGATCCTTGCCCACCAGATTGGCGCGACGCGCGCGGGGGCCTTTGACGTGCAGGCTGGCTGCACCGGATTCGTGTACGGCCTCGCCGTGGCGGCGGCGTTCGTCTCGGCCCGAATCTATCGCAGCGTCCTCGTGGTCGGCGCCGAGGTGCTCACGCGCATGGTTGACTGGCAGGATCGCAGCACATGCGTGCTGTTCGGTGACGGAGCCGGCGCCGTGCTCGTCCAGGCCGCCGGCGAAAATCACACCCTCCGCTTCGATCTGGGCAATGACGGTAGTGGGGCGTCATTCTTGAACATCCCGGCGGGAGGATCGAGAATGCCCGCCACGCACGAGACGATTGACCAGCGCGCCCATGCGATGCATATGACCGGCAGCGAGGTGTTCAAGTTCGCGACGCGCACGGTCGCGGACTCCTGTGAGAAGGTGCTGAAGGAAGCCGACCTCACGGCGGGCGATGTGGATCTGTTCGTGCCACACCAGGCGAACATTCGCATCATCGATGCGGCTGTTCGCCGCCTTGGTTTCAGGCCGGACCAGGTCTTCGCCAACCTCGACCGTTTCGGGAACACGTCCTGCGCTTCGATTCCGATCTGCCTGAGCGAGGCCAGCGCCAGCGGACGACTCAAGAGAGGCGATCGTCTGCTGATGGCTGGATTCGGTGCGGGACTGACGTGGGCCTCTTGTCTCACCGAGTGGGAGCTCTGAGGGATGCGCCTCGCCCTGATGTTTCCCGGACAGGGATCGCAGTCAGTCGGCATGGGTGCTGATCTCTCCGCAGCGGACCCTCTGATGCGTGAGACGTTCGCGGAAGCATCCGAGGCGTTGGGATTCGACCTCGAGGATCTCTGCACTCGCGGTCCAGCCGATCGACTCGCGAGCACGGACAACACACAACCAGCCCTGCTCACCGTCTCCGTCGGCGTCTTCCGCGTGCTGCGGCGCTATGGCCTGCGCTTCGAGACCGCCTTTGGGCACAGCCTCGGCGAGTATTCGGCACTCGTAGCGACCGGAGCGGTCTCGTTCCCCGACGCTCTGCGCCTAGTGCGGCGGCGGGGCGAGCAGATGCGGGCCGCCGCCCAGCTGGCACCGGGGGGGATGGCGGCGATCATCGGGCTGAACGACGCCGTGGTCGAGAGTCTCTGTGCCGAAACGGCCGGAGTCTGGCTCGCCAACTTCAACAGTCCCGGACAGGTCGTGGTCAGCGGTGAGGAGTCTTCGCTGCGCGACTTGGAGGCCAAGGCCAAGCTCGCTGGGGCACGCCGCTTCGTTCCTCTCGCCGTCGGTGGAGCCTTCCACTCGCCGCTCATGGAGCCGGCGCTGCGACCGTTGAAGGATGAGCTCGAGCGGACGGAATGGCGCGCGCCGCAGCCCCCGTTCTACTCTGTCTCCAGTCTCGCATTCGAGAAGGATCGCTTTCCGGAGCTCCTCCTGCGCCAGCTTGTCTCTCCGGTGCGATTCACGCAGGCGGTGAAGGCGCTGTACGCGGCGGGGTATGATGCGTTTCTCGAGGTGGGACCGGGAAGCGTGCTCGGAGGCCTCGTGCGACGTACAGTGCCGGGAGCGAGCATCGTGCGCGTCTCGGACACGGAGACCTTAACGGCCCTGCGAAACGACGAACGGATCCTGGAGGCTTGGTGAGCGCCGAACTCGATCTCAGCGGAACAGTGGCCCTGGTCACGGGAGCGGGGCGTGGCATCGGCCGCGCGATAGCACTTGAACTCGCCGCCGCCGGTGCCGACGTGGCCATTAACGACTACTCTGACGAAGGTGCATGCTCGACGGTCGTCGCAGAGGTTGAGCGTCTTGGACGCCGCAGCCTGTGCGTCATGGGCGACGTCTCCAGTGAGGAGCAGGTGAACGCGATGGTCGATCGCGTCGAGACCGAGCTCGGCCCGCTGGGAATCGCCGTGAACAACGCGGGCATCACGCGAGACAACGTCGTGATGATGATGGACGCGGGGGATTTCGATGCCGTGATCGCCACTCATCTCCGCGGCACGTTCCTGGTGAGCAAGGCGGCGGCGCGCAGAATGTTCCGCCGCCGCTCCGGCTGTATCATCAACATGTCCAGCGTCGTTGGCCGTCACGGAAATGCCGGCCAAGCCAATTACTCGGCGGCAAAGGCGGGCATCATAGGCCTCACGCAGTCGTTGGCCAAGGAGTTGGGCGGGCGCGGAGTGCGCGTCAACGCCATCGCTCCCGGATACATCGACACGCCCATGACTCAGGCCCTGCCCGATGAAACGCGAGGCATGATCGTGGCGGCGACGCCGCTCAGGACCATCGGGACGGCGGGGGATGTGGCAAACGCCGTCGTGTTCTTGGCGTCACCGCGAGCCCGATTCATCACCGGCGTCGTCCTGCCTGTCGACGGCGGCTTGGGCATCTAGCCTGATGGGGCGGAGCAGCACATGACAGCATCACAAGCAAGAGTCGTGGTCACAGGGATGGGGCTGGTGTCCCCGCTGGGCAACGATCTCCAGACGTTTTGGCGGCGCCTCGTCGCGGGCGATTCCGCCGTCGGCGAGATCACTCGATTCGATCACTCCGCCATGAGGGTGCACATCGCCGCGGAGGTGCGTGACTTTGACCCAGCGGAGTACATCGACAAACGTCAGGTCCGCCGTCTCGACCTCTTCAGCCAGTACGCCGTTGCCGCTGGCAAGGCGGCCGCCGTCGATGCCGCGTTCGACCCCCGGTCGGAAAGCGCAAGAGTGGGCGCTGTCATCGGCAGCGGCGTGGGGGGCATACAAACCTTGGCCTTCGAGATCGAGAAGATGCTCAACAAGGGGCCAGATCGCGTGAACCCGCTGCTCGTGCCCATGATGATTCCCAACATGGCGGCGGCGCACGTCTCGCTCGAGCTGGGGACGAAAGGCCCCCTGAGCGCGACCTCGACGGCGTGTGCCGCCGGCTCTGACGCGATCGGTTATGCGGCCCGAATCATTCGCAGCCGCGAGGCCGACGTCATGTTCGCGGGCGGGAGCGAGGCGCCGCTCTGCATGATCGGCGTCGCGGGCTTCGCCGCCGCGCGCGCTCTTTCCACCCGAAACGAAGCGCCGGCATTGGCGTCGCGTCCGTTCGATTCAGCGCGCGACGGCTTCGTCATAGGAGAGGGCGCCGGCTGCCTGGTTCTCGAGAGCCTCGAGCACGCGCTCGCGAGAGGCGCGAGGATCTACGCCGAACTCGGGGGCGTCGGGATGAGCTCTGATGCTTTTCACATGACACTTCCGGACGAATCCGGCGAATCACAGGCTCGGGCGATGCGTATGGCCCTCGCCGAAGCCGGGCTGGAGCCGGAAGCCCTCGACTACGTGAACGCGCATGGCACCGCGACAGAGGCAGGCGACATCGCGGAGACGAGGGCGATCAAAGCGGCGCTGGGCGACCACGCTCGTGCGATAGCCATCTCTTCAAACAAGTCGATGCTAGGGCACTGTCTCGGCGCCTCGGGCGCCATCGAAGCAGTGGCGACCGTTTTGACGATCTGCAACGAAGTCATCCCGCCCACCATCAACCTGAACGACCCAGACCCGGAATGCGACCTGGACTACGTGCCGCTGTGCGCCCGATCGCAGCGTGTGAACGTGGCCGCGAGCAACAGCTTCGGGTTCGGTGGGCATGACGTGACGCTCGTATTTCGCCGCTACGAAGCGTAGCGGCGAGCCGGCGCAACTCTTCATGAACGTCATCATCGAGGTCGAGCGCCGCAGCGGTGATCCGTCCAGGCCGGAGTGGACGTGCAGCGTCTGTCATCATGGGGCCAGCACCGCTCACCTCCGGGCCAATCTGATGGTGTGTCCGTCATGCGGCCACCACGAGCGCATCGGAGCGCGGGAGCGTATCCGGCAACTGGTGGACGAGGGGTCGTTCCGGGAGCTGTGGAAGTCGGTCGACACCCTTGATCCGCTGGAGTTCGTCGACCTCGAGACCTATCCCGAACGCGTGCGCTTGGCCGAAGCGAAGACGGGCCTCTCAGAGGCCATGGTTGCCGGCAAAGCGCGGATCGAAGGAAGCGCCTGCGTTCTCGCGGTCATGGACTTCGGCTTCATGGGCGGGAGTATGGGCAGCGTCGTCGGCGAACGGTTCTGGCGCTGCGCGGAGTTGGCGGTTGCCGAGGGACTGCCCGTCGTCGCGGTGTGCAGTTCGGGCGGAGCTCGCATGCAAGAGGGCATCCTCAGTCTGATGCAGATGGGCAAGACGACGTGCGCCGTCGACGTCATGCACGAGGCGGCTGTACCCTTCATCGCCTTGTTGGCGGATCCGTGCACGGGCGGTGTCATGGCCAGCTTCGCGACGCTGGCGGATATCTGCATTGCCGAACCCGGCGCCCAGCTCTACTTCTCAGGACCTCGCGTCATCGCAGAGACGACGCGCGAGCCGCTGCCGCCGGAGTTCGGCAGCGCCGAGCGCATGCTGGCGCTCGGTCATCTGGACGCCGTGGTTCCGCGAGTCGAGGCGCGGGCCAGGATAGGCAGGTACATGCGACTGCTTGGGGGAGGTGAGGAATGTGACCGACGGACACGAGAACGACCGCGAACGAGAAGCGCGAGCAGGTTGGCTCAGGCAGCGATTGACCGAGCTCGGGCGCTTGCCGCTCATGCCCGGAGTCCACTTGCACGAGGAGGTGGAGAAGCTCCAGGGCCGCCTGAAGACGCTGCGACCGGAGAGCCGCCGCCGCGACCATGATACGACATGGCGAACGGTCGGTCTTGCGCGTCATAAAGACCGTCCCCGGACGCGCGACTACATCACGCTTCTGATCGACGGGTTCGAGGAGCTCAGGGGCGACCGCTTGGGGGCGGATGACCCTGCGATCATCGCAGGCTTGGGTTGGTTTCGAGGACGAGCAGTGCTCGTCGTCGGCCATCAGAAGGGCCGCACCCTCGACGAACAGACGCATCACAACTTCGGCATGGCTCGTCCAGACGGATACCGCAAGGCGCAGAGGCTCTTCGCTCTGGCCGAGCGTCATGGCTTGCCGGTTCTCACGTTCATCGACACTCCCGGTGCGTCTCCCGGCGTGGCGGCGGAGGAGGGTGGGCAGGCTCGGGCAATCGCAGAAAGCATGCTGGTCATGGCCCGTCTCTCCGTGCCCGTCGTCGCCAGTGTGATTGGCGAGGGCGGTTCCGGCGGCGCCCTTGCGCTCGCCGTCGCGGACCGCGTGATCATGCTCGAGAACTCGACCTACTCGGTGATCACTCCCGAAGGGTGCGCAGCCATACTCTGGCGGGACGCGGCCTTCGCGCCGCAGGCGGCGGAGGCGCTGCGCCCCACCGCTACGCAACTTCTCGAGCTCGGAGCGATTGAGCGAATCGTTCCCGAGCCGCGCGGCGCTGCTCACCACAACCCGCGGGAGACGGCAGTCCGCCTCGGCGAGGCGATCGCAGAGTACCTCGAGGAGCTCGACGATATCGCGCCGCAGGAGCGCCGGCGCCAGCGCCGCGAGCGCTTTCGTCGCCTCGGCCGGTGGTCGGATGGCGACCAGCGGATCGACTACCCGTCCTTCTTCCTCGGCTCCCCTGGCGCCTGATCCCAACCGCGCCGTTCTCGCCGCACATGCCGCCTGTCATCGTCTGTGAACATCTCAAGAAGCGCTATCGCCATGTAACGGCGGTCGAGGATGCGAGCTTCACCGTAGAGAGAGGTGAGATCTTCGGGCTGCTCGGGTCCAACGGCGCCGGCAAGACGACGACAGTGGAGTGCGTCCAAGGCCTGCGCGCTCCGACGTCGGGACAAGTGCGAGTGCTCGGAAAGGATCCGCGGGCGGAGGCTTCCGCGCTCCGCGGCCGTATCGGCTGTCAGCTGCAGGAGTCGCGTCTGCCGGACCATTTGAGGGTGTGGGAGGCCCTCGACCTCTTCGCCAGCCTCACGCCGAGAGCACCGGATTGGCGCGTGCTGTTGGAGCAGTGGGATCTGGAGGAGAAGCGGAACGCCGCGTTTTCTAGCCTTTCAGGAGGGCAGCGTCAGCGGCTCTTCATTGCTCTTGCGCTCGTCAGCGATCCCGATGTCGTTTTCCTGGATGAGATGACAACAGGCTTGGATCCAGCCGCACGCCGGATTGCATGGGAGCTCATCGAGAAAGTGCGTGATCGTGGAACGACGGTCGTCCTCGTCACGCACTTCATGGACGAGGCGGAGCGCCTGTGCGACAGGATCGGCGTCGTCGACGCAGGCCGCATCATCGCACTGGACACACCGCAGGCGCTCGTCGCCGAGCACGATCCTTGGGAGAGGGTGATCTTCGCCAGCGACCTGCCGGATCTCGACTGGCTGCTAGCCGTGCCGGGCGCGAAGTCTCTGACTCGTCGCGGGAAACGAGTGGTGCTCGAGGGGGAGGGCCCCTTGCTGGCGCTGGCGGCGTCCGCCCTGGTCCAGCGGGGCATCGTCCCTCTGGATCTGCGAGTCGAGGAGCCCACTCTCGAGGATGTCTTCCTTAAGCTGACCGGGCATCCGGTGGAGGACTGAGCCGGTCATGGGAATCCTCACGAAGCTGACGTGGGTCGAGCTCAAGCTCTTCCTGCGTGAGCCGACCACTCTGGTGTTCACGTTCGCGTTTCCCGTCGTGCTCCTCTTCGTCATGGGTGAGATCTTCGGCGGCGAGGCGTTTGGGGCCGGGGGGGACCTGTTCGCTGGCCTTGCGCCTCTCGACTACTACGTGCCGGCCTATATAGCGCTCGCCGCGATGTCTGTGGGCATCATCATGCTGCCGGCTCGCCTCACCGCCTATCGTTCAGGGGGCGTGCTTCGCCGCTTTCGCGCTTCTCTCGTCCCTGTACCTGCCGTGCTGGGATCGCAGGTGCTCGCGTGCCTCGTGCTCGCCTTCATCGGGGCGCTGCTCGTGTGGCTGTTCGGCAGCATGGTGTATGACGTGCGGTTCCCCGGCAGTCCGCTGCAGGTGCTCGTCGCCTTCGCGGCCAGCGTTGCGGCGTTCTCTGCTCTCGGCACCGTGATCGGCGCCGCACTCAAGTCCAGTCGTGCGGCCCAGGGGGCGGGTCTCATGCTGTTCTTCGTGATGCTCTTCCTGTCGGGCGCCGGACCGCCGGTCGAAGTCATGAGTTCGACGATGACGCGCATTGCCGACTTCCTGCCGCTCACGTACGCCGTCAACGCACTGCAGGACGCTTGGAACGACCGCGGCTGGGACTGGGTCGACTATGCCGTCCTCGGAGGGATGACGGTGGTCGGAGGGTGGCTGAGCTTGCGCCTCTACGGCTGGGACTGAATCCGAGCTCAGAGTGCGGCGAAGATTTCGAGAAGACGACGTTTGACGACGGCTTGGGACTTGCGCAACGGGGCATCGGCGAACAGCCAGACCTGGCCGACCGGATCGGCCGCAGCCACCACGCTGCCGCCGCTGCTCGTGGGGGCGATGGCGACGGGCAGCAGGACAGCGCCGGGTGCGCGGACATCTGATTCCACGGCGTGGACTGCCGCCTCGTCCAGCACGACACCGAGGACCACGTACTCCTTAGCCAGGCGCTGACTGATCTCAGGGCCGCGTGTTTCCGAAACGATGCTGAAACCCTTGTCCTCCAGAAGGCGCTTCACGTTGACGCATGCCGCCTGTGGCGAGACAGAGAGCTGGCGCACGATGCGCCAGCTCCCCTTCTCGGCCTGAGCGGCGGCGTCGGGCGGGCTGGCGTAAACCGAGCGCAGGTGCTCGACGATCGCCGTCGCGTCGGAGAGAACCCTGTCGCCATCCTGAAGCACGGGCACGTTGCCCTGTCCGGAGAGGGCCATGACTTGGGCTCGCTGCTCCGCCTTGAAAGGGACATTCACGGCCGTGTACGTGAGCCCGAGCTCAGTGAGCACCTGGCGGATCGTGTGGCACGAGGGGCACCACTCGAGCTGGTACAAGGTCAGCATCGGCTGCTCCAGGGGCGAATCGGCACGGTTAGGGAAGATACACCATGCCGTGCTTCATCTTGGTGATGTAGTACTTCTCGAAGGCGAGCTTGGCCCAGTGTGACCATGGCCCGGGGATCATGATCTCGTAGCGGCGCGGTTTGAAGACGCGCTCCAGCACGATGATCATGCCCTGGCTGCCGGCATCCATGATGCAGAGAGGCTTGATGTCGGCGAAAGGCAGCTCCATCGGCTCTCCGCCCTTGATCTCGACAATGATGTTGTGAGCCGCGACCTTGCCCATGACTTCCGCCATCCACCCCGTCTTGGGGACCCCCGTCGGTACCTCGGTCGCTTGCGGGGCTTTGACCTGCACGGCAACCCCGGCAGCGTAGATATTCGGATGATCGAGGTGCTGGTAGCGGTCGTTGACGGGGATGAAACCCTTATCGTCTCCAATTCCAGACGAGTCGAGGATCGCCTGAACTCCCGTGAATGGAGGGATGACAATGGCGTATCTGTGAGGCAGGACTTGCCCGTTAGACAAGCTGATCGAGTCTTCCGTCACCCCAGTCATGGATACGTTGACGATCGACTTGATGCCCAGCAGCTTGAAGTATGCCTTGAGCATGGTCTCTCCGCCGCGCATGCCGCCGATGCCAAAATGTCCGAGGAACGGCTCGGCGGTGACGAACGTGAGATCGACTTGATGACGGATCTTTGCCTGCCGCAACGCACGATCCATGTTGAAGACGACCTCGTACTCGGCCCCAAAGCAGCTGGCTCGCTGCGTGGCGCCGATCACCACTGGGCCCGGCTCCTGAACGAAGTCCAGCCAAGCCTTCGCGGCGTCCATCGCGTGAGGGACGTTACAGACTGAATGCGTCGTGCCGTCCGCGGGGCCCAGGCCAGGCACGACCGACCAGTCGTACTTGGGGCCCGTGGCGATCACGAGATAGTCATACCGCAGGTCGCCTCTGTCGGTGAACACGATCGAGTGCTCCGCATCAATGCGCTGCGCGATGGCCTGCACGAACTTGATGCCGTGGCGGGTGAGCACCGGCTGAAGGTCGAAGGAGATCTGGCCTGGTTTGCGCCAGCCCGGTACTACCCAGATGAGAGACGGAATGAAGACGAAGCGGGGATCCCGCGAGATGACGGTGACCTCGGCGGCATCGCCGAGCTCGCGCTTGAGTTCGAAGGCCGCGGTGAGGCCCGCGAAGCTGCCACCGATGACGACGACCGACTTCATGCCGACTCCTCTCATGGTCGATGAACGCGCAGCAGCCTGCTTCGTCGGAGCATTCTCTCGTGTCGCCGCCAATACAAAGCGCTTGTCGGGCGCGTCCGGCAACAGAAGGGGCCCGACACTGCGCCGGGCCCCTTCGAACATTCTGGCTCCCGTAGTGAGGCGAGAGCTGGCGCTTGGGCTATCTTCCCAGATAGGTGCAGGCGCGCGGGGAGGCCGCGTCGCGCGTCGTACACCAGTACGACATCAGCTTCTGTTCATCCTCATCCGACATGTTCACCACACTGACGACTGGTGCGTTCCTCACCATGTCCTTGGAATAGGAGACGACGAACCCTGCCGGCTCTCTCCTGATATCGAACACGGGCACCAGCCTGTCTTCGCGCAGGAAGGCGCCGTACGATACGACCATCCACTCCGGCTTCCGCTCGGCGTCGACAAGGACGTCGCCCACCTTGCCGATGACCTCGCCCTGCTCGTCGAACACCCAGTCATTCTGCCAGGTCCGCACATCGTGCTGTGTGAGCTGCTGCTCGTCGAGCGTTTGCCCCTGAACACCCTTTTCATCAGCCATTGCCGGTGCTCCTCCTGACGCCGCTTCCCATAGATCGTCCTACGTCCGAAGGCGAAGTTGTCTTCACCCCCACGCCATCATAGCACCTCTGGGTGGGCTGCTGGCCATTTCCAATATCGCAGTCCGATCTGCTATTTGGCAGGCCCCATGCCAGCCGCTATTTGGCAGCTCCATGCCGGCCGTTTCCCCCCACGCCACGGCCTGAAGACGGGCCCGGCAAAGCCGGGCCCGTCTTCAGGCCGTGGCGGGAGTCAATGGGGCTAATCAGATCGCTGACACTCCGACTTAGCGTCCCAGGAAGGTGCAGGCGCGCGGCGATGCGGCCTCGCGGGTGGTGCACCAGTACGACATGACCTTCTGTTCGTCTTCGTCGGACATGTTGGCTACGCCGACTATGGGCGCGCCGCGCACCATGTCCTTCGAGTACGTGACGACCAAGCCGTCTGGTCGCTCCTCGAGGTCGAACACCGGCACCAGTCTGTCTTCATGCAAGAATGCGCCGAATGAAACGACCATCCACTCGGGCCTGCGATTTGCATCAACGAGAACGTCACTCACCTTGCCGACGGGCTCTCCGTCTATATCGAAGACCCAGAGCCCTTGCCACGCACGAACGTCATACTGAGTAAGGGGTTGATTCTCGAGGGGCCTGTCGACGCCCTCCACGGGAACCGCACCTGTCTCCGGACGGAGAGGAGCCCCCTGCGGCGGGGTGACGGGCTCACCGATGCGACGTTCAGTCCCTTCGGGCGGTATGTATGCAGGTTCGGCCATGGGTCATCTCCTCGTAGCGAGCACGCGGCAGCTCAGTCTCTCCGAGCTGCCCCCAGAAGCCGGGTAAGCCCGGCTCACTCTAGGAGTCCCCGTACGACCTTCTCCATAAACAGCGATGCCGTGCGGGAGCCTGCGTCAGATGTGTTCAAGCCGAGGGAGAATGCACCGCTACGTCAATGTGTCGCGCAGGTGAGCGTTGTCGGGGAGTGATCAGCACTCCCCAACCTTGCCTGGCGATTCTTCGTTCGGGTTCCGCTCAGTTCCGCAGCAGCGGACCGGATTCACGTCCGCCTGTCTGCGACGTTTGAGAGCGCAGCTCTAGGAGCTTCTGCCGCAGTTCGGTCTGCAGGCGGCCGATTTCGCTCTCCGCCTCAAGACGCCTGCTGCGGCCCTCCTCCTGGATCTTGATGGTCTCTTCGAGCGTAGCGACGAGATCGCCGTTCACCTTGCGCAGCGTCTCCACGTCGATCACCCCTCTCTCGACCTCGCGCGCCACCTTGGCCGATCCGGTCCGGAGCAGCTCCGCATTCTTGCTGAGCAACTCGTTGGTCGTATCCGTGACTTGCTTCTGCAGCTGGACCGCGCTCTGCTGGCGGTAGAGGCTGATCGCGATGACGATCTGGTTCTTCCAGAGGGGCAGTGTGGTAAGGATGGAAGTCTGAATCTTCTCGACGAGATTCTGATCGTTGCCCTGGATCAAACGGATCTGCGGCGCCGTCTGGATGGCCACCATGCGCGTCAGCTTGAGATCGTGAATGCGGCGCTCGAAACGTCCAGCCGCCTGTCGCAAATCGGTCAGACGCTGGGCAGCCATGACATCGCTGGTCAGTGCGACTTCCGCCTCGAGCTCGGGGATCCTGGTGGCGTGGAGATCTTCCAGGACCTGTTCCCCGGCGGCGATGTAGAGGTCGAGCTGTTTAATGTAGTCCAGGTTGAGTTCGAACATCTTGTCGAGCACGGTGATGTCTTTGAGGAGGGACATGCGCGCTCGCTCGAGGGCGTCGACAATGCGGTCGATGCTCGACGCCACCTTCTGGTAACGCGTCGCGAAGCGCTCGAACGTGTTCGCGAATCGTCCCAGGATGGGGATCCTCGCCCTGCCTCCACCCGCGCTCAGGCCATCGACGTCCAGTTCGCGGACCTTCTCCAACAGGTCGGTGAGAGCCTCGCCGCCGAGGCCGGCGTCCTTGTTGCGCACGTCACCGAGGAGCGAGTCGGCGAAGTTCGCGATCCTGGTTTGAGCCGGAAGTCCATAGCTCAGTACGGCTTGCGCGTCCTTCACGTCCACAGCCGCCCTTATCTCGGCGACGCGATCCGGGTCAACATGACCCATGATCGCGCCCTTAGAAGCTTCCGGGACGACGCTCCCGGAGCCGGCCTCCCGCCGCGTCGCATCGCTCTCTTGCGGTGCTGTCTGGTCCGTCATTCCAGCTCCCCGGTCCGGGTATACATCGTTTCACTGCGAACTGTTCGTTCGAGCAGCTCGATCTCGCTGTCGAGGTCGAGCGCCCTGTCCTCGAGGACATTGGCCAGCTGGCGATCAAACGCCTGCTGCACGATCCGCAGCGAATCCTCCGCGCGCGCGACCGTCTTTTCAATCTCCGGAGAAGAAGACTGGCGCCCAGTCAGGTACACGTAGCCCTCGACGATGCGGGTGGCCGCATCCAGGTAGTAGGTGAGAAATCCCCTGGCAGCATCCAGCTTGCGTGGATGATTTGCCAGCTCCGCGAGGATCTGGTCGGCCGTCCGGCAGAGAGAAACGATCTGCTCGCGAACATTCGCCTTGCCGACGAGGCTCGCCTCGGCAAGGAGAGTGTCCACCTGAGCGCGCGCCGGTTGAAGGACTCCGGCCGCGGTCTCGTCGATGCCTGCCGGCAGAGCCGGCCGTTCCGCTGCTGCCAAGAGAGGCGGCGGCTTCGGCGGGGCCGGCAGCGATCGCGGGTGCACGTCGCCGAACATGATGGCCCTGTAGTACGGGCGAAGGTAGAGCGCGTGTCCCAGACTGATGGCTGAGACCACGAGCTGCACGGCTATCATGATCTGGAGGAACCCTGTCCCGATCGACAGGATCGTGAGGACCAAGGGCATGAGATAGGCGAGGCCGAGAAGCGCCCAAGGGATGTGACGAGCGCGCACACCCACGTAGATGAAGGCCACCCAGTTGAGGAGGCCTCCTGTGAACGTCCAGGCGATCCACAGCGAATGGCGCCACCACCAGCGGAATCTGGTTGTACGTGCGCTGGCAGGCGGAAGCTCGCTGACCGTTACCGCGTTCGTCTGAGGCTTCAGCTGCTGGACGTCACGAACCGCGCTGGCCGGGTGTCCGCTCTGACATTCCCCATACGGTGTCAGCCAGACCCAGCGATCGCAGATGCTGCAGTATCCACCGAGCGGCAATGTGACTCCTTTTCGCCATCATGGTTGGTGCATCCATGTCTTAAGGAGGATAGCCCCGAATCGTCCTGAACACACCCTGCGCTCATCGTGGTCTCGCTGATGTGCGGCGCCGGGCGTGGGCGGGAATAGCCTGCTTTGAAGAAGTCTGCACGTGATGTGCATGATGACGCCATCCTCGCGGAGGTACGTGATGACGACGAAGAGGAAAGACGACGAAGAGCTGCGGCGACGTTTGACGCCGCGGCAATACGACGTGACCCAGCATGAGGGAACCGAGCCGCCGTTCGACAACGAGTACTGGGACGAGCGCCGGGACGGTATCTATGTGGATGTCGTGGATGGAGAGCCGCTGTTCAGCAGCCACGACAAGTACGACTCGGGAACAGGATGGCCGAGCTTCACAAGACCGATAGAGCCGCAGCTCGTGACAACGCGGACCGACTACAAGCTCCTCTTGCCCAGAAAGGAGGTCCGCAGCGCTTCCGCAGGCTCGCATCTGGGTCACGTCTTCTCCGACGGGCCTGAACCCTCCGGTAGGCGCTACTGCATGAACTCCGCCGCGCTGCGCTTCATTCCCAAGGAGAATCTCGAGGCGGAAGGATACGGGGAGTACCTGCGACTCTTCGAGGACGAATAGTGACAGCGGGAATTGAGAACCGTTCGCCGGCTGTTTGCGTCCGTTGGACACGTACGAGACCGTGTCGGGTCAACAAGCCAACATCTTCCTCAATCGTCACGCAACACGGACTTCATAATTGCTCGGCAGGATTATCAGCACGAGAGTACGACGACGGTCGCCCCCCGGCCGTGAAGCGACCCGGCTGCTTACAGTGCGCCCCCACTGAGCCGATGAGGTCCAAGCTCTGGGTGAGCCTCCATCACCCTGGTGTCGTGGCTCCAATGGGCCGCGGTGAGCGATCAGAATCGAGCACCGCGGCCCATCCCCCCTTCTCATGACCGCTTGAGCGCGCGCCGCCTAACGCCGCGCAACGCGTAGGCAACATATTCTTCACATTCACCGCGCAGACTCCGAGTGAGCCAACAAAAGCGACGCGGTTGCCCCCTCAACCGTCCGGGACCCGGCCGCACTAAGGTGTGCCCCCACCTGGCCTTCGTCCCGCAGCCCGGGAGTCATTACCTCCTCTCCCGGGGGGTCGCTGGCCCCACATGGGCCGCGACGACAGCGAGTCGTCGCGGCCCATGCCTTGCTCGTCATGCTGTCACGTGTCGCCTCGTGTACCCTATAGGGATAGGGGGCACGTGAAGGGCGATCACGGGGACGGCGTTTGGGCGGCGGGCGCAACATCATCCAGGTCGATGCGCTGTCGAAGAGGTATGGCGATGTGAACGCCGTCGCCGGCATCAGCTTCACCGTCGCTGAAGGCGAGATCCTCGGCCTCCTCGGGCACAACGGCGCAGGCAAGACCACCACCATCCGAATGCTGACGGGGCGCGCACGGCCAACGGGCGGGCGTGCGCTGATCGCTGGCTACGACGTCGCGCTGCATCCGGAGAAGGTCAAGCCTCTGATCAATCTCGTCTTCGAAGAGCCCAACCTTTACGAGAGGCAGACGGGGCGCGAGAATCTCAGGCTGTTCGCGCAACTCCACAACAGGCCTGCCTCCGCGGCAGATGACCTCCTCGCCCGTGTCGGGCTCCAGGATGCGGCCGCGCGCAGGGTGAAGACATATTCGGGCGGCATGAAACAGCGTTTGCTGGTGGCGAGGGCTCTGGTGAACGAGCCTCGCGTGCTCTTCCTTGACGAGCCGACCAGAGGCCTCGATCCAACGTCTGCCCGTGAGGTGCGCTCCATCATCCGCGACCATGCCCGCAAAGGGAACACCGTCTTTCTGACAACGCACTTCATGGAGGAAGCCGACGATCTCTGTGATCGCGTCGCCTTTCTGTCGGCTGGCGCCATCGTCGCGCTCGACACACCGCGAGAGCTCAAACTGCGTTATGGCGAACGCACCGCTGTAGTCCTATTGAGGGATCGCACCGAGCACTGGCTGGATCTCGACGATTCGATCGATGGGCAGCGCCTTGCCGCCTGGATGGCCGCCGGCGAAATTCTCACGGTGCATTCCAACGAGGGGACGCTCGAGGACGTCTTTGTGAGTCTGTCGGGTCGCCCGCTGTGAACGCATCACGTGTTCGGGCAATCTATCGCAAGGACGTCCGCGACGCCCTCCGCGACTCGCGTCTCATCATGGCGCTCGTGATGCCGCTCCTGATCGGGCTGCTCTACAGCTTCATGTTCCAAGACGAGAGCAGGCCGGGCACGAAGCTCGGCGTGGTCTCGGCTGAGTCGACCGTACTGCCGGACGCGATCCGGTCGGCGACAGAGCAGCTCCTCGTCCTCACCGTCGTTCGGGTGCCGGATGAGGCCGCACTGAGACGGCAGATACATGACGAGGACATTGACATCGGCCTGATCCTGCCGGGCGGCTTCGACAGCGATCTGTCGGAAGGCCGTTCGCCCCTGCTGACGGTGGTCCTGCCGCCGACGCCCTCCTTCGGCGCGGATTACGTCGCCGCCACGCTTGATCGCGTTACGCAGAACATGGCCGACCAGCCTCCTGCCGCAGTGATCCGCCGGGTCGTTCTCCCACAGAAGCCGGGCAGCACGGAAGCTGTCTTGGCCGGTCTCGGCGCTCGCAAGACCTATGTGCTGATATCGATCATCCTGATGCTCGGCATGATCGCCGTGTATGCCCTTCCTTCGGCGATCACCGAGGAGACCGAGAAGAAGACGCTCGAAGCGCTGATTCTGATCGCTTCGCCGGCCGAGGTGGTCGCCGCCAAGGCGCTCTTCGGCCTGACCTACTGCATTCTCTCCGTGCCGCTCATGCTAGCTGTGACGCGAACGCTGCCGGAGGACGTCTTTCTGTTCACGGCAACGCTCCTGCTCAGCTCGGTGACGCTGGTCGGGTTCGGACTGCTCCTTGGGGGCGTCTTCAGGACGCAGACGCAACTGAACACATGGAGCAGCCTCATGATTCTTCCCTTGCTGGCGCCGGCTGTGACAATCGGCTTGCCCACGCCGGCCTTCGTGAATGTCATCGTCTTCCTGATCCCGACAGCTCAGACAATGCGGCTGGCCGTGAACGCGTTCTCCGGCGAAGCGATCTTCGGAGGACAGGTGCTGTCGGTGGTCATCCTCGTCGGCTGGTCCGTCATTGCCTACGGCCTCGTCTGGTGGCGCCTGTCGCGACAAGAGAATTCCTGAGCGGTGAGAACGCATCGTCATATGGAACCGGAGGAGTGAGGAATGGGATGCTGTCTTGTCGCAGGCATCGTGGCCGCGTCTCCGCGCCTCATCCTGTTCGGGCTGTGGCTGTTCACGGACTACCTGTCGCACGCAGGCGTTTCGTTTATGTGGGGCATTGTCGGATTCCTGTTCGCGCCGTGCACGACGATGGCCTATGCAATTGCCGGGAACTCGTTCGGCGGGCTGACGGGATGGGGTACGGTCGTGCTCGCCGCGGGCATCATTTTGGATGTCCTCATCTACTACAGCGGCGGATCAATGCGCCGAAGGAGGGCACATGCCTGAAGTCACAATGGGGCGGAGTGTCGCGAACGCATGACGGCTATGGCATACTCGTCGCATGGATAACGTACGACCCTTCCCTCATCGCAAGCGGCCCGAAGCGGGCAGTGGTGCAACCCGCACCGGTTCTGCGCCGACCCGACGCAAAATCATCATCGGAGTCATCGTTGCTGCTGCCGTGCTCATCGTGGCACTGGCCGACCGGGTGTTCGGTCTCTACATCGACTGGCTCTGGTTCGGTGAGGTCGACTATCGCTCCGTGTTCTGGACGCGTCTGGCGTGGCAGGCCGTAGCCGCGGCGGCGGCGTTCGCCGTCTTTCTTGTCGTCGTCGTTCTGAACATCGAGATCGCAAGGCGGCTGGCACCAGGCTTCAGGGCAACGGCGGACGGCGATCTTCTCGAGCCTCGCAGCGAGTCGTTCCGTCGTATGGTGGGATTTGGCGGCCTGGCCGTCGGTGTCGTCGTTTCGGCGTTCGCGGCCGTTGCGGCGGCGTCGCAGTGGGAGACAATCCTGCTCTTCTATCGTCGCAGTGTGTTCGGCGAGTCGGATCCGATCTTCGGGCATGACATCGGGTTCTACGTCTTCTCCCTGCCGCTGTGGCAGGCCGTGCACAACCTCGTGCTCAGCGCCCTCATCGTGGCGCTGATCCTGGCGGTCGTTGTCCACGTCCTCATGGGCGGCATCGAGTACAAGGCAGTGCCGGTGCAGCCTGCCGACGCGGGCCGCTCCGGCACGGCGGGGGGCAACGAAGAAGGGGTTCCGTCGCCTTTCGGGCAGCGCGCCTCGCGTCCTGGGGCACGGGAGATACCAAAGATCGACGTTCGTCTCGGCGATTCGGTCGTCGCTCACGTATCCGCCCTTCTTGCGGCGATCTTCGTCGTCATCGGCGTCGGACAGCTGTTCCAGGCGTGGAACCTGCTGTATTCGACTGCCGGGGCCGTCTATGGCGTGGGCAACACCGACGCCAACGTGCGCCTGCTCATGGCTCGTGTGACCATGGCGGTCGCGTTCGCTCTCGCCGGTCTGCTCATCTGGAACATCTGGCGCCGGAGGCGGTGGTGGTGGGCCGCAGCGATTGTCGTCTGGATCGTGGTGCTGGTCGTGGTGAGGGGCATCGTCCCGGCAGCCTACCAATCGCTCGTGGTCAATCCGAACCAACTCTCCAAAGAGCGAGCGTACATCGCCAACAACATGGCCGCGACCAAGGCTGCCTACAATCTGGACGTCATCGACTCCCAATCGCTGCCGCTCGAATCGCCGCTCACCGTCGCCAAGATCGAGCGAAACGCGCCCACACTGCGCAACATCCGGCTCTGGGACCCCGCGGTCCTGACGACGAGCTACAGGCAGCTTCAGGGATTGCGGCCGTATTACATCTTCCTGGACTCTGACGTCGATCGATACACCGTCAACGGCGTCTATCGTCAGACAATGCTCGCTGCCCGCGAATTGAACATCCCAGGCTTGCCGGAACAGGCCCAGACCTGGGTGAATCAGCACATCACCTACACACACGGCTTTGGCGTCGCCATGTCGGCGGTGAACCAGGTGACGGCAGACGGATCCCCCGACTTCCTCATACAGGACATTCCCCCTCGGAGCGTCGCTGGCCTCGAGATCGACGAGCCGCGCATTTACTACGGCGAGCGCGGCACCGATTACACGCTCGTAAAGACAGACGAGCAGGAGTTCGATTATCCGGGGGAGTCAGGCGATGTGTTCCGTGAATACACGGGTTCTGGGGGGATCCCCGTTGCCCCGTTCCTGACGAAACTCGCTTTCGCTTCGCAGTTCGCGACGATCAAGTTCTTCACGGCATCGGCGCTCAATGAGGAGAGCCGCATCATCATCCGTAACAACATCACCGACAGGATTCTTGCCGCCGCTCCTTTCCTGCGTCTTGACGACGATCCTTACATGGTGGTCGCGGATGGTCGGCTTTGGTGGTTGGTAGACGCTTACACAACGACCGACCGTTACCCATACTCCACTCCGGAAGACGGCGTCAATTACATTCGCAACTCTGTGAAGGTCGTGGTCGACGCATACAACGGCGAGATGAAGTACTACGTGTTCGACGACGAGGATCCAATTTTGGATGCCTATGCCGAGGCCTTCCCCGACCTCTTCACGTCGAGGGATCAGATGCCCGAGTCCCTCGAGAGCCACGTGCGCTATCCCGAAGGCATCTTTCGCATCCAGTCGAGCGTCTACTCGACCTATCACGTCGACAACCCGGACGTGCTCTACAACAAGGGTGATCAGTGGGCCCTTCCCGGTGACCCTTCACAGGGTGGTGAGGGATTGATGCCGGCGTTGTACGTCATCATGAAACTCCCGGGCGAGAGCGGCGAGGAGTTTTTGCAGATGCTGCCCTTCGTTCCCAACGGACGCAAGAACATGATCAGCTGGCTGGGAGCGCGATCCGACATGCCCAATTACGGGAGTATCGTGAACATCCGGTTCTCGCAGAGTGCGACCATCGTCGGACCGGATCAGGTTGAGGGATTCATCAGCCAGGATCCGGAGATCTCGGCGCAGCGCACCTTGTGGAACCAGCAGGGTTCCGAGGTCGTGATGGGCAATCTTCTCGTGGTTCCCATTGAGGATCAGCTGCTGTACGTGCAGCCACTCTACCTGCAGTCCGAACAGACCCAGCTTCCTCAGCTCCAGCGCGTCATCGTCTTCTATAGGACGCCCGCGACGGAAGGCGAGAGTAACGCTCAGCAGTATCTTGCGATGGAGCCCACGTTGGGTGAAGCGCTGACTTCAGCCTTCGGACAGCGCGTGGACGACGGCGGAGCGCCGCCGAGCGGGGACGGTGAAGGCGAGCCGGCCCAGCCGGGCGAAGGCGGGGCCGTCAGCGCGGCGGTACAGCGGCTCATAGAGCGGGCCAACAATCAGTTCACCGCGGCTCAGGCCGCCCTTCAGGCGGGCGACTTCGCCGAGTACGGCCGGCAGATCAACGGCCTGCAGCAGACGCTGACGCAGCTCGACGCCCTGCGCTAGTTGTACCGCCCACACAGGTTGTTGACATAAGCGAGGGTCCTCGCTTTCGGTTGCAGGTGTCGAAGCCGCAACTGAAGCAGGAGGACCCTCATGGCGCATCGTAGCGCACGGCTCAACGTCTTCGGTCGTGAGTTGCTCTGCCGGCGCATCACAGAACATGGCTGGGGCGTCACAGCAACGGCCCAGGCCGCCGGCATCTCGCGGACCACGGCCGGCAAGTGGCTGGCCCGCTACCGCCGCGAGGGTCTCGCCGGACTCGCCGATCGCTCGGGCAGGCCTCGCCGGCTGCGGGCGCGCCTCTCGCCGGCGGCCCTGCGCCGGATCTGCCGTCGCCGCCGTCTGCGCGAGGGCCCACACCGCATCAGCTGGGAGACTGGCATCGCGCGCTCGACCGTCTACCGGGTACCTGGCCCGCAACGGCCTTGCCCGTCTGGCGGCGCTCTCGCGCGAGCCGCGGCCGCCGGCGTTGCGCTACGAGCACGCGCGGCCGGGCGACCTCCTGC
>CAZHMG010000010.1:5857-45488 GCA_964533575.1 uncultured Thermoleophilia bacterium | reverse complement strand
GCCGCCGCTCCTATCGAGACCTTCCACTGCGCCTCGCCGAGCTCGGCCAGGTCCATCGGCATGAGATGAGCGGCGTCCTCCACGGCCTCTTCCGCGTGCGCTACTTCACGCAAGACGACGCGCACATCTACTGCACGCCGGATCAGCTCGAGGACGAGGTTCGCGGCGTCCTTCACTTCATGCTGCACATTTACGCCGCCTTCGGATTCGGCGACGTCAAGATCGAGCTCAGCACGCGGCCGGCCAAGAGCATCGGCTCGGACGAGATGTGGGCGACGGCCGAGGGAGTGCTCTCACGCGTGCTCGAGGCCGAGCGCGCGCCGGACGGCGCGCCGTTGCCGTACCAGCTCAACCCGGGCGACGGCGCCTTCTACGGCCCCAAGATCGACTTCCACATCCGGGATGTCATGGGCCGCACCTGGCAGTGCGGCACCATTCAGGTTGACTTCGCCATGCCGGAGCGGCTGGACATCACCTACACGGGGGCCGACAACGAAGAGCACCGGCCCGTGATGATCCATCGCGCCCTGCTCGGGAGCATCGAGCGTTTCATGGGCATCCTGCTCGAGCACTACGGAGGCAATCTGCCGACCTGGCTCGCGCCGGTGCAGGCCCTGGTCATCCCGATCGCGGACCGGCACGCCGCTTACTCACACAGGGTTGCCGAAGCGCTCCGTCAGGCGGGTCTGCGCGCCGACGTGGACGATCGCCCGGAGTCGATGGGCAAGCGCATCCGCGACGGCCAACTGCAGAAGGTGCCGTATCTCCTGGTGGTCGGCGACAAGGAGGCCGAGTCGGGCGAGGTAGCGGTGCGCGAACGTGGCGAGCAGAAGGGCTCGGTGGCGCTCGCCGACGTGGTCGGCAGCATCAGCGACGAGGTCCGCGAGCGGAGGCTGCCGCAGGGCTGATCCTCGACGAGGCGGGCCAGGAGCTGCCGCCCGCCGGGCAACGCTTCACTGCCCCAGTCTCACGGTTCTGCTGCCCGGCGTCTCACGGAAACGGAAAAGGCCCAGGCGCCACACCTTGAGGTGTGGCGCCTGGGCCGATTTGCGTCTGCCAGGCGTCGTTCGCGCCCGGCTTCACGAAGACGGCCGCGTCAGCGCACCGTCTTCGAGGAGCTGGTGGTGCTCGCCGCCGCGGCCCAGCTCGCTGACTCGGGCCAGATCGCCTTGAAGCGGTAGGTGCCCCTGGTGGTGATGGCGATGCGCGTCGAGTACTTGCTGTAGCTGCTGTAGTTGGCGTTCACGGTGCTGTAGGTCTTGACGTAGCTCCACTTGCCGCTCGTGTAGCGGTAGAGGTTGAGCTTCACGGTCTTTGAGCCGGCCGTGACGCGCGGCTTGATGGTGCCCCAGACGGTGAAGCGCTGACCCTTGTTGACGACGCTCGGAGCCTTGGGCTGACCGAGCGTGGCGATCGCCTTCACCTTCATGATGGCGCTGTTGGGCGTCGTCGTCGACGCCCAGTCGGTGCTCGCGACGTTGTAGGCCTTGAAGCTGTACTGCGCCTTCCGCGTCAAGGTGATCTTGGCAGAATACTTGGTGGTATCGCCGACGGTGGCGTTGACCGTCGCATACTCGCGAACCAAGACCGGTTTGCCAGCGTCGTAGCGATACAGCTTGAGCTTTACGACTTGCGTTGCCGCTGACGCAGGGCCCAATGTTCCCCAGACGGTGAACGCCTTGCCCGCGCCGACCGAGCTCGGGACGCTGGGTGTCCCCAGCGCGGGGGCCGGCGGGCCGAGGTAGGTGATGGTGTCGCTCAGCTCGGCGACGTTGCCGAGGCTGTCGCGGTACTGGACGACGACGGTCTTCTCGCCGCCGGCGCCGGCCAGCTTGGCCGACGCGGACGCGGCGTAGGCAGCCCAAGCCGTCCAGCTCGTCTTGTTGTTTGTGGAGATCCGCATCTCAACCGGACCACGGGGATCACTCACGGAGGAGTTCACGGTGACGTCCAGGGAGTCGGTCGTCGCGTCGCCGTCGTTGATCGCCATCGTGCCCTGCGGGCCCTGGGTGTCGATGCGCACGGTGACGCTCTTCGCGTCCTCGACGTTGCCGTCAAGGTCGGTGCTGCGGTAGCTGACCGTATGCACGCCGTCGTTCGAGTGATTGGCCGGGGCGGCGACGCTCGCGGTCGTGCCGGGCGTCCAGGCGCCGTCGTCGAGCTTGTACTCGGTCGTGGCGACGCCGGAGCCGCCGGGGTTGTCGAGGGCGGTGAAGGTGACGCTGACGGCGCTGTTGTACCAGGCGTCCTGGTCGAACGCAGCAGCCGTCGTCGTCGGCGCGTAGAGGTCGGTGAAGCTGCCGGTCGCGGTGGTGATGACGGTGGCCGCCTGGCCGACGATGCAGCCGTGGCTGGCGTCGGCGAAGTCGGCCTTGAGGAGGTAGACGCGCTCCGGCGCGCTCTGCCTGCTCCAGTCGCCGCCGCCGTTCGTGGTCTTGCGCACCACGCCGGCGTTACCGACGAGCCAGCCGGTCGTGGCGTTGACGAAGACAACATCGCGCAGCGACTGAGAGGTGCCCGAGGTCTGGCCGCTCCAGCTCGCGCCGCCGTTGCTCGTCACGCGCACGGTGCCGGCGTCGCCCACAGCCCAGCCCTTGCTGGCGTCGACGAAGTCGACGCCGTAGAGGGTCTGCGACGTGCCGGAGGTCTGTGGGGTCCAGTTCTCGCCGCCGTCGCTGGTCTTGAGGACGTAGCCGCCGACGCCTACCGCCCAGCCGGTGGTGGCGTTGATGAAGACGACGTCGCGGAGCTGCTGTGGAAACGCAGTCGAGGTCCAGGTAGTGCCGCCGTTGACCGTCCTCAGGATCAGCCCGGTTTTGGGGGTGTCGGGATCGCCGTCGTCGACCTCGCCCACGGCCCAGCCGCTGTTCGTGTCGGCGACGGCCACGGCGCGCAACTTCTGGCTGGTTCCCGAGGTCTGCGCCGCCCAGCTTGCGCCGCCGTTCGTGGTCACGCGGATGGTGCCGCCGTCGCCGACGATCCAGCCTTTATCAGCGTCGGCGAAGGCCACGCCGTAGAGGTCGTTGCCGGTGTCCGCGCTGCGCTGCGTCCAGTTGGCGCCGCCGTCTGCCGTGGTGATGACGTAGCCGCCGCTGCCCACGGCGCAGCCGTTGTCGGCGTCGGTGAAGTCGACGCCCCAGAGCCACTTGGTCGTGTCCAGGGCGCGGGCCTGACCGGGCAGGGCAAGCAGCGTCATGAGCAGAAGGAGGAGAACCGCAGCGGAGAAGACGCCGCCGCGTCTTCCGAGACGTGCCTGCGGCAAGGCGGATGCGAGCGTACGGGTGGCCGGGCGATTGAACGATACGCGCATTGTGCGCCGGCAGCGCCGATGTCTCCGGGAATCACTCATCAAACTCGCCTCCAGTTTCGATGTGCGCACGCTGGCTTCGGACGTGAAGAACTGAGTGTCCGCACGTCAGTACAGTTGCGAGGGTTGCGCTTCTTATACTCGCAAGGGCAAGCGCGGGTCAACGTTGGGCACGCGTTCGTCCAACCTGCACGCTCGCATCGGAGCGAGAAAGCGTTGTCAGATCTGCACTGCGCTCGCGCGACTGGTGGCACCGGTGAACGTTTCGCCAGGCGCTCTCCGGGAACGAGCCGATCATGCCTCTACCCAAAGGAGGTCTGATGGAAGGGCTGCCCCGAGACAGCATCATCAGCGAACTTCGCGGACAGCAGAGCGGAGTCGTCTTGGCGCCGGGCGACCAGGGGTACGAGGAGGCCCGCCGGGTGTGGAACGGCATGATCGAAAGGCACCCTGCAGCGATCGTGCGTTGTCGCACCGCCGAGGACGTTTCAGCCGCAGTGAAGCTCGCGCGGCGGCGCGGTCTCGAGATCACGCCGCGTGGCGGCGGCCACAACGTTGCCGGCACCGCCACGAACGACGGCGGGATGGTCATTGATCTCAGCGACATGAACAGCGTCCGTCTCAATCCGCCCCACCGTCTTGTGCACGTGGGCGGCGGCGCGATCTGGCGCGACGTCGACGCCGCAACCCAGAAGTACGGCTTGGCGGTACCCTCCGGCCTCGTGTCGGAGACCGGCGTGGCGGGTCTGACGCTCGGCGGAGGACTGGGCTGGCTGCGCCGCAAGTACGGCCTGAGCTGCGACAGCCTCATCATGGCCGAGTTGGTGACTGCGGACGGTCGCAGGGTCGTGGCCAGCGAACGAGAGAACCGCGACCTCCTCTGGGCGCTGCGCGGGGGCGGGGGAGGCCTCGGCGTCGTCACCGAGTTCACCTTCCGCCTGCACCCGGTCGGCCCGGAGGTGGCGTACGCCTTCACCTTGTACGACGGCGCCAGAACGGCTCGGCTGCTGCGTGCCTTCCGTGACTATGCGCGGGTGGCCCCGGATTCGGTCGCCCCCCTCGCCTTCACCGGTACCGTTCCGGAAGGCATGGATGGCGTGCCCGTCTCTGAGGCCGGCCGAAGCATGCTCGCCATCCTGGCGGTGTGGGTCGGGCCGGCGGCCGAAGGCGAACGGCGCCTGCATGCCCTGCGTCAGCTCGCCGAGCCGATTGCCGACCTGAGCGGCCGCGTGCCGTACACGGACGTGCAGCGTCTGCTCGACGGCGACTATCCGAACGGTCGACGCTATTACTGGAAGTCGACCGCGGTGGCTCAGCTGACCGATCCGGTCATCGACATCATCGTCGACTACTCCCGGTGGCAGCCGTCCGCGCTCAGTACCATTGACGTCTGGGTGCTCGGCGGCGCCCTGAGAAGGGAGCCGCCCGGCGGCTCGGCATACAACGGCCGTCACGCAGGCTACCTCGTCAATCCCGAGGCCAACTGGGAGGATCCCGGCGCGGATGCGGTCAACCTCACGTGGGCGCGGGACGTCATCAGCGCCCTGCGACCGCACTCGGTCGGCACGTACCTGAACTTCCCCGGTCTGTTCGAGGAGGGCGAACGGCAGCTTCGCGCCGGACTGGGCGACCATTACGAGCGGCTGCTGGCCGTGAAGCGGACGTGGGACCCCGACAACGTATTCCGGCTGCGCGACGACAGCATCCCGCAGCGCCGTGCGGCATAGGAGGATGAGGCAGGGCGGGCGCGACGTAGTTCAGCTCGCGCCCGCCGCTCCGCCATGCATCGTACGACGGTCGTTTGGGTAGGGTGATGCCGCAATCACCACACAGGGGGCACCATCATGGCCAAGACCTTCACCGATGACCGGCGTCTTCAGCGCCTGCGCTGGTGGAACATCATCGTCGGTCTCATTCTGGCCGTTCAGGCGGCCGCCATCGCCTTTCTGGCGAACGACTTCGCCCTTCCCGTGACGTCCACCTATATGACTGGCCCGCCCGGCACGCCTCCCGAGCTGCGCGAGCTCTTCGAGATCCCCCTCGGCTGGGGCGTCTTCGCCTTCATGGCGATCTCCGCGGGGGCGTTGCTGATCATCGCGTCGCCCGGCGTTTTCCAGTGGTACAAACGCAACCTGCTGGAGGATCGCAACTACGGGCGCTGGATCGAGTACTTCTTCAGCTCATCGATCATGATCGTGCTGATCAGCATGATCACGGGCGTCAGCGAGATCGCGGCGCTGCTCGCGATCTTCGGCGCCAACGCCTCGATGATCCTGTTCGGCCTGCTCGTGGAGAAGTACGAGACGCCCGGCAGGCCGAACATGCTGTCGTTCTGGTTCGGCTGCTTCGCCGGGATCATCCCGTGGATCATTGTACTGATCTACGTGCTCAGCCCGGGTCTCGATGGCCCCGGGCCCCCGAACTTCGTCTACGGCATCATCCTCAGCCTGTTCCTGTTCTTCAACGTGTTCGCCATCAACATGTGGCTGCAGTACAGGAAGGTCGGCCCTTGGCGGAACTACCTCGTCGGCGAGAAGGTGTACATCATCCTCAGCCTCACCGCGAAGGCGGCGCTGGCGTGGCAGGTGTTCTCGGCGACACTGGCCGGGTGATGCGCCAACGGAGTGAAGCCTGGCGAGGCGGTGTGTGCGAGGGCGGCGGCGAGGTGCCCAAGTGACGGCGATCAGCGCCGGGGTCCTCCTGTACAGACGGCGGGGCGAGGATGGAGCCGGCGGGCACCTCGAAGTGCTGCTCGTCCATCCCGGCGGCCCGTACTGGAGGGGCAAGGACATCGGCGCGTGGAGCATCCCGAAGGGCGAGGCGGAGCCGGGGGAGCTTGGCTCCCCGCCGCCGCCCGCTGAGCCCTGGCAGCGCTCGCCGAAGGTCAAGCCTCGGCTGACGGCCGCGAACGCAGATCTCCTCGTGGTCGCACGGCGTGAGTTCCGCGAGGAGACCGGCTTTGAGGCCGACGCGCTCGCCGCGGCCCAACCTCCTCGCTACATCCCCCTCGGCGGCATCAAGCAGCGCGGCCACAAGATCGTCTACGTGTGGGCGCTCGAGGGGGACTGCGACCCCGAGGCGATCGTCAGCCAAGGCTTCACGATGGAGTGGCCGCCTCAATCGGGAGACGCTGCGACATTCCCCGAGGCCGATCGGGCAGCGTGGTTCACACTACCGGCGGCCCATATCGCCATCGTCGCCGGCCAGCGACGCTTTCTCGACGATCTTCAAGCTGTCGTTGCCGGCGGCGTGAACTAGGCTCTGCCGCCGCGAGGACCTCGCCGGGAATGCGCTCAGGTTTGCGGATCGCCCGTCCCGCGAGCAGCGCTCGCCTCATCCGCGAGAAGGCGATCGTCCTCGCCGTCGGTCTTCGCGCCCTCGCCGTCGTCCCCGCCGATCTGCGTCTCCTCGCGCTGGCCACGGCGACGGCTGCCCTTGCTGCTCGCGACACCGGGGGCTACCGTGACATACCGTTGCACGCCGCCGCTGCCGGCGTCTTCGGCCTCATGGTGCGCCTGCTGTATTGGCCTGTGCACCCCGAGTTGGTCGAAGAGCAGCGCCAGCGCCAGCCCGACCAGCAATCCGAGGCCGAATCCGAGCACCGCTGCACGCCACGGCTGCGGCGCGAATGGGTCACTTGGCGGAATGGCCGGTGCAACGACCTGAACGTCTGGAGTGACTGCCTTCTCGAGAAGTCGGAGGCGTTCGAGGTTCTGCTTCAGCGCGACGTAGTCGCTCGTGCCTCTGGATGCCGGTGATATGTAGGTATCGAGTTGGGCCTGTACGGCGGCTTCGGCGGCGCGGACCCTGTCCAGCACCTGAGTCTCCCGCCACTCGACTATGGCCTGGGCGTAGGCATTCGCGACGGCTGCGGCCTTGTCGGCATCAGGGCCGGTCACTGAGAGGGTGACGAAACCGGTCTTGTCGTCGTCGGTGGAGCTCACCCCGCTGATGGCCGCCGTGATCTCGTAGGCCGACACTGACTCGTCGAGCAGCTCGTCGACGCGATCGAGGATGGCTTGCGTCTCCACGGCATAGACCGCGCTCTGGAGCGCCAGGTCTTGCGTCGTTGAGGAGTAGATGGGCCCCAGTGGGTTCGTTGGGTCGATGGGCTGGACGTAGACGAGCTCCGCGGTCGCCTCGTACTGAGGCGCCTGAGCCATGGAGTAGGCGAATGCGGCCAGCGTCGACACGACGACGGCAATAGCGATCACCCATCGCCGTCTCCACAAGGCGTGCAGGTAATCGGCTAGCGTCAAGGCTTCCGATTGACCCTCAGCGCTCACAGTCCTCTCCATCTCGCGTTGCCATGCGTTCATCGTCAAGCATGGACGATTGCCTCGGCAACCGCCGTCTCGTTTTCGTGTATCGGCCCCAAGGGGGGATTCGAGAGCGGCGATTGACTGATGCGTCTCCCATGACGTCTGCTGCCCGGCCTCCGGAGCCGGGCCGGGCAGACGCGCCCCTGCGCTGCGCAAACGCGTCCAGCACCGTCTCGCCGGGCGTCGCTCTCATGCCTCGAACCAGGCCGATGAGCACGGCGAACGCAAGGCATCCCGTCGACGAGAGGGCTGTGGCGTTGAGGAACGATATGGCGACGAAGGCTATGACGCTGCACGTGGCCAGGAAGCCGAAGCCGCGCGCGAGATGTGACTGCCGCCGGTCGCGCTGCAGGGATATCGTGCTGTGCAGCAGCCAAACCAGCAGGGCGAGGTAGAGCAGAAGCAGCAGGATGCCCCCCGTCGCCGCCATCTCGAGGAAGTCGTTGTGAGACCAGACGTAGTAGCCGGTCGCCGCATAGATTGCCTGGTAACTCGCGTCGACGCCGCCGCCGAAAAGGAAATGAGCCGGACTGGCCAGCCAGTAGTCCAGAGTGGTGCTCCAGAACAGGTTTCGGCCCCCCGTGCCCTCAACCGCCGTGAGTCCCCTGGCGCCGCCGAGCGTGCTGGACAGCGTCTCGAATCGGCTCAGGATCGTGTCTCTCTGCACGTAGCCGACAGCGAGCGTCGCAAGAGCGATGCCGGCGGCGGTGAGCCGCAGCCGCAGGCTCCGTGCCCTCAAGCTCAGCCACAGGTAGCCCACAAGGACGAACGCAAGCGCCACGTAGGTACTCCGTACGTACGAGAGAACCACGCACATGACCAGGACGGCCGCGAGGATCAGGGCTGTCACGTCTCGCCGGCCGGCGTACACGAACAGCAGGATGAACGGGAGGACCTGCGTCGCCTGCTCACCCAACCCGTGCGGTGATTGCCCGGTCGATGCGAAGCTCTGGTCGTACGACAGGCTGTAGTACGCCTCGCCATACGCGCCTATCGAGGCCAAGTAGGCGACGACCAGAACGACCATCACGGCAAACACTGCCATGGCCTGGACGACCCTCTCTTGTCCCCTGGAGGTCGCGGCGATGCGCTCGATCACGAGGATGAGGATCAGCCAGGAGCTCAGACGCAGCCATACGACGACGGCTTGAAACAAGTCAGGTCGCGTCCACGCGAGGAGGGCGTAGCCGACGATCATCGCCAGCGGCGCCACCGGTATCGAAGGTCGAGGGACGTGCCGGTCGAGACGATCAGCTCGACCGAGGAACAGGTAGGCCAGCAAGAGGATGAGGAGTCCGGCGCCCCAGACCTGGCCGACGGTCAGGCCCCCGACTTGACGGTAGACGACGGCGTCCGCCAGCGGGCGCATCGCCAGATATCCGAGGATGGTCAGCTGTGGTGAGTACGTCCACAGCGCCACCATGACGAGGAGAAGCGCGCCGACGATCGCGAGACTTCGCGTGCTCGAGTTGGCGCCCGCGACGGCGACGGCCACCGAGAGAGCGAGCGCCAGCGCGGCCTGCCATCCCAGAGCATGTGCCTTGAGCCTCAGTTCCAAGGAGCGCATGGACCCGCCGGGTTCGACGACGACACGGCACGCGCGGGTTGCATTAACGGAGCGCCTGCTCGACAGGATACTGGATCCTGCGGGCACATGGAACGTGTGGCGATGCAGTCGCCGGCGAATACGACGGGGACGAGCATGCCGGCATCGGCTGATGGCGACGACGTCGGGTATGCTGCGATCTGGGGCGACCTCACCGACAGCGAGGGGCGAGCCGGCGTCATGAAATCCCACCCGGGCAGCGAGCGGCAGGACGCGGGACAGAAGCGGCGCGTGCGCCCGGAAGGATTCGCCGCTGATGTCCTGAAGCTCGCGAGCGGAACGACCATCGCCCAGATCGTCGTGCTCGCCTCCGCGCCGGTGCTGACGCGGCTGTACGAGCCCCAGGCGTTCGGAGCATGGGCCCTCTTCCTGGCGATCACCGGCGTCACCGGGGTCATCGCCTGCCTCGGCTACCAGCTCGCGATCGTGGTCGCGGAGGACGATGACGCCGGAGCGGCCCTGCTGTGGGCCAGCTCGGCGCTGGCGATCCTGTCAGGCGCCGTGGTGTTGCTGGTGTGCGGCCTGCTTCCCGGCAGCGTACTCGAGCGCTTCGGGGGAGAGGAGATCGCCGCGTACGCCCCACTGGCCGCGTTTGCGACCAGCTTGTGGGGCGTTTACAACGCCTTGAACTACTGGTTCACACGGACGAGCAGATTCGGCGTTCTCGCGACGACGCGCGTCACGAGCAGTGTCGTGACGGCGGCCGCCCAGATTGGCGGAGGCCTCCTGGGTGCGGCGAATCCGACGATGCTGGTGGCCGGGTCGCTCACAGGGACTCTCGCGAACACGCTCGCTCTCGGGACTCGCGCGGTGGCAGTGGATCGGCGCACGCTCGCGCGCAGCCTCAGGCTGACGCGCATCGCAGAGCAAGTGCGCCGCCATTGGCGCTTCCCCGCCTTCACGCTCTGGTCGGAGTTGATGATCGCAGTGTCATGGCAGGTGCCCGCCCTCGCGCTGGGGGCGTACTTCACCTCGACGATCGTCGGGTACTACGCGCTGGCCTTCAGGGTGCTTGCCCTGCCGATGAATCTGATCGGTGTCGCCATCGGCCAGGTCTTCTACCGTCGTGCCGCCATCGCTCGCGATGCCGGCGGGCTGGACGGCGTGGTTCGGGGGGTCTTCTCGGTCCTGGTCAACGTCGGGCTCGTTCCGTTCGTCGTGCTCGCGATCGCCGGCCGGGACATCTTCGAGGTCGCCTTCGGCTCTCCGTGGGCCGAGGCGGGGGTCTATGCACAGATCCTGTCGATCTTCACGCTCGTTTGGTTCATCTCGACGCCTCTCGCCACGCTCTTCCTGGTGCTGAATCGGCAGGGACGGCTCGCCTGGCTGAACGCGGTCATCCTCGTGACCCGCCTCGGCTCCTTCGTCGTCGGGGGGTGGATGGGCAACGCCCGCCTCGGCGTGGCCCTTTGCGCCGTCAGCGGCGTGCTGGTGTACGGCTACATGAATCAGTACGTCATGAGACTGTCGGGAGTGCCGTGGGCCGACGCCTGGCGCATCATGGGCCGTGCCGTGCTGCGCGCCCTTCTTCCCTGCGGCCTCGTGGCCGCCGTCGTGATGGCCGATGCGGCCAGCGAGTGGGTGCTCGCCGCATCAGCGATTGCTGTTGCGGCGAGCACGATCCGCGCCTTCTTTGACGGCCGTGACCTGCTGCGCCGGCAGGGTGCCGAGGACCGGGAAGCGGCATAGACCTCATGCTCATCCGGCCCACGCGCTGCCGTGAAACCTGCTCGCCGATAGTCTCGCGCAATTCTCGTCGGACTCCCTTTTCCTGACGGTTCACAACAAGCGGGAACAGGGGTACAGTCGATGTGGCGCGCGCAGCCAGGCGGACGGCCGAAACGGTGTCGCATCAGCGAACGGCGTTGGACTAATCGCTAGAGACCGTTCAGCCGACTGAAGGCTGTGGGAGACACAGACTGTGAGGAGCAGCATTCGGTCTGCGTGCTGCTCGCCGGTGATGGCAGGGGGTGGCCCAGGTGGCAAAGCGGATGAGGAAGTCACTCCTGCCGGTGCTCTTGGCGTCGGCCGTCATGGCTCTGGGCGCCGGTGTGATGGCCTTCGCGGCGACGGGACCCGAGCGACCTCCGACAACAACGCAGACGCAGGGCGCGGCCGGCAGCGGTCCGATCTCATCGAACGAGCAGTTCGGGCGGCCGCTGGATACGTGGCGCCTGCAGGCGACGAAGGACGGATCTACCGTAACGCCGTTGTGGTTCTTGCAGGGGTGCGGCCGGGCGACGAAGGCCAGACACATGGCCAACCCCGCCGTCACTCCGGTCGTCGAGCCCAGCTTCACGCCGACTCCTTCGGCGGGGGAGTCGGCCAACGTCAAGGACTATGGAGCGAAGGGTGACGGCAGCGCCGACGATGCGGCCGCGATCCAGGCGGCCATCGCGGCCGTCCCCGAGAGTGGAGGGACGGTGTACTTCCCAGCCGGCGTCTACCTCGTCAAGGCGCCGCTGGTCATCCATGACAAGTGCAGGCTGGAGGGGGATCCGCTGGGGAGCACCATCGCCGCCGACTCGACGTACGTCGAGGGTTCCACTGAGCCGACCAGCGCGGCAGTGCTCTCCAATCAGCACTTCAGTCTCGTCTACGACGAGGACACCGCCGATTCCCTCGAGATTCGCACCATGAAGTTCCGCGTGACGGACGACGACGCCGGCAGTTCCTTGCGGGCCATGTTGTTCGGCAACACGAAGCATCTCGTCATAGACAACTGCAGCATTCTGCTGGACGGGACCGCCATGAGCAACGGCATCGAACTGTACGCCGCATGCCGGCATGCGTGGATCACGGACAACGTCGTCGAGTCCCTGACCGGATCAGAGCATGGCTGCTCACTGATTGTGAAGAATCAGTGCGTCAGTCACGGGGATGTCTCCGTCACGGAGGACATTCACATCACCGGGAATCACCTCACCTCCAATCAAGGCGATGAGATCCTCAACGTATGCGGCGAGGACGGCGTCACTCGGGATGTCAACATCAGCGGCAACACCATCGAGCACGTCGCAGGCGGGACTCGGCCGTCGGCAGTGGTTTCCTTCTATGGATCCGGCAAGGCGGCAACGGCATACACCGCGCTGAGGGGAGTGACGTTCGAAGACAACACCGTGAGTGCCGACGATGTCGTCAATCAGCTCGTGCAGGTTGGCAGGTACGACGACACGGCGCCTGTCTCGCGGGTACGCGTCAAGGACAACGCCGTTCGCGGGTCAGTAAGCGCCACCGGCACGAGCAGCCTCGTGCGGGTCTACGGCCAGAGCACGATCACCGGTACGACGGTCTCGGACAACCACCTCGTCAATGGCGGCGCCACCGCCGTCAACAGCGGAGTGGACGCCGGCAACGGTTCGCTGACCGTCTCAGGCAACACCATCGAGGGCCGGTTCGATGCCGGCATCCTGTCGGACGACGACCCGTGCGTGCGGGGTAACACGATCACTGGGGACGGCACGGGTGTCGGCATCTCGGGCGCCTGCACCGCCGTCAGCAACAGGGTGCGCAACTACCTGGTTTGCCTGGGAGTTGAGGGCGACGACGCGGCGATGTGGCACGGTAATCATCTTACGCCGGCGGATTCTGAGGAAGCCATCGGCGGGTACGCCAACTCGTACGGCGGGGCGAACCGCCCGCGTTTCTGCGCCAGCGGAAACAACGTGATCATCCTCGATCCCGGCGCCACAGCTTGGCGCATCGAGGGCACGGGCAAGTCTCTGCTCAAGTGCAATCGCTGGAATGGAGTAGGGACCTACCTGGAGCTTGCGTACGGCGCGCAGCGTCCCTGAAACGGGACCAACTCAGGATCGTCCGAAGCGGCGGCGTACCGGCGCGGCTGAGGAGTCGCGCTGGTTGACGACAGAGGCGATGGGAACGCCGAACGACGTTGACGCGGCCGGGTCGGGAGTAGGATTGCGAGGCGCGACCGAATCGTCCCCTTGGGCTGCGGGGAAACAGCAGGATCGCGGAACGGGGTGCACGGCAGGGGACGCCGTGTCACGTCAGGACCTTCACGATCAGGCCGAGAACACGGGAGAACACTGATGCATGTGCCCTTTGTCGACTTGAAGGTGCAGGCCAGCGAGCTGCACGATGAGTTCGAAGCGGCCTTCTGGTCGGTTGTCGGCCGGGGGGCATACACGATGGGCCCGGAGCTCCAGGAGTTCGAGACCGCCTTCGGGGCGATGTGCGGCTGCGACCATGCTGTGGGCGTCGGTTCGGGCACGGCTGCCGTCAAGCTGGCGCTGCTCGGCGCCGGCGTGAAGCCGGGGGACAAGGTGTTCGTCCCGGTCAACACGTTCATCGCCACAGCCGAGGCCGTGAGTCACCTCGGCGCCGTGCCGGTCTTCGTCGACTGCGACGAAGAGACGGCGCTCCTGGACCCGGACTGCCTCGAGACGGCCGCCGCCGAGCACCAGGGCGCCGCGACGGCCGTCATACCTGTTCACCTTTACGGCCAGCCGTGCGACATGGACGCGATCCAGCGGATCGCCGGCGAGCACGGGCTGGCCGTCGTCGAGGATGCGTGTCAAGCCCACGGCGCGACGTACAAGGGGAAGCCGTGCGGCAGCATGGGCGCCGCCGCGGCGTTCAGCTTCTACCCCGGCAAGAACCTGGGAGCTCTCGGCGACGGCGGCGCCGTCACGACCAATCGAGCCGACGTTGCCGAGCACGTCCGGCTGCTTCGCAACCATGGTCAGTCCGACAAGTACACGCACACGCTCGTCGGTTACTGCGACCGACTCCATAATCTGCAGGCGGCGCTGCTGAGCGTGAAGCTCGCGCGGCTTCAGGGCTGGAACGAGTCGCGCCGGGCGGCGGCGCGACGCTACGATCAGATGCTGCGTGACATTCCGGGCGTGGAGGCGATGGGTCTGAGCGCGGACGTGACCCCCGTTCATCACCTGTACGTGATACGGCTGCTCGGTCGCGACGGCGGGTTCCGGGACGCCGTGCGCGGGCGACTCGCCGAGGCGGGAGTGGAGAGCGGCATTCATTACCCTGTGCCGCTGCATCTTCAACCTGCCTACGCTCATCTCGGGTATCGCCCGACCGACTTCCCCGTGGCCGAGAGGCTGAGTGCGGAGATCCTCTCGCTGCCCATGTTTCCGGAGATCACCGAAGGGCAGCAGGAGCATGTGTCGTCAGTCCTGGCGACGGCAACGCGGTAGCCGCGGGCCCGGATCATGGCCGATGCTAGACTTGATCTCGGCCGTGTGACTCCGAGGGGGCAGCATGCGAATCCTCATGGTGAGCGGCTTCGGCTATCTGCGCGGCGGCCTCGAAGGCGTCATGTTCGACGAGATGCGGTGGCTCAGGGACGCAGGCCACGACGTCGAGTACTTCGCGACGGCCGATGAGCGGAACGAGCCTTCACGCTTCTCCGGACTGTTTCCCGAAGGACACGACTACGGTCCCGGCAGCCGGCCCAGCGCGGCGGCCGTTCGCGACCTCCTCTGGAATCCGCGGGCCGCGAGTGCGTTCTCATCCGTCCTCGCCCGGTTCAAGCCGCATGTCGTGCACACCCACGGGGTCTTCCGGCATCTCTCCCCGAGTTACCTGCCCTTAGCCCGACGTCAGGGTGTGCCGGTCGTCATGACCGCGCACGATTACGGCCTGGTGTGCCCCGGCATGATGCTCCGCGGCGGCGTCGAACTGTGCTCCCCCCGCGCCTGCGGGCGCAGGCTCTTCGGCAGAGCGGCGCTCCACCGGTGCGTCCAGGGATCGTTGCCCAGGAGCGCGCTCGGCGCCGTGGAGGCGACCGTCCAGCACGTGCTGAACCAGTACGAGCCCTTCATCGGCACCGTGATCTGCCCCAGCCGGTTCATGGCGGACACGCTGGCCGACGGTGGAGTGACGCACCCCAAGCTCGTTGTCCTGCCAAACGCCATTGCCGAGATGACGAATGCCGACCGGCCGCCGCGCGGCCCCTTCGTCGTGTCGGGACGGGTAACGGCCGAGAAGGGCGTCGCCACGGCGCTGGAGGCGGCTCGTCTGGCCGGCGTCCCCATCGTGATCGCCGGCACGGGGCGGCTCCAGGAATCGCTCGCGGCTCAATTCCCTGAGGCCGACTTCGTCGGGCTCCTCCCTCGGGGCGAGCTGTGGCGCCTCCTGTGCACGGCGACGGCGGTCGTCGTTCCTTCGCAGTGGTTCGAGAACGCATCGATCACGGTACTCGAGGGAATGGCTGCAGGTGTGCCGCTCGTCGCCTCGCGTATCGGAGGCATACCCGAGCAGGTCGCCGACGGCTGTGAAGGGTTGCTCGTTCCGCCGGGAGACGTGCTCGCGCTGGCGGCGGCTATGGGGGCGCTGTGGGCAGAACCGGCCGCCGCGGCCGCCATGGGAGCGAGGGCCCGGCAGACGGCCCGAGAGCGCTACTGCCCGGACCGACACCTGGCGGGTCTCCTGAACGTCTATCGCGATGCCGTCGAATCAGGCGACGGCCGCAGAACCTGATCGACATGGCGGCCTGGAGGACGCTTGGGCGGCCGGGGGGGTTGGCATGAACGCAGGGAAGCGGGCTCGAATCTACATCGCGGGGTGCGGCGGCATGCTGGGCGAGGCGTTCCACGAGGAGTTCGGCGGAAATGCGGAGCTCAAGTGCACGGACATCGACGTCAACGATGTGTGGCTCGAATACCTCGACTTCCGCGACCCGGACGCGTATCGGCACGATGTCCTCGGCTTCGAGCCGGACTACCTCTTCCACCTCGGCGCCCTCACCGACCTCGAGTACTGCGAGACTCATCCCGAGGAGACCTACGCGACGAACGCGATGTCGGTCGAGAACGCCGTGTATATCGCCAACGATCTCGACATCCCCCTCCTCTACATCGGCACGGCGGGCATCTTCGACGGGCGGCAAGAGGTCTACGACGACTGGGACGCGCCGAATCCGCTGGGCGCCTATGCCCGGGCGAAGTGGGCCGGGGAACGGTTCGTCGTCGAGCACGCGCGTCGCCACCTGATCTGCAGGGCGGGGTGGATGATGGGCGGAGGGCCCCGCAAGGACAAGAAGTTCGTGCAGAAGATCGTTGCCCAGCTCCAGGACGGGGCCACAGAGCTGCACGTCGTCGACGACAAGCTCGGTACGCCGACGTACACACGGGACTTCGCGCACAACGTCCGCATTCTGCTCGAGCGGGAGTACTGGGGCCTGTACAACATGGTGTGCCAGGAGATGACCAGCCGTCTCGACGTCGCGCGCGCGCTCGTCACGGAGCTGGGTCTCGACGATGTGGTCAGCATTCGGCCCGTGAAGTCCGATCACTTCGCGACGACCTACTTCGCCCCCCGTCCAGCCTGTGAGCGCCTCGTGAATCGAAAGCTTGCGCTGAGAGGGCTGGACCTGATGCGTCCCTGGCGTGAGGCGCTGTCCGAGTATGTGCGGACGGATTATGCCGGCTACCTGGACGGCGACGTCGACGCCTCGTGAGGCGTCGTGTCAGAGGAGGCCAGACGACCATGCATCAGGCACCGCGTCCCGGCGACGGCAGGGCCCCTCGCGTCGCCGTCATCGGCCTGCGCGGTCTGCCCGCCGACCGGCCCAAGGCCGGGGGCGGCGAACGCGCCATAGAGGAATGGTTCTCGCGGCTGGCGCTTCGCGGCTACGACAACATCGTCTACTGCCGGTGGCACTACAATCGCCGGCCACCGGCTCGCTACAGGAACATTCGTCTCGTCTCGCTGCCCTCCGTCCCGACGAAGAGTCTGGACAACCTGACGAACTCGCTGCTGGCCACGCTGCACACCGCGCGTGCCGATACCGCGGACGTCATCCAATACGGCGGGATGGGCACCGCCCTTCTCGCGCCCCTCGGCAAGCTGTGTCGCAAGAAGGTGGTCGTGGCCCTCGACGGCATCGACTGGGAGCGCCCGAAGTGGGGACCGGCGGCGCGGCTCGCCCTGCGGCTCGGCGCCAGATCGGCCTTCGCGTGGGCGGATGCTGTCCACGTGGACAACGCGCTCGCCCAGCGGCAGTTCGTCGAGCTCTTCGGGCGGTCCCCAGAGCTCATCACGCTCGCCGCCGAGACGCCCGACAACCCGGGCAGCGACGCGTTGTCGGGGTTCGGCCTGGAGCCCGGCACGTACGTGCTGTTCGTCGGGCTGCTCAAGCCGGACAAGGGAGTACACGTGCTCGTCGAGGCCTATCGGCGCGTGCAGACGACGCTGCCGCTGGTCGTCGTCGGTGACAGTCCCGACGCCGGCGACTACGTCCGGCGCCTCAAGGGGGCGGCGGACGAGAGGGTCCGGTTTCCGGGGTACGTCTACGGACCCGCTGCGCAGCAACTCTTCGCCAACTGCGCGCTGTACGTCCAGCCATCGCTCATGGAGGGCAACTCTCCCGCCCTCATGACGGCCATGGGATATGGCCGCGCCGTGGTGGCGAGCGACATCGAACAGAACGTGGAGACGATCGGCGACGCCGGAGCCACGTTCGTCAGCGGCGACGCCGCCAGCCTCGCGGGTGTGCTGACCAAGCTGATCGGTGACCCGCAGGAGGTCGGGCGGCTGGGCAGTCTCGCCCGGGATCGCATTGCCCGCGTCTACAACTGGGACAGGTCGACTGACCGTCTCGATCGCCTGTATCGGCGCGTGTCGAAAGGTGAAGCCGCCGGGTCTCCAGTCCGCGGCGCGGACACGATCAACGCGAATCCCTTGGCGCACTCGCTGGAATTCTGGAGGCCGCTCCTTGAAGAGGGCGAGGCGCGATCTCTCGCGCGGTATTGCCGTCCGGGCGATGCAAGGCTCCCGGGCATCAACGCATGGCAGGCCGAGTCGGGAGCGCACGATTATCGCGTCGTGCATGGAGGAGGCCGGTTCTCACTCCATGCGGCGGTCCACCCGATCGACGACGTGCCCGCTGCAGCCGAGGTCGTTGCGGACATCCTCGACCGGTCGGGGAATCACCATTCATACGTGCTGTGGTTCCCCAGCGAGAGGTCGGTCGTCGTCCCGTTCGATCCCGACACGGCGATCGAGTCCTTCTGGCGCGAGGCATACGTCCCAGCGGCGAAGCGCACCGTCCTGCCGCGGCGGCTGCTGGGCCTCTACTACGCCGTCAAGCCGATGCTGCCCACCGGCCTGAAGGACAGGCTGCGGCGGCGCATGGCGCGTCGGGCCGTGGAGTCGGAGCACCTCCTGGACTGGCCGGTGGACAACAGTCTCGACCGCCTTCAGCGGCTGATGCTGAACCTCATCGTGCTGGCAGCAGATCGGCGTGACCTGCAGTTCCCATGGTTCTGGCCCGACGCCCACCCCTGGGCTGCCCTGCTGACGCACGACGTGGAGACGGGGGCCGGGCTGGACAGCATCGAGCGCGTGATGACGATGGAGCAGGAACGAGGCTTGCGATCGTCCTTCAACATGGTGCCGCTTGACTACCCGATCCCGTCCTCCGTCCGGGACGGTTTGACCGAATCGGGTTTCGAGGTGGGGGTTCACGGCCTGACGCATGATGGACTGCTGTTCTCGAATCGACGGACGTTCCTGCAGCGGGCGGAGCGCATCAACACGTATGGGCGTGAGTGGAGAGCCTGCGGCTTCCGTTCGCCGGCCACCTACAGGAACCCTGACTGGTTCGCCGACCTCGACTTCGAGTACGACTCGTCGTTCTCGAACAACGCCCGCTTCGAGCCTCAGCCCGGCGGCTGCGCCTCGTTCTTCCCGTTCCGCATCGGCGATCTGGTAGAGCTGCCGATCACGCTGCCGCAGGACCACACCCTGTTCGGCTTGCTGGGAGAGACGAGTCCGGCGACATGGCTGGACAGCCTGCGGCAGGTGAGGGACGGGAACGGCATGGCGTGCATTCTCGGGCATCCCGATCCCGCCCGCGGCTACGTCGGCATGCCCCAGAACGCGGCGCACTACGCCGCGCTGTTGGATGAGCTCGCCAGCTCAGATGCGTGGATCCCTCTGCCGCGAGACCTGGCGAGGTGGTGGCGCACGCGCGCCACGACGCCATCCGAACAGATCGAAGGCGTCGCCGGCATGTCCTTCGGGACGGCCAGGCTGGATGCAGCAGGCCGGCTGGAGATCCTGCCGCCGGCCCGCTGAGCTCGCGATCAGGCGTCAGGCCGTCCAGCGATACAGCGCCTCGCCGGCCGCGCGGCAGACCCACGGCGGCGAGCGGCGGATGACGCGCCGGGACAGCTCGCCGCCGCTCGGTCGCTTGCCGTCGGGAGGGTTGCGGGCGATGTGCGTGTAGAAGAGAGGCGTTTCGTCTGCGCCCATCCGGGTCTTGAAGACGCGCAGCCCCTTCGCGTCGGGGTCCGCGCGACCGAGATCGTAGGTGTGGAATCCTTCGGCGCATGCCGCTGACATGACTTCCCAATGAATGAGATGGCTCGCTCCGGTGTCCTTGCGGTCCGGATCCGACGCCGAGTACTTGGCGACGATGGTGCGATTGTGGGTCAGGTACAGGCAAGCGGCGATCGGCTTGTCGTCGAGCACCGCCGTGGCGACGAAGCCGTGCCCGATCGCGAACATGCCGTTCAGCACGAGCTCGAACCAGCGCCGCGGCTGCACCGGCACGCCGAGCCGCCGGCGGGTGAGCGTCTGGAGCCGGTAGAAGGTGGCGACGTCGTCCGCGGTGGCGCTTCGTGTGACCGTCACGCCCCTGCTCTTCGCCTGGTTGCGATGCTGCCGGAAGTTCCTCTGCACATGCAGGTCCGCGGGGTCGCCAGGCAGCGACAGCACGTGCTGGTAGCCGACCTCGATCGGGTACAGACCGTCCAGAGCGGGCAGGGGCGACCGGACCTCGAGGTCGCGGTCGCCGGCGTCGACGTATCCGCTGATGGCTCTCACCGCATCGTCGAGAGAAACGTTTGGACGCACGAGGATGGGACAGGTGTCCGTGAAGGGCAGCGAGACCCACCGCTCTCGGCTGAAGGGAAGATCGACGGCGACGGTGGGAAGGCCCGCGGCAAGTTCCCCGTTCTCGTCGCGTACCGCGAGCACGAACGCTTCGAAGTGGTAGCAGTCGGCGATCAGGGCAGCCCAGGCGGGGAGGTGGAAAGGACTGGCGTCCGGATGCCCCGCGGTGAAGTCGCGCCACGTCGGGTCGTTGACGGGAATCGAAGCTACGTTCACATCCGCCTCCAAAGCCCTCAGCCGTGATGCCGAGGCCGATCGACCGGCATCACGGCAAGTGGTCGTACAGGTCGTTCAGTGTCGGCGGGCAGCCCGGGATATGGGCATACCCATTCTGCCGGGCCAGGGCCCGCGTACAGTCGCCCACACAAATCACCGTCGGATGCTCCTTGCGCCAGTGGGGATTGGCTCCCATCAGGATCTCGGCGCCTCTCGCCGCGTGGACGAGGAGCTTCCGTTTCTGCGCCAGGCGTCCAGGCCGAAGCGCATCGTCTTTCGCATCCTGAAACACGGCGCGGCACCCGGTGCAGGCCTGTGGATTCGACCAGAGCCGCAGCCGTCCGATGCACTTGGCCTCCTGTACCTCCGGTGGCGGGACCGTGAGCTTGATGCGGCTCCCGTCGCCCTGGAGGGAGAACTGCTCGGCAAACACGCCTGCGTGTCGGGCGAGCCGGACATGCTCGGGCTCCTCGATCCCCAGCAACCGGCACGCCGTCGCGTCGACCTCGCCGCAGTTGTCGCCCGAGACGAGCACGCCGGGACCGAAGAAGCGGCTGCCGTCCATCACGGTCAATGACGGCCTCATCACGGCGTTCATCTCAGCGATGTGCTCGTGCAGACCGGCCTTGTGGAACTGCTTCTTCATCGCGGGGAGCAGCAGCCCCTTCTGGTTCTTCAGGGCGCCCGAGATCACGCAGGCGCTGCTGCCTTTGAGGATCGGGAGATTGACGTGGACCCGGTCGAGCGCGATGGAGGGGAGTTGGAGCTCCCCGTACTTCCAGGCGACGGGCCTGCGCGCCGCTTCGTGGAGGTCGACGAGGGGAACGTCCAGCTCCGCTGCGAGCCGGGCGTACCCCGATACCCGGAAGTTCTCGGAAGGGTCGCGGCCAATCGCAACGCCGTCGCCCATGACGATGCTCACGCCGGCGTGTCGTTCCCGGAGCGCGCGGACGAACGCCGCGACGAATGAGGGCGGCGTGATCTGGCCGCTGTCTGGCCGGGCCGCGAACACGATGTTCGGCTTGAGGAAGACCCCGCGGGTCCAGTCGACGGCGACGCCGAACTCGTCCAGGGTCTGGTGGAACGCTTCCCCCAGGCTCCGACGCCCGTCGCTCAGCAACACCGTCACGGCGTTGGCCTCTCGCGGGAGCGGAAGAACTGGGCTTGAACATTCCCGGGGATCTCGAGACGGTTCAGCACGCTCTCGAGGCAGGCGTCGAGGCGGGCCTGGTCCTCGATCTCCTCGATCTTGGACAGAGCCTCTTCCCGGCTCATCTCTCCGGATCGGATCAAGCCACAGAGGTACAGGCCCGCGGAGGAGATGCCGAACTCCCGCTTGTACGTGTAGTCCAGAAGAGGTTCCAGTACGCAGTCGTAGCGCCACGTTAGAGACCGGTCCGGCTTACGCCAGCCGGTCTCTTCCTGGAGGGTCCTCTCGATGATCTCCTGATCCCATTGGACGTAGTCGAACACCTTCACGGTCCTGGGGCCGTCTTCCGGCGGTGTCGCCTTCCTGTACACGTCGAAGGCGCTGTTGCCGGGAATCGGGAACTGGCGGCGCTGGTCGACCAAGTTGAAGTACGCTCTGCTCTGGTACAGAGCGAACAGAGCCTTGTCCTGAAGCGGCAGGCTCTTCAGCCGGCCTGCCAGAATGCTCATGCGCGTTCCGGGATCCCACCACACTTCGCTGCTGGTGACGCCGCTGAGCACGAAGGGGATGCCTCTGCGCCGCGCCGTCTGGTAGAGCACGGCCTCGATGCCGTAGTGACAGAACATGCACTGGCCCCACGTGGTACCCGTCGCCGCGAGGGAGGTCAGATGGTTGCGCATCAGGTCGCGCTCGAGGTTGTTGCGCGACCTGACGATCAGCAGTCCCAGGCCGAGACTGTCGCACACCGCTCTGATGTTCTGCCGGGCGAGATCGACCATGAAGGTGAAGTCGTAGCAGACGGCCAGCGCACGCAGCCCGTACTTCCTCTTGGCGAGGTAGGCGACGTAGCAGCTGTCCTTGCCGCCGCTGATGCCCAGCACGCAATCGTAGTCCGAGCCGTTCCCGGACCGGATCAAGTCGAGCAGGCGGTCTTCCCCGAGCAGTCGCGGCTTCACGTACTCGAGACAGTGATTGCAGACGCCCTGCCCGTCGAAGGTGGTGTCGGGATAGGTGCTCGGGAGCAGGCAGCGGGTACAACGATCCGTCATCGGTCACACACCCGCTTGAGTTCTCGGCACGGACCAGGGAACGACGACGTCCCTGATCCTCCTCGCCGGGACGCCCCCCACGATCGTGTAGGGCGGCACGCTCTTCGTGACCACAGCGTTGGCGCCCACCACAGCGCCTTCGCCGATGGTCACATCGGGCAGGATCACCGCCCCGGTGCCTATCCAGACGTCGGATTCAAGCGTGATGCTGCCCATGTGTGAGTTCACGTACGGAGCGATGCGCGAGTCGTTGGGCTGCGTGTGCAGCACGAAGGTGACGCGCGGTGCGATGGACGCGCGGTCCCCGATCTTCAGGTTCGCCCTCGAATCCCCGAGATCGTCGATGATCAGCACGTCCTCGCCGATGTAGACGCGATCGCCGATCGAGTAGCCGCACATGCGAAGCAGGCGCAGGCGCCCCCCGGCGCCCGGGAGCTGCTTCGCCGTCAGCTTCAGGAGCTTCTTCCTGATTCGCGCGAGGTTCGTATTCGTCATGGGTGCACTCCTGGCAGCGTGGTGTCCGTCCTGCAGCAGTCGAGATCCTTCATTGATGGAACGGGCGATATGCTCGATGTCGCGCACCCGCAGGGTGTAGTGGATGGGTACGAGCAGCGTCGTCCGGGAGAGCCTCTCCGCATTCGGGCAGTCGCCCCGACGGTAGCCATACCGCGAGGTCGCCACGTCGGCGATGTCATCGAGATACGTGGCGCTGTCGATCCCACGAGAGAGAAGGTGACGAGCCATCAGGTCGCGACGGTCAGTGGTGTCGAAGCGGAGCGGGAACTGGAACCAGTTCCCGCTCCCGTCGTTCGCCTGGGGAGGCAGATCGAACGTCCCGGGGGTCAGCTTGGCGAGCAGCATCCGCGCGTGTTGCCGCTGGCGGTTCACTTTCTTGTGGAAGCCCGGCATGCGTCGGTCGACCAGGGCGAGGTGCGACGCCGCGATGCGGCCAGTCTCGAAGCCGTCCTTGGCCGTCAGGTTCAGCTTCTTGTCCAGCCTCATCCCGACGGGGTGGCCGATGAGGCCGTACCACGGCCGGTGGTACAGCATGGCTTTGATGAACGTCGAAAATGCGTCGGCGAGCATTGCCGGCGTGGAAGGCGGCGCGAAGGCATCGATCACCTCCGCGATCCTCCCGCGGAGTTCGGGAGTCCGGCAGATGACGGCGCCGCCTTCGCCCGCGGAGACGTACTTGCCGCAGCGAAACGAGAAGAAGGACGCCGTGGACAGCAGTCCTGTGGGTCGTCCCCTGTAGGTACTCAGAAGCGACTGGGCGCAGTCTTCGATCACGGGGCTGCCGCCTGCGACCTCGTTGATCGCGTCCATGTCGGCCGGGAGGCCGAACATGTGCACCGCGACGACGGCCGCGAGATCCTCGCGCTTCCTGCGAAGGTCCTCTACCGACAGGTTGTAGTCGTCGCCCGAGTCGATGAAGCGGGGAGTGAGTCCGGCCTGCCGGATGGCGTCGAAGACGACGGAGCAGCAGAACAGCGGAACGCCCACCTGCGCCCCGCGGGGCAGATCCAGGGCTTTGAGGATCGCGTAGAGCGAGGTCCTCCCGGCATTCGTCCAGAGCGGCTCCTGCCGGAAGAGGCGCGTCACAGTGGCCGCCCGGGACGTGTGGCGATAGACGCCTGAGGTCGCGCCGGCGAGCGCATCCAGCCCGTAATCCCAGTTGTTCCTGGGAATCAGGCCCGCGGTGTCGCGAAGAGTCACGCCTGCCCCCATGAAGCAGCATCAAGTCCGGTGGGAGCCTGGGCAGCCACCGGCGCGGCTGCCTCTAGAGTAGCACCCAAAGCCGGAATTGAACCGCCGTGTGTCGATTGCAGACGACACTCGAGGCCCGGTTTGGTGTCCGCGCCCGAGGTGACCAGCTGTTGCCTGCATTGACGACGGTGTTTCACGGTTCCGTCACATATGCGGGTCTATGCTGGGAGAGTCGTCCCACTCGATCTTGGTCATGTGTCGGTCGTCGAGCGGCTGGGTAACCTTGGGGCGACACCGGGAGAGGCATCGGGGGCAGCGGTGCGGGGCAGACTACTCTGGTTCGCGGTATGCGCAGCATGTGATTTCGCTGCTCTCGTCCTTGCCTATGTCGTGGCGCTTGATGTCAGCGACGGCGTGAGCGCCGCGAGTTACGTCTCCCTCGGCACGGCCTTCGGTGCGTTGTTTGTGGCGACCCTGACATCTTTCGCCGCGTTCGGTCTGTATGCTCCCGAAGCTCACGTGTACGGGCCGTTGCTGCTGCGCACGCTGATCAAGGCGGCCGCGACAGCTCTCATCATCTCCGTCGTCGCCGTGTTCTTCATCGACTCACCCTACCTGCGCGAGTCTCGGCTCCTGTTGTTGGTCACCTTCGGACTGTTCACGCTGTTCGCGGCGGTCCTGCGTGTGTCCATCGTCCGCATGCACCGGCGCCGAATCATCGAACTCAAGCCGACGACACTGGTTGTCGGTCAGTCGGCACGTTCCGAGGTCCTGAGGAGCCGCCTCAGCGACCTCTGCGGTTTCAATCGCTGGAAGAGCGTGGTGTGCGCCGGCGGCGCGAGCGAGTACGTCGCAGCGGCCGCGCATGCCCTCGACGAGGCCGCGGCCGATGGCTGCCCCGTGCAGACGCTCGTCATTGACGCCGGGGGCATGCCCTTGCCGGCCGTGCTCCCGCTGACCGAGATGGTGCGCGAGCGTCGCTGCTGCGAGGTCTACGTGCTCTCCGAGCTGACGTGGCCCTTGCGCCCCAACCTGCTGCTGGGCCAGCTGTTCGAGGCCCCGGTGGTTCGCCTGCGGCGCCGGGCGCCGAACGGCGTCGAGCACCGGGTGAAACGCGTGCTGGACGCCGGGCTGGCGACTGTCGGTTTGATCATTCTGGCCTTGCCGATGGCCGTCATCGCGATGGCCGTCAAGCTCACATCTCCCGGGCAGCTCTTCTACTGCCAGGAGCGCATCGGCCTTCGCGGACGCCCGTTCCGCTTCATCAAGTTCCGCAGCATGGTCGCCGGGGGCGACGACCGGCGGCACCGCGAGTACGTGCAGGCGTTGATCGCCGGCGACGACGAGGCGTGCGACCGGGGGAACGCCGAGGAGCACTGCCGGGTCCTGAAGATGATGGAGGACGATCGCGTCACGCCGGTCGGCCGGTTCCTGCGGCGGTTCTCCCTCGACGAGCTCCCGCAGTTCTGGAACGTGCTGCGCGGCGACATGAGCCTGGTGGGGCCTCGTCCGCCCCTCCAGTACGAAGTCGAGGCGTACAGCGACTGGCATCGGCTGAGGCTGCAGGCGCTGCCGGGTGTGAGCGGCCTTTGGCAGGTAGGCGGCCGCAGCCGGGTCACGTTCGACGAGATGGTCTTCCAGGATCTCTTCTATGCCGCCAATCAATCGCCGTTGGCCGATCTCGCCATCTGCCTGCGCACGGCGCCGGCGATGATCAACGGTCGTGGAGCAGTCTGACGACCCGTGGGCGATAGGCTGTGGGGGTAGGACCGAGTTTGCAGGGTCTCGTTATGACGGAGGGATGCTATGAGCGGTTCTCAGCAGACAACGGTTGCTCTCATCGGATACGGATACTGGGGTCCCAACCTCTTGCGAAACTACATGGAGATCCCGGATGCGCGGGTCAAGTGGGTCTGCGATCTCCGGCCGGCGTCTCTTGAGAAGGTTCACCAGCGGTACCCGAGCGTCCAAACCACCGCCTCGGTCCACGACGTGCTCGACGACCCCGAGGTCGACGCGGTGCTCATCGCCACGCCGATCAGCACACACTACGAGCTGAGCTCCGCGGCCCTCCGCTCAGGCAAGCATGCCTTCGTGGAGAAGCCGCTCACGGCGTCCGCCGACGAGTGCGTCGAGCTCATCTCGCTTGCGGAGGAGCGCTACCTCACGCTCATGGTCGGCCAAACGTTCATCTACAGCCCCCCGGTGCGCAAGGTGAAGCAGTTCATCGATTCGGGCGATCTCGGCGAGATCCGCTTCGTCACCACGCAGCGCGTGAACCTCGGTCTCCATCAGAGGGACGTCAGCGTGGTGTGGGACCTGGCCGCGCACGACGTGTCGATCCTCGACTACTGGCTGCACGAAACGCCGTGCTTCGTCGGCTCCATGGGCCGGGATTGCATGCGCACCGGCATCCCGGACGTCGCCTTCATCAGCCTGCAGTATCCATCCGGCCTCGTGGCGCTCATCAACGTCTCCTGGCTGTCGCCGGTGAAGCTGCGGGGCACGATGGTCGTCGGCAGCGAGAAGATGCTGGTGTACGACGACACGGCGCCGGTGGAGAAGGTCAAGGTGTTCGACGACGGCGCCGACTTCGCGGAGCCCACGTCGTTCGCCGAGTTCCAGATGGTGTACCACACCGGCGACATCGTCAGTCCGAGAATCGAGAACGCGGAGCCGCTGCGTCTGGAGGCCCAGCACTTCCTGAACTGCGTGCGGGACGGGAGCAGGCCAATCACGGATGGCGAGATGGGTCTTCGTGTCGTCGCCGTCCTCGAAGCCGCGGATGCCTCACTGCGCGACGGCGTCAGAAAGCCGGTCATGTTCCCGGACCGACGCCGTGGCGACGACAGACGACTGCGTGCCGTGAGCCACATGAAGGTCCGCGCCCTCAGCGGTTCTGGCGCGGTGGCCGACTTCACGGAGCGCCGCGGCGGGCGCGACAGGAGGATTGCCGAGCCGCTCGCGAACCACACTGCGCCGCCGGCGCATGCGCTGCGCCGGGCGACGGCACCCTGACGTATGGATGGTCTCGGAGTGGAGGTTGCGCCCGGCGTCGTCATCGGGGCGGGCGCGGATCTGCAGGCGCCGTGCATCCTTGGCAAGACGCCGCGAGGGATGACGCCGGGCGAGCTGCCGCTGATCATCGGCGCGGACGCCGTGATTCGTCCCTTCACGACGATTTACGCGGGCAGCACCTTCGGAGACCGCCTGCAGACCGGCCAGGGCGCGAGCATCCGTGAAGACAACGTGGTGGGCGACGACGTGTCGATCGGCACCAACGCCGTCCTCGAGTTCGGGAACAGGATCGGGAACCGGGTCCGTATCCACTCCGGCTGCTTCCTCGAGATGGTGACGATCGAGGACGACGTGTTCGTGGGCCCCCACGTCGTCTTCACCGACGATCCGCATCCGATGAACTGCCCGCGCTACCGAGACTGCAAAGGGGGCGTCGTCGTACGCAGGCTGGCCCGGATCGGCGCCAACGTGACGATTCTTCCCGGGGTGGTCGTCGGAGAGAACGCCCTCGTCGGCGCGGGGTCCGTCGTGGTGGACGATGTGCCGCCCGGAGCGGTCGCGGTCGGCAGTCCCGCCCGGACGATCAAGCGCGTCGCCGACCTCACGTGTCCTTCGGCCCTCATGCCCAAGCCGTTCGCCTGGCCGCCCTACGAGGACGTGTAGCGGATGCCGTCGTCCGTCATCGAGGCCGAGAGGCTCTCCAAGCGCTACGGGGGCGATCGCGGCATCCTTGATCTCGACCTCGCCGTCGAGCATGGCGAGGTGTTCGGCTTCCTGGGTCCCAACGGCGCCGGCAAGACGACCACCATCCGCCTGTTGCTCGACCTCATCAGGCCGACGTCGGGGAAGGCCCGGGTGCTGGGGCTGGACACGCGCCGCGACTCGCTCGCCATCAGGCGGCGCGTCGGCTACCAGCCTGGGGAGCTCAGCCTGTATCCGCGGCTCACCGGCGAGCAGACGCTGCGCTACTTCGCGAACCTTCGCGGCGGCGCCGACTGGACGTACGTGCGCGAGCTCTGCGAGCGGCTGGACTGCGATCTGACGCGCCGGAACGATCAGCTCTCGTCGGGCAACCGGCGCAAACTCGGGATCGTGCAGGCCCTCATGCATCAGCCCGAGCTGCTCATCCTCGATGAGCCGACCTCGGGCCTCGACCCGCTCGTGCAGCACGAGTTCTACCATCTCGTCGCAGAGGCCAAGTCCGCCGGGCAGACGATCTTCCTCTCCTCGCACGTGCTGCCCGAAGTGCAGCGCATCTGCGACCGGGTCGCGTTCATCCGCGAAGCTCGCCTCATCTCGATCGAGAACGTCGACGATCTCATCGGGCGAGCCGTCCGCGAGGTCGAGGTCGCCTTTGCGTCGGAGACGCCGGTGGCGCCGTTCGCGGCGCTTCCCGGCGTCACCGTGCTCGGTCAGACCGGGGCGAACCTGCGCATGTCCGTCGCCGGCTCGATGGATCCGCTCGTCAAGGAGCTCGCGGCTCATGAAGTGCTGAGTCTCACGAGCCGCGAGCCGGACCTCGAGGACATCTTCCTGACGTACTACGGCCAGGAGGGAGTCCTCGGGGACGAATCGTGGACGCCGGCGGACGTCTCGAAGGATGGCGGCGATGCTGCGTAACGTCCTTCTGAAGGGGCTGCGCGATATGCGCCGCTCGTTCCCCTTCTGGGCACTCGGCGCGGCGATCATGCCGTTCCTGCTCGGGCTCATCTACCCGAGCATCGAGAAGGCCGGCGAGGACGTCCAGCGCTACATCGAGGCGATGCCCGAGGAGTTCCTCGCCATGTTCGTGGGCCCCGCGCGCGACTTCACGTCGCCCGTGGGCTACGTGGATGCCGAGCTCTTCTCGTTCATGGCGCCGATCATCTTCATCGCGTTCGGCATCGCCCTGGCCGTCAAGCAGATCGCCGGGGAGGAGGAGCAGGGTACGCTCAGCCTCCTCCTCTCGTATCCCGTGAGCAGGGCCCGTCTGCTGGCGGAGAAGGCCGTCGTCGTCGTCGTCGGCCTGATCCTGCTCACCGTGGCTCAGCTGCTGGCCCTGTGGCTGGGCGCGGAGCTGGGCGGCATGGACCTGCCGCTCCGCACCATGGCCGGCGGGCATGTGAACATCTTTCTGCTGACGCTGTCGGTGGCCGCGATCGCCTTCGCCGCCGCGGCCGCCACCGGCAATCGCGGGATCGCGATCGGCGTGGCGGTCGCCGTCGCCCTCGGCTCGTATCTGCTCAACGCGCTGGCGCCGCTCAGCGACACGATCGAGCCGTTCCGCAAGCTGTCGCTGTTCTACTACTACGGCGGCGTCCAGCCCCTCCGCCAGGGCGTCGACCCCGTCTACGCCGCCGTCCTGGTGGGCGTCGCCGCGGTTGCGGGCGCCGTGGCCTTCGTCGCCTTCCGGCGCCGCGACATCCACGTGTGAGGGCCGGGCAGCAGCGGAGCGGTCCGGCGGCCCGTTACATCCATCCCCGGCGCCGAAAGATCACCAGCATGACGGCCAGGGCCATCACTTGGGTGACGATGCCGAAGACGAGGAACATCCAGGGACTGTCGACCTCGCGCACCAGCCATGCGAAATTCATGCCGAAGAAGCCGGTGATCCAGGTGAGCGGCATGAAGATGGTGGCCACGATCGTGAGCCGCTTCATGACCTCGTTGAGCCGATTGGAGACGGTCGAGAGGTAGAGGTCCATCGCTCCGCTCAGCAGATCCCGGTAGCTGTCGATGAGGTCGCTGATGCGGATCAGGTGGTCGTAGACGTCGCGGTAGTAGCGATCCGTCTCGGGATCCCTGGCCGGGAGTTCGACGACTCCCGCCGTGATGCCGGCGAAGAGGTCGCGTTGCGCACTGATGACCTTTCGCCAGCCGACGAGACGGCGCTTGAGTGCGAAGATCTCCTGGAGCTGCTCATCGGTCGGCTTCCGCAGCATGAGCAGTTCCAGGGCGTCGATGCGGTCGTCCATCCTGCTGAGCTCGGGGAAGAAGCTGTCGACCAGCGCGTCGGTCACGGCGTGCAGCAGCAGATTGCTGTTCTTCATGAGCGAGGGGTCGTGCGCGGTGCGCCGCCGCAGGTCCGCGAACGCCGGGCAGTCGTCCCTGTGGACGGTGATGAGAAAGCGCTCGGAGAGGAAGCAGTCGACCTCGACGAGGCCGTCCTCGTCGGCGTTGGCGCCGTACACGACGAGGAGCACGAAGGTGTCGTAGGTGTCGAGCTTGGGGCGCTGATCGAAGTGCTCCGCATCCTCGACGGCCAGAGGATGCAGCGCGAAGATCTCGCGCAGCATCGCAATCTCGTCCTTGCTGGGCTGGTGCAGATCGAGCCAGAAGAACTCCGACTCGCGCACGTGCCGACGGACGAGATCGCAGTCGATCTCGTCATAGGAACCGCGCTCGTCGACAAGGAAATGCCTGGGGCCGCCCGCTGCCGGCCCGGGCGCGTCCATTACGGCGTGCTCTGTCCCATCTTCCATGAATCGATGCTATCCTCATCCCAACGTCAAGTCGACGCACGCTTGCACTCTCCTGTATACTCCCCTGCGCCACAAGAGGGAGCTTGCGAGCACCCCACCCTGCGCCGAACCTTGGCCGACAGGGTCCGTCACGAGAAAGGAGATCGTGAGGGCTCGCCGTTGGCGAGCCTTTTTTCATATGGCCAGACCTTATTCGCCTAGAGACAAGTTTGCGCGAGAGCGGGCCAACGAGGTCCGCATCCGCATCAACGACGGCATCACGGTGCCGCAGGTGCGCCTCATCGACGAGGAAGGCGAGCAGCTGGGCATCAAGCCCATCAGCTTCGCCCAGGAGTACGCGGCCGAACGCAATCTCGACCTTGTCGAGGTGTCGCCGCAGTCCGACCCGCCGGTCTGCCGCATCATGAACTACAGCAAGTATCGCTACGAGCTCGAGCTCAAGGCGAAGCAGGCCCGCAAGCACCAGAGCCAGATCACCATCAAGGAGATCAAGCTCCGGCCCAAGGTGGGCGTGCACGACTACGAGACCAAGAAGGGTCACGTGCTGCGCTTCCTGCAGCACCAGGACAAAGTCAAGGTCACGATCATGTTCCGCGGCCGCGAGATGGTCCATCCGGAACGTGGCGAGCAGCTGCTCATGCGGCTCGCCGAAGATGTCAAGGAGTTCGGCGTCATCGAGTCCAAGCCCAATCTCGACGGGCGCAACATGGTCATGATGCTGGGTCCGACGAAGTAGTGGGAGGGAGGTGCGTATGCCGAAGATGAAGACCCACAGCGCAACCAAGAAGCGCTTCCGTCTCACCGGGACTGGCAAGCTCAAGCGTCGCCACGCGATGAAGAGCCATCTCCTGGAGCACAAGTCCGCCAAGCGCAAGCGGGGCTTCCGCAAGGTCTACGACGTTAGTGAGGCCGACGCCAGAGGGATCAAGCGTCTTCTGGGCCTACGCTAGAGGATTACCAGGAGTACCACCATGTCTCGAATCAAACGGAGCGTCACCGCGCGCAAGAAGCGCCGTAAGGTACTGGAGCAGGCGAAGGGGTATTACGCCGGCAAACACGCCAGTTACAAGAGGGCGAAAGAGCAGGTCCAGCGCAGTGGCCAGTATGCCTATCGTGACCGTCGCGTGCGCAAGCGCGAGTTCCGCAAGCTGTGGATCGTGCGCATCAACGCCGGTGCCCGCGACAACGGTCTCACGTACAGCCAGTTCATGCACGGTTTGCAACTCGCGCAAGTCGAGCTGGACCGCAAGATTCTTGCCGAGATCGCAGTGAGCGACCCGCAGCACTTCGCCGCCCTGGCCGGCCAGGCCCGTGCGGCCCTCGACGACGCAGCCTGAGGCGGGCGAGTCGCTTGGGGTTTTAGGCGAAGCACTCACCAGTCCGCAGAACGCCCTCGTCAAACGAGCGGCGTCGCTGCGTCAACGCAAGTTCCGCGAGCGTGAAGGCGCCTTCCTCGTGGAAGGCGCCGATCTCGTTCTGGCCGGCATCGCCGCCGGGCAGCGGCCGCAGGTCGTGTTCGTCGCGGCCGAGCGGGCGGAGGAGCTGGCGCGGCAGATCCAATCGGGGGGCGCGCGGCTCGGCCGCGCGCCCTCGATCTTCCCGGTCGCGACGCGCGTCGCCCAGAAGATCACGACGCTCGAGACGCCGCCGGATGCGATGGCGGTGTTCCCGCTGCCCGTGCCGCCGGCCCTGGGTTCGCTCATCCGCGTCAGCCGTCAGGCGCTCGTCGTGTACGCCGACGGCATCGCCGATCCGGGCAACATGGGGACGCTGATCAGGGCCGCCGCAGCCTTCGGCGCCGCCGCCATCGTCACCTCACCCGGTTCCGCCGACGTCTTCGGGCCCAAGACGGTCCGCGCCAGCATGGGCGCGATCTTCGGCCTGCCGCTGCTCCCCGACATGCAGCTCGAAGAACTGCTCTCCCACCTCAAGGTCGAGCGTGTTTACGGCCTGGCCGCCCACGAGGGGACGCCGCTGGACCGCGCCGACCTGGACTTCCCGGCGGCGCTCGTCGTCGGCGCGGAGCGGGCAGGCCTCTCTCCGGCCGCCGCACGTCACGTGACGCGCCTGCTGACGATCCCGCTCAAGCCGGCGACCCGCGGCAGCGTCGAGTCTTTGAACGCCGGCGTGGCCGGCGCGATCGCCCTGTACGAGTTCTCGCGCCGCCCGGCCGGCTCGTCCGGCATGCACGACGCCGCCTCCCCGGCCTCACCCGAACAACCCTCGAGCCCCTCCGCGGCTTCCGCGAAAGGATGACGATGGACGACGCAGACCTGCAGATGCTCAAACAGCGCGCGCCGGGCCTGGCGGCGATCTACACGACCGCCAGGGGCCTCCTCGAGCGCGCTCCCGACCTCGACGCGCTCGAGCAGGCCCGCGTGACGGCCCTCGGGCGCAAGAGCGGTCTCACGGAGTTTCTGCGCTCCATCCCGAACCTGCCGGCCGAGGTCAGGCCGGCCGTCGGCAAGGGCGGCAACCTGGTGCGCCGAGAGCTCGAAGAGCTGTTCGCGGCGCGCGAGACCGAGCTCAAGGCCGCGGCCCTCAGCGTCTCGCTCGCCGAAGAGCGCGTCGACGTCACTCTGCCCGGCCATCCGTTCCCGGCCGGGCACGAGCACCTGATCAGCCGGACGATGCGCGAGGTCGAAGACATCTTCATCGGGCTCGGCTACCAGATCGCCGAGGGGCCCGAGGTCGAGCTCGACTACTACAACTTCACGGCGCTCAACACGCCCCCCAGCCACCCGGCGCGCTCCGCGCACGACACGTTCTGGATCGAGGAGCAGGCGCCGGTCATGCCCGGCGCCGTCCTCGACGCCGACCGCGGCGTGCTGCTGCGCACGCACACCTCGCCGGTGCAGGTGCGCGTCATGGAGCAGCAGCGCCCGCCCGTCTCGGTGCTCTGCCTCGGTAAGGTGTACCGGCGCGACTCGGACGCCACGCACACGCCGATGTTCCATCAGGTCGAGGGCCTCGTCGTCGACGAGGGCATCACCCTGGCCGACCTCAAGGGCACCGTCGCGCACTTCACCCGCGCCTTCTTCGGGCCGGAGCGCTCGATTCGCGTGCGGCCCCACTTCTTCCCGTTCACCGAGCCCTCCATCGAGGTCGACGTCAACTGCGGCCTCTGCGGCGGCGCGGGCTGCCGCAGCTGCAAGTACTCGGGCTGGCTCGAGATCATGGGCGCCGGCATGGTCGATCCCAACCTCTACGGGTTCGTCGACTACGACCCCGAGGTCGTCTCCGGCTTCGCCTTCGGCATGGGGGTCGAGCGCATGGCCATGCTCAAGCATCACATCCCGGACCTGCGCCTGTTCTACGACAACGACGTCCGCTTCCTGCGGCAGTTCTAGAGGGGGGAGAGGGCGATGAGAGTATCCGTCAGCTGGCTCAAGGAGTATGTGGACTGGACGGGCAGCGTCGAGGAGCTCGCCGAGCTGCTCACGATGTCGGGCACCGAGGTCGAGGGCATCCACTGGGCTGGGGCGCCGAACAGCCCCGAGAACCTGGCGCGCTTCGTGGTCGGCGAGGTCGTGACGCGCGAGAAGCACCCGAACGCCGACAAGCTGAGCCTCTGCACCGTCGACGTCGGCGAGGCCAACGGCGGCGTGCGGCAGATCGTCTGCGGGGCGCACAACTTCCAGGCGGGCGACGTTGTCGCGGTGTCGCTGACCGGCGCCGTGCTCGAGAGCGGGCTGAAGCTGAAGAAGTCGACGATCCGGGGGGTCGAGAGCGACGGCATGATGATGAGCGAGCGGGAGCTGGGCTACGAGGACGACAGCCCCGGCATCGTGATCCTGCCGCAGGACTGGCGGATCGGCGCGCCGCTGCAGGACTACCTGCCGGTGGCCGAGCCGGTGCTCGAGATCGAGCTGACCTCGAACCGGCCCGACTGCTTCTCGATCTACGGCATCGCGCGCGAGGTCGCGGCGGCGTCGGGAGCTACGCTCGCGCCGCCGCCCGTCGACGGCCCGGCGCTGCTGTGCGGCGATCCGGCGGAGGCGGCGATCGCGGTCGAGATCGCCGACCCCGACCTCTGCCCGCGGTACGCCGCGCGGGTCATTCGCAATCTGAAGGTGGGCGAGTCGCCGGCGTGGCTCAAGGCGCGGCTCACGCACGCCGGCATGAGGCCCATCAACAGCGTCGTCGACGTCACCAACTACGTGATGCTCGGTTGGGGCCAGCCGCTGCACGCCTTCGACGCGAACAAGATCGGCGGCGACAAGCTGATCGCACGGCGGGCGAAGGACGGCGAGAAGATCGTCACGCTGGACGGCGTGGAGCGCACGCTCGACGGCGAGATGTGCGTGATCGCCGACGTCGCCAGGCCGCTCGTGATCGCCGGGGTCTTCGGCTCCATCGACGCCGAGGTCGACGAGCACACCACCGACGTGGTGCTCGAGGCGGCCAACTTCAGCGGCCCGAGCATCCTGCGCACCGAGATGCATACCGGCATTCGCAGCGAGGCCAGCAACCGTTTCGAGAAGGGGATCGACCCGCACATGGTGCCCGGCGGCCTCGACTTCGCCTGCCGCCTGTTCGAGGAGCTGTGCGGGGGAGAGGTGGCGCCGGGCATGCCGGACGTGCACGGCGCGCTGCCGGCGCGACGGCAGCTCAGCTACCGCCCGGCAAAGGGCGAGGCGCTGCTCGGTTACACGGTGCCCGAGGCCGAGCAGGCGGCGATCCTGCGGCGGCTGGAGTGCACCGTGCGCGAAATCGACCTCGCGCCCGTGCCAGAGCCCGTCGCCTGGGAGGTGACCGTGCCGACCTTCCGTCCCGATCTGGAGCGCGAGGTCGACCTCATCGAGGAGATCGGGCGCATCGCCGGCTACGGCCCTGCGCCCGAGACGCTGCCGCGGCACACCACGACCGGCGGGCTGACGGGGCCGCAGCATATGCGGCGCGCCGTACGGCGCGCGCTGGCGGCCTGCGGCCTCAACGAGGTCATCACCTACACGTTCGTCGCGCCGGACGCGGTCGCGCCGCTGGGCTTCGCCGACGGCGACGTCCGTCTGCAGCCGGTCAAGCTCAGCAACCCGATGAGCACCGAACAGTCGGTGATGCGCACGTCGCTGCTGCCCGGGCTCGTCGGCGCGCTGCGCGACAACATCTCGCGGCTCAACGACCCCCCGAATCTCTTCGAGATCGGGCGGGTCTACCTCTGGGACGACCAGTCGAGCCCGGCGCCGCCGCACGCGGCCGAGCCGGGCGTCATGCTCCCGCACGAACCTGAGGCCGTCGCCATCGTGCTGAGCGACCCGCTCCAGCCCGCGAGCTGGACCGCGACACCTCGCCCGACCGACTTCTTCACGCTCAAGGGCGTCGTCGAGGCGCTTTTCGCCGATCTGAGCCTCCAGGGTGAGTTCGCGCCGCTCGGCGAGGCCGTCGAGTGCTACCCGTACCTGCATCCCGGCAAGTCGGCCACCGTGAGCGTCGCGGGCAGGCCGGTCGGCGTCCTCGGGCAGCTACGGCCGGACGTGGCCGCGGCATTCGGCGTCGACGATGTCGATCTCTATGTCGCGACCCTGTCCATCGACGTGCTCGCGCCCCTGGCGCTCCCGGACGTGCCCTTCGAGGATCTCGGCACGTATCCGCCGGCCTCACAGGACCTGGCCGTGGTCGTCGGCCGCGACGTGCCCGCCTCGGCCGTCATCGCCACGGCACGCAAGGCCGGCGGCAAGCTGACCCGCAGCGTCAGCGTGTTCGACGTCTACGAGGGCGACCAGGTCCCGGCCGACAAGCGGTCACTGGCGCTGCGCGTCGTCATGCGGTCGCCCGAACGGACGCTCTCGGACAAGGATATCGCCGGCGTCCGGGGCAAGATCATGGCCGCCCTGGAGCGCGAATTCGGGGCCGTTCTGCGGTAGGAATTTCGGCCATTCTCGGACGCCGAAAAGGGGCGGTGTGGCTGCGCTGCACCGCCCCTTTTCGCTGCCACTGCAGGCCCAAATCCACGCCAGAAAGCGGTCGTCCGTCGTGGCCATTGACGACTGCCTTCGCGGTCTTCGCCGCGACTCCTTCCGACAGATCTTCGGGCCCCGCTGGACACATGCCTATCGGCACCTCACCACTGCGGCTGAAGAGCAGAAGGGCAAATATCGACCTTAACTTTAGAGTGAGGGTTGGTCTCATTCGTGTCAAACAACTGTCGCCTTGTCTGGCAACAGACGGGGCGAGGCATTGACCCGCGGGTGACGCAGGTGTTTATAGTGGTCTCGAGAGAGAGGCAGGGGGATTCCTCTCAGACGCGGGCAACCCACGAGGGCGACGACCAACGGGCTGGTCAAACGCCATACTCAGACCCGCTGCTCTGATGAAACCCCCGGAGAGGGTGAGATCGGTGCAGCGACGTCCTGCATTCGTGTCCGTCCAGCCCGCTTTCTGTGCAAACGACTGCGCACCGGCGAATCCAGGCCGGCGGCTTGTCGTCCCTGCAGGGCGCGGCGCGATGTACGCGGGAGCGCGTTCAGCGCTCATTTCGCAGGCTGGCACCGCTTCTCCTTCTTTCCAGCTTCCAAGGATCGCCTTCGCACGCATCAACGTGCCGCGCGCGAGGCGCTATGCGACAGACGCGTGAGCGCGTCAGGGAGGCAGGAGATGAGCCGACGATCACGAGGGCAACGGCCATCACGTCATCTTGAGCTGCGCGCGCGTACGTCGCGGCGGCACGGGGTCAATCAGGGGGGTAGGGGCAGATGAACCCACGAAGAGGAAAGAAGATAGCGCTCGCGCTCGTGTTGGCCCTGGTGCTGACCGGCGCGTTTGCCGCTATCGCGACAGCGACGGAGGGGACGTTCTCCGAGATCGTCGCCTCGCTCAGCCCGTCGCCGGTACCGGAGGAGTCACCTCCAAGCACGCCGGCTACGACAGAGGAGACTCCAGCAGCCACACAGACGCCGGCGAGCGAGCCGGCGACGGCTGAAGAGAGTGCCGCGCCGGTTCCGACGCCCACGCCCACTCAGTCGATCCTCGACGTCGTGGTGGACAAGCCAACCGTCAGCAGCGACAAGGACGACTATTGGCCGGGCGAGTACGTGACGCTCAGTGGCATGAATTGGATGCCCGGCAGCAAGGTTCAAGTAAAGGTTGACACTGTAGACGTGACAGTGTCGGACGTTGACGGCCTGGCTTGGGCGCGCACCTTTGATGCTCTGGTGGAATCCAACGGGGACTGGTTGTTGCCTGAGTTCCAGCTTCCGTCGGCATGGGTCGCCGTCTACAAGGTTGTTGTCTCGGGACAGGATACTGTTGGAGTGCAGCAGTCAGTGGAGTATAGGTTCACAGATTCTCCGGGTTCCTATTCCATAAAATGGTACGCAGCTGACCCAGAGGTCAATCGACCTCCCTTTGAACCTACTTACAAGAAATGGCTGCCCCAAGATCTGTCCGCTTTTCTTGGCATCGCCTATCCTTATCTCGGAGCCGATGGCCGAGCCTCAGATCCTCTGAAAGACGCTGTATGTTACGGGCCGACGGACGCATCGAATAATCGGGATGCAGTGACTTCGCTGATGCCGAAAGACCTGGGCCTTGGTCAGGTTGTGCCTTTTGAAGTCGAGGTTTCTGTCAGTGGAGAAACTACACCGGAGAATGGCGTAATCACCTTCAACGGTGACTGGCTCGCAAAGACGACGAACGGTGGAAACTTCGGGTTCGATACCTCGTATGGAGTCATCGCCGCCTTCGTTGACACGGGCGATGTCGCACATCGCGATCCAGGGGACAACGCGAGAGTCAGTGAGTTCTCATGGAACGTCCTTGGGAGTGGAACTAATAACGAAAGAGTGAACGGCTACGTCACGGTTTCTGGGCTAGACAACGGCGATCGTGTCGTTGTGGAGTGTTGGGTGGTGTTGAAGAGCTCCATTGCTCAGACCGTGGGAGGCAATGTTCAAACACACTTGGTTGACGCATGGACCGGTACGAAGAATCCCGTCCCGAAGAATGGCAATATTGGCGGGGGGAATCAGACGGTTCCGCTGCTTCAGGTCGGCGACTTCTACACTCCCCCGAATCCGCCCGATCTGTCGATCACGAAGAGCGACACCCCCGACCCTGTGTACCTCGATGGGACGCGCGAGCTGAGCTACGACATCGCGGTCACGAACAACTCGGCCACGACCTATGCGAACGGCGTAGTCGTGACCGACACGCTTGATTCGCACGTCACCTACGTCAGTTCTTCGCCCGCGTACGCGACGATGGTAGGCGATGTCTTGACGTGGAACGTGGGCGGATTGGCGCCCCAGGAGACCAAGACGATCACGGTCAGCGTCACGGTGGATGAGAATGCTCCGACTGACGCCGTGACGGGCACTGCTGCTCTCCCCGGATCGACGACCATGCCGACCACGTATGACCTGTTGAACACGGTCAGCGTGTCGTCCATTACGCAGGATCCAACTCCGGGCAACAACACGTACTACCAGCCGACGAACGTCGATACGGGCGGCTTGAACGTCCTCGGCCTCGAGGTCGACAAGACCGTGGACGCGGATGGCCACACGGACTTCGTGAATAGTGACTCGGCTGCGGAGCCGGACAGCGCGGCAACGTACAAGCTCGTCATCACGAACACGAGCATGCACAGGGCCCTCGAGATTCGAGAGGGTGACGTCACTGACAAGATCGGTGACACGACGACCACGCCCACTCTGTACACGGATCCCGAGTGCACCGTCTTGGTCACGTACCCCTTCACCTTGGCCAAGGCCGATACGACAGGGGACGAGGTCACCTGGTACTTCAAGCAGAACGTCTCTGGGAATGCCGGCGACGTGGTCACGGACACGGCGACAGTCGTGGCCTATCAGGTTGGGACAAGCAACAACACGAGCGCCAGCGATTGGGCCGAAATCACGCTCACCAACGTCGACCCCACCGTGACCATCGTCAAGACCGCCAACCCGACCTCCAT
>CAZHMG010000010.1:0-5757 GCA_964533575.1 uncultured Thermoleophilia bacterium | reverse complement strand
GGGCACCGCCAACGACGACGCCACGGTGAAGATCACCAACGTCGACCCCACCGTGACCATCGTCAAGACCGCCAACCCGACCTCCATCCCGGAGAGCGGCGGCGCGGTCACCTTCACCTACCTGATCACCAACACCAGCTTCGAGCCGGTGGACCTCACCAGCCTCACCGACAACAAGCTCGGCGACCTGCTCGCCAACGAGAACGTGACCTGGGCCGACGACTTCAAGCCGACAGACAAGATCCCCGCCGGCAAGTCGGTCACAGCCACGCTCGTCAAGACCTTCGCCGCCGGTGACATCAACGCCGGCCAGGAGATCACCAACGTCGGCACCGTGGTCGTCACCGACAACGACGGCACGACGGGCACCGCCAACGACGACGCCACGGTGAAGATCACCAACGTCGACCCCACCGTGGATCTCACAAAGACGGTCGATCCAACCTCAATGCCTGAGCCGGGAGGAGTGTTCACCTATACGCTCACCATTAAGAACACATGCGAGGAGCCGATTCAGGTCACTGACTTCACCGACACCAACTCGCCGTCCCTGACTTGGAAGAAGGCAAACGGCGACACGATCAGCGACATCACTGTGTACTGGATCCCTGTTGGTTCGTACGTAACCGCGGAGTACACCGAGACATGGACTGACGCCGGCGACTATCCCAACAAGGCTGACGTAACGGTCATCGACAATGACGGCAGTACAGCAAGTGACGCCGCCAGTACGCTCGCCAAGGTGACCGACGTCAAGCCGACCATCGACATCACCAAGACCGCCGATCCGGGCAGCCTTCCGGAGCCGGGCGGGGACTTCAAGTTCACGATCACGATCAAGAACACGAGCGTGGAGCCGGTTGAGATCACGGAACTGACGGACACCCAGTACGACCTGTCCGACTACATCGGGACCTGGCTCAAGCCGAATGAAGTCATCACCATCAACTACACGCTTCCGTTCACTGAGGTTGGCACCTACGTCAATACCGCCGCCGTCACTGTCAAGGACAACGAGGGCAACACGGCCTCCGATTCCGACGACGCGACAGTGAAGGTGCTGCCCGTCCTCACAGCCTGGAAGTTCTACGACCGGAACGCCAACGGCCTCTGGGACGAGGGTGAGCCGGGCATCCAAGGCTGGAAGATCCAGGTGTACAACGCGTCCGGAACTCTTGTGGAGACGAAGTACACGAACGCTGACGGCAAGGTGACATTCGTCCTTGCCCCTGGCAAGTACACTGTCAAGGAGGTCATGGCGGTCGGCAGCTGGATGGCGACGACCCAGAAGTCGTTCACCCTTGACGTGCAGGGCGGGCTGAACGAAGTCAAGTTCGGCAACCTCTGCCTTGGTGCCGGCGGCGGTCACACTCCGGGGTACTGGTCGAACAAGAACGGTGAAGCCGACATGAAGAAGATGGGCATGTCAGCCTGTCTCGCGGAGCTTCGTACCCTGAACCTCCGGCAGCCGACCGGGACCTCGTTCGACCCCACGACGTACTCTCAGTTCAAGACCTGGCTGCAGGCACGCAATGCGGTTGACATGAGGTACCAACTCTCTGGTCACCTTGCTGCGATGTGGCTGAACGTGAAGTTCGGCTACGTCAAGGCTGACGCCCTTGTCTATGCGGGCCCGACGCTTGGGTACAGGACGATCGGGTTGGTGATGAATGAGGCCAATGCGACGCTGGCTCTCAGTAACCCGGACCGCACTTACCTGGGGCTCCTGAAGGACGCGCTGGACAAGGCGAACAACAACTACAACTTCGTCCAGTACGGACCCTGTCCGGTGAAATACTAGGAGGTAAGCCGGTAAGAAAGAGCCGACGACGCTGACGCGTCGCCGGACAGTGAGAGGGGGCGGGCCGCACGGCCCGCCCCCTCTTCCCTTGTCGTCAGTAGGCTGAAAGCGTTGCTTGCGCTACTTGATCCTGACCGTCACGCTCTTCGCCGTCTCCGTGTTCTTCGCGTTGTCGATTGAGTAGAAGCGGATGGTGTGACGACCAGCGCCCGTGATCGTGGCAGTCGTCGCCTGCTGGTAGGCGCCGCCGTCGATCGAGACATAGGTGGCCTTCACGCCGGCATCCGGATCCAACGCAGTCAGCTTGAGCGTGAAGGACCCGGCGTAAGCGGTCGATGTGGCGTTGCTTGTCGTCACCGGCTTCTTGGTGTCGATCTTGACGAATGCCGTACTGGAGCTCTCGACGTTGCCGGCCACATCCACCGAGCGGTACTCGACCGTGTGGATCGCGGCCACGGCGGTCTTCTTCGGCGGCGCGATCGTGACCGAAGTGCCCTTCGTCCAGGCGCCTCCATCAAGGGAGTACTCAGTGTAGGCGACCCCGGAGACATCGTCGGTCGCCGAGAAGGCCACCGTCACGGCAGTGTTGTGCCAGAGGTCGTCGGCGCCTGTCTGGACGGTGACGGGAGCAAGGGTGTCTGACGGTGTGGGCGCGGGCGGTTCTTCAATCACCGGCGGGGTGGGCGTCGGCGTCGGCTCGGGCGCCGGCAGAGTGGCGTCGATGGAGTACGTGAAGCCACCCCAGACACCCCAGCCATACGACGTGGACATGGCGCGGAAGCGCTCCCAGCGTAGTGTGGTCGTGCTCCACGTGTCCCAGCAGGCGTACTCCGGGTATCCGTTGCTCTCCCGGTAGCCCACGATCGTCACGAAGTGGTCGGTGCGTGCGTCGCCGTCGGAGTCCACGAGGAAGACCATCGGGCGCCCGGCGCTCATCTCCTGCATCACTTTGTCCCACGTGAGACTGGTGCCCGCGTAGGTGCTCGTGGTCGGCGCGCTGCTCGGGTACTTTGCCTTCACGTACCCAGTGAAGGCGGGTCCTGCCATGCTCGACCAGCTCCAGCCGTAGCGCAGGCCGTCGGCGCTCCAGGACGCGTGCATGAAGTCGGCCACCGAGTCTGACACGTGCTCATCGCCGGCGGGCGCGGCGCTGCGATCAGCCAGAATGGTCGCCGTACTCGCGTCCATCGGGAGCGCGAAGTCTTCGTAGTGGGCGGGGGATGTGGAGCTGCCGCGGCTTGCTACCATCTGCTGCGCCTCCGGCGAATCGTCCGGGACCTCGCCCGCGACAAGGTCGTCCCACCCCTGCTGGTTGTCGTAGTAGCCGATGACCATGCCCACGGCAGTCGGTCCGCAGCCGTCGCGCCACTTGTAGGCGGGCACGCCGGGGATGATGACCTCACCCGCGCCGCCTGTTGCCGTTCCGGTGCCCGTGGTGACGCCGCCGGGCACGGGCTTGCCGTTGAACTTCACGGTCTTCGGCGGCTTCTTGGCGCTCTTGACTTTGACGACCTTGGGGACGGGCTTGAGGGCCGGCGTGGCGCCGGCGGCGCCGGCCTCGTCGTCAGTCGCCAGCCCGGCAAGGGTCGACCCGCCCAGGAGCGCGAGCGTAAGGGCCCCAGCCAGGATGAGCGCGGGTGTGTGGTGTCGCTTTCCCATCTACTTGCCTCACTTTCGGGGGAGTGAGCCGCGACGCAGGCAGAGAGGAGGTGAGAGAGCCCAGCACATGGTCCGCTCCCTGCCCGGAGTCGGTTTCTGATCCGCCTATCGGGCCGCTGTGCAGGCAGAATGAGGAAATTCCGAAGCCAGTTGCGGCAACGATCGCTGCCCGATCTGGCAACGACAATGACGCGAGCGTCCACAAGGCGATTGTCAAGGGGCGGCAACGAAGCCAACGGCTAGGACTGCTCTCCCGCCCGTCTGTGCTGTGCGCTTCTGGTCCCTCGCGAGCTCGTCACAGCAGGCGGCTCGCATAAAGTGCATCAAATGAGCGCGAAGCTTGCATCATTCTCGTCCCTCGGGTAGAGTCGCGCGACCATGCACTGCATCCTCGCATCGCCGACGTCGCACCTGGTCCTGCGCCAGGAGCTCCGGCCGTGCTTCGCCCTCCGCGTCCGACGTGCACGATCCGCGCCGGCCGGTGGGTGCTCGTGTCTGCGCTAGCTCCCGGCAGACACCCGCAGCTCGCCCACGCCGGCGCACTCTCACGTCTCGCCACCGTCCATCTCGACGTGCCTTCGGAGCGCCTCTATGACTGCACTCTTCCACCACAAGCGGAACAGAGACCAAGCTGCCAGACCTGCCTCCGGCAGTGAAGCAGCTGTGTCCGGGTCCGAAGCTCCTCTGACCGTCGGCATCGTCGGCGGCAGCGGCTACACCGGCGCTCTGCTCGCCGAGCTGCTGCTGCGGCATCCTTCAGTGAGGCTAACGCACATCAGCTCGGAGAACCTCGCCGGGCAGCCGGTACACGCCCATCTGCCGCGGGTGCGCACCGATCTGCGGTTCTGCCGCCAGGTCGACATCACATCGGTCGACGTGGCGTTCGTCTGCACCCCCCACGGCCAGGCGGCGCCCATCGTGAAGCGGCTGCTCGACACCGGCGCGAGGGTGGTCGACCTCAGCGCCGACTTCCGTCTGGCGGCCGATCTCTACGAGAAGTGGTATGCGCCGCACCCGCATCCGGAGCTCACGCCGGGCGTGTATGGCCTGACCGAGCTCAACCGCCAGGCCATCGCCGACGCCAAGCTCGTCGCGAATCCTGGCTGCTACCCCACGGCCGCCTTGCTGGCGCTCACGCCCATCCGCCGTCTCGGGCTCACCGACGTGATCATCGACGCCAAGTCCGGCGTGACCGGCGCCGGCAAGGTGACCACGCCGCGCACGCACTTCTGCTCGATCGACTCGGACCTCATGCCCTACGGCATCGCCTCCCACCGGCATCAGCCGGAGATCAGTGAGGGACTCGACGCCGAGACGTCGCTGACCTTCGTCCCGCACCTCATGCCTATACAGCGCGGCATCAGCGAAACGATCTACGTGCGCGCGTCGCACGTACCGAGTGCGGAGGAGCTGCAGCAGCTCTTTCACGACGCCTACGACGGCGAGTTCTTCGTCGAGGTGTCGGACGCGGTGCCCGAGCTCAAGGACGTCGCCTACACGAACTACTGCCGTGTCTACGCGACGCTCGACGGCGGCGCGGGCCGCATCATCCTCGTCAGCGTCATCGACAATCTGATGAAGGGCGCAGCGGGGCAGGCGATCCAGAACATGAACGTCATGCTCGGTCTCCCCGAGTACGAAGGGCTTCTCTGATGCTGCTGCCGGAGACGCGGTTCGCGGCGCTGCCCGAGGGCGCACGGGTGATCAAGGGCGGGGTGACGACGCCGCAGGGGTTCGCCGCCGCCGGCGTCGCGACGGGCGTCAAGAAGAAGGGCCGGCTCGACCTCGGGCTGCTGTATTCCGAGGTGCCGAGCGTTTCGGCGGCCACCTTCACAAGTAATGCGGCCGCGGCCGCTCCCGTGTGTCTCACGAAGGAGGAGAGCGACTGCGAGCGCCTGCGCGCCGTCGTCGTCAACGCGGGCAACGCCAACGCGTGCACCGGCGAGCCGGGACGGGTCGACGCGGCCCGCATGCGGGCCCTCGCGGCCGTGCGGCTGCGGCTGCCCGTCGAGCAGGTGGCCGTCGCCTCGACCGGCATCATCGGAGTGCCGCTGCCGATGGACAAGATCGAGCCGGGCATCGACGCAGCCGCCAGGGAGCTGTTTGCGAACGGCTCGTCGCCGGCGCTCGCAGCCGAGTTCGGCGCGGCCATTCGTACGACCGACAAGTTCGCCAAGGGCGGCGCCGTCGAGGTCACGCTCGAGGAGGGCGTCGTGCGCCTCGGCTTCGCCGCCAAGGGCTGCGGCATGATCAGCCCCAACATGGCGACGATGCTCTGCTTCGTCACCTGCGACGCC